>JAZSJI010000089.1:0-94491 GCA_045534235.1 Candidatus Flemingiibacterium sp. | reverse complement strand
AAGACCGCTTGGCCTCCGACTTTTCGGAATGATAAAGGACGTGCGCGATGCGGCGGACCGCGCGGCAAAGGGCGCGGTGCTTTCACCGCGCGAGCTTCTCGACATCGCAAACGTGCTTCGCACGTCGCGCTCGCTACTCGAATACAGCCGCACCGACAGACGCGGCACTGCTTCGCTCGACGAAATGTTCGAGCGCCTTATAACGGACAAAAAGCTCGAGGAGCGCATACTGACTGCCATCGTGTCCGAGGATATGATAGCCGATGAGGCAAGCCCGACGCTTTCCGATATACGCCGTAAGATGCGTCTTGGAAACAACAAGATAAAGGATACGCTCCAAAACTTTATAAACGGCTCGTATTCCAAATTCTTGCAGGAAAACATCATAACGATGCGTAACGGGCGCTACGTTATCCCCGTCAAGGTTGAGCACAAAAATGACGTGCGCGGTCTTGTGCACGATACGTCCGCGTCGGGCGCAACACTGTTCGTTGAGCCGATGTCGGTCGTTGAAGCTAACAATGAGCTTCGTGTGCTTCAGGTCAAGGAGCAAAATGAAATTGAGCGCATTTTGACCGAGCTTTCTGCTGCTTGCGGAGATATACAGAACGCGCTCGAGCTTAACTACAAAAACATCACCGAGCTTGCGTTTATATTCGCAAAAAGCGACCTTTCGTTTAAGCTTGATGCAACTCCCGCGCGTATTACGGGCGATCGTAGAGTTAACCTTATCCGCGCGCGCCACCCCTTGCTTGACAAGGACAAGGTCGTGCCGATAACGGTTACGCTTGGCGGAGATATGTCGACGCTCGTTATTACCGGTCCGAATACGGGCGGTAAAACGGTTACGATGAAAACAATCGGACTTCTTTCGCTTATGGCGCAGTCGGGACTTCATATCCCGGCGTCTGACACGTCCGAGATATGCATATTCGACGATATTTACGCCGATATAGGCGACGAGCAGTCGATCGAGCAGTCGCTCTCGACGTTCTCATCGCATATGGTGAATATCGTAAACATTACCGAAAACGTCGGCGCTCGCTCGCTCGTGCTTATCGACGAGCTTGGCGCGGGCACTGATCCTGTCGAGGGTGCGGCACTCGCTATTGCCGTGCTCGAAAAGGTACGTGAGGCAGGCGCGCTGTGTGCGGCTACCACGCACTATGCGGAGCTTAAGGCGTTCGCGCTCGAAACGCCCGGATTTGTTAACGCGTCCTGCGAGTTTGACGTGAATACATTAAAGCCTACCTACCGTCTTATTATCGGCGCACCGGGTAAATCCAATGCGTTTGCGATATCCTCGAAGCTCGGTCTTTCCGATGCTATCGTCGAGAGAGCAAAGGCGCTCGTCAGCGAGGAAAATAAGCAATTCGAGGACGTTATCGAAAAGCTTGAAGCGAGCAGGCTTGAGATGGATAAAAACCGTGCCGAGGCGGAAAGACTTCGCCGCGAGCTTGAGGAATACAAAGCAGCAAGCGAGAAGAAGATCGCACAGGATATGGCACGCGCAGAAAGCGAGCTTGAAAAGGCTCGCGCGCAGGCGGTGTCTATAGTGGAAAGCGCGAAGATCACGTCGAACTACGTGATGGAGCAGCTTGAAAAGGTCAAAAAGGAGCGCGAAAGCGCGAACCTCTCCTCGGCGCTCGAGGAATCTCGCCGCAACATACGAAAGCAGCTTCGCGAGAGCGACGAAAAGATAAACCCCGTTATGGAAAAGGTTGCCGAGGATTACGTTTTGCCGCGTCCGCTTAAAAAGGGCGACGACGTTATGATAATCAATATCGGCAAGAAGGGCATTGTCGTTGACGTGCCCGACAAGGACGGAAACGTTACCGTTCAGGCGGGTATCATCAAGACGCGCACGAAGGTGTCGAACCTTATGCTGCTTGACGAGGCGAAGGTTACCTTCACCGACGCACAGAAAAAGCAGATAGCGGCGGATAAGTACCGCGTGGTCGTGTCGCGCGACTTTAAGGACGAGATTGACCTTCGCGGACTCAATGGCGACGACGCCTGGTATCGAGTCGACAAGTATTTCGACGAGGCGCATATTGCAGGCATACACGTGCTTCGCCTTATTCACGGCAAGGGCACCGGCGCACTTAAAAATGCGCTGTGGCAGTATCTCAAGACCGATTCGCGCGTGGTGTCCTACCGATACGGAAAGTACGGAGAGGGTGACCTTGGCGTTACTATCGTCGAAGTCAAATAAATGCGTATGAACAGCAGAATTTTCAGAGCAATTTGTGCGCTTACGATATTCTTTGCGGCTGCATTATCTCTTACCTCGTGCGACAATGACGGCGCATCGCTTATAATTTCGTCTGACACATACGTTATCGAGGCGGGTGAAAAGATCGACGTAGAAAAGCTGCGTCAGATGTTTCTCACAGATACTGAAGCACCGCCGGATACAATGGAGGCGCCTGTGGTTGCCGTACCCGATGATATGTCGGCGGAGCATACAAATAACGGCACGGACGACGAAACCGCCTATACCGTATATTGGGTAAAGAGCGGTGAGGTGTGGCATACGAAAAGCACCTGCTCAAGTCTGTCGCGCTCGAAAAGTATACTTTCCGGCACGGTACAAGAAGCGATGCTCGCAGGCAAGACACGCGTGTGCAAGCGCTGTGGCGGATAAAACGCAAAATATTTTTTCAAAACATAAATAACATATTTTGGAGGATTAAAACAATGGCTAAACTTAAAATGCTCGCGATAGACCTCGGTGCATCAAGCGGACGCGGCATCGTCGGCTGCTTTGACGGAAAAAAGCTCACGCTTGAGGAAAATCACCGTTTCGCAAACGAGCCTGTAACAGTAGCAGGTACGTTTACTTGGGACACGCTTCGTATCTTCCACGAGATCAAAAATTCCATTCGCAAGTGTGCGCTCTCCGAGGACAAGGACATCGCTTCCATCGGTATTGATACGTGGGGCGTTGACTTCGGTCTTATCGACAAGGCAGGCAAGCTTATGGCGAACCCCGTGCACTACCGCGACACCCGTACTGTCGGTATCATTGAATACGCGGATCAGTTCGTACCGCGTGAGGAGCTTTATAACACCACGGGACTTCAGTTCCAGAATTTTAATACCGTTTACCAGATCCTTGCGTCGCTTCGCGACAACCCCATATACATAAACAATGCAGATACACTTCTGTTCACTCCCGACCTCTTTAACTACCTCCTGACGGGTGTTAAGAAGTGCGAATATACGATAGCATCGACGGGCGCGATACTCGATGCAAAGAAGCGCGAGTACGCTTACGATATGCTGAAAAAATTCGGTATCCCGACGAATATTTTCGCACCTATCGCACAGCCAGGCTCCGTTGTAGGTCCGCTCCTTCCCGAGATTCTCGAGGAGGTTGGCGACATTAAGGCGAACGTTGTAAACGTAGCCGCACACGATACCGGCTCGGCAGTCGTTGCTGTTCCTGCGGTGAACGATGACTTCATCTTCCTTAGCTCCGGCACGTGGTCGATTATGGGCGCAGAGGTTAAGGAGCCGATCATCTCCGACAAGTCCTTTAAGTATAACTTTACCAACGAGGGCGGCGCGGAGAATACTATCCGCTTTGAGAAGAATATCACCGGTCTTTGGTTAAAGCAGGAGTCCAAGCGTCAGTGGGAGCGTGAGGGTAAGAACTACACTCACGACCAGCTCTCCGATATGGCACTCGCATCGAAGCCGTTCCAGTCGCTTATTGATCCCGACGATGCGCTTTTTGCAACTCCCGGAAATCTCCCGAAGAGAATTGCGGAATACTGCAAGAATACAAATCAGCACGTTCCCGAGAATGCAGGCGAGATTATGCGCTGCATCTTCGAGTCGCTCGCGCTTCGCTACCGTTATACCGTCGAGAAGATCGACGAGGTGAAGGGACACAGAACACCCTTCATCAACATCATCGGCGGCGGCACGAAGGAGTCGCTTCTCTGCCAGTTTACCGCAGATGCGTGCGGACGTCCTGCATACGCAGGTCCCGTTGAGGCTACCGCTATCGGTAACATCGCGTGCCAGGCTATCGCGGCAGGCGAGCTTAAAAACGTCGCAGAGGCGCGTGAGGTCGTACGTAATTCGTTCGATATCGAGTGCTATGAGCCGCAAAACAGTGAGGCTTGGGACGAGGCTTACGAGCGCTTTAAGACTCTTATCGAAAAGTAATCTTTAAATATTTGATTTTTGCAAGGCAAATGCTGAAATTTAACAGATAAAAACTCAAAGGGTATTATGAAAAAAATAGGATTGAACGCAGTAAAAATCATTCCGGGGCTTGCAGCATCAATGCTTATAGCGTTAGTTGCAAGATATATTGAGAGTATTTTGCCTATACATGTTATAGGTGCCTCAGTCATTGCGCTGCTCTTGGGAATGGTGATTAATAGTTTTTGGAAACCGGCGTGGTTAAAGGCAGGGCTTAAGTTTACTTCCAAAAAGATTCTTAAGTTGGCGATTATTTTGCTCGGGGCTTCTTTGAGCGTGAACGTTATTTTGTCGGTTGGAAAAATGTCGCTTATAGTCATGGTATTTACGTTGCTTACCTGCTTTGGAGGCGGATATTTTATTGGTAAGGCGCTCGGCCTCAACTGGAAGCTTTCAAATCTCATTTCCGCCGGAACGGGTATCTGCGGCGGAAGTGCCATAGCTGCCATTGCACCGGTAATAGATGCAGAGGATAAGGATATAGCATACGCAATGTCTGCGACGTTTTTATTCGACATGGCAATGATTATCCTATTTCCGATTATGGGCAATGCTTTGGGACTTTCCGATATGGCATACGGTCTTTGGGCAGGAACCGCTGTAAACGATACTTCGAGTGTTGTTGCGGCAGGATATGCGTTTTCTGAGGGCGCCGGAGATTTTGCGACAATGGTTAAGCTTACAAGAACACTCTCGATAATTCCTACAGTTTTGGTTTTTGCATTTATCAATTTACGGATTAAAAGTAAAAACAATGAGGATGTTTCGAAGGAAAAGAAAATAAACATATGGGGCCTGTTCCCGTGGTTTATTGTTGGATTCATTGCTCTTGCAATAATTAACAGTCTTGGCCTTATACCCGAATTTATTTCATCTGCTGCAAAAGACGTAAGCAAGTTCTTGATGGTGTCTGCGCTTGCGGCTATCGGACTTGGAACGAGCTTTAAGGATGTGAAAAAATCAGGATTTGCACCGATGATGCACGGATTTATAATTTCTGCTTTGGTTGTTGTTGTAGCAATTGGAGTTGAATGGTGCATGGGGCTGGTGTAAGTCACTTTGCCGTCAGTGCTGCCTTGTTTGCGTATTGGCTTTGGTTGATTTTTATAAAAACGCAACGGCGTGACCTAAAAGGTCGCGCCGTTGTTTCGTATTTAGTTTGAAATTTCTCCCGTAAAGTTAGGAATAAAACTCTCTTTTGCCGCAGCACCGTCCTGTGTGAACCCATTTTTTATACCAAGCACAAGCGCGTGGTCAACGAGCTTCTGATACTCATACGTCGTAACTCTGCGCGCAAGCTCGGGATATTTTTCCGCGTCAAGCGTGGACATCGGCGTATACTGGCTCATAAGGCTGTAGTAAATATCGTTGCCGTACTGACCGAAAAGATAGTCAAGCACGCGCTTTGACTCGGTAAGCTGTCCCGGCAAGAGCAGATGGCGCACGATAACGCCGCGCTTCATTAAGCCGTTCGCATCAAACTGCGCCTCACCGACCTTTTTTACCATATATGCAAGCGAGGCTGACGCGTACCTTGGATAGTCCTCGGCGCGCGAATATTTTTTTGCAAGCTCGGGGGAGAGGTACTTGAAATCGGGCAAATAAACGTCGATTTTGTCTGACACGTACGAAAGGCCTTCGAGTGTTTCGTAGCCGCTCGTATTGTAGACTATCGGCAGAGTAAGTCCGCTCGCCTGTGCGGTGTCTATAGCCGTGCGAATATCGGGCGAAAACATCGTTGGCGTGACGAGGTTTATATTGTGCACGCCGATTTTTTGCAGGCGGAGAAAAATATCGGCAAGCTCACCTACGCCCACCATTTTGCCAAGCGTCCGTGCATCACCGCGCGAGATAGCGGCGTTCTGACAGTAAACACATCCGAGTGTACAGCCGCAGAAAAATACCGTTCCCGAGCCGTTTTTGCCGGACAGACAAGGCTCTTCCCACATATGCGGTGCGGCGCGTGCTATGCGTATTTCATTTGTTTGCCCGCAGTATCCGCGCTGTACGGTGCGGTCAACTCCGCATTTTCGGGGACAAAGCTCACATTTTTCCATTTTATTTACCCATTGGCGAATTGCTCTCGCTACGAAGGAAGGCTTCGACGTCGGCAATCTCTGCCTCATTTGTGATTATACCCGGCTTATAGAGCTCGGTATATACGTAGCAGGGAATTATTTCTTCGCTTATGTTTACTACCTCATCATTAAGCACGGTCAGGGTATGTCTGTAAACTATCGTGCGGTTTTCCTCGCTGCGCGAGCCGCCGAAAACGAAGTTGCCGAGCGAGTGGACTATCGTCTTGCCGCTGTATACTTCAATCGGCTGAAGAACGTGCGGATGACCGCCTATTACAAGGTCGATGCCGCCGTCTATCATACGTCTGCAGCCTGCGGCTTTCCACTCGTCAGGGGTATGTATACGCTCTGTTCCGCCGTGAAAGTAGACGATTTTATAATCAGCATCAATAGACGCCATTTTCTGCGTGATCACGCGGTCATATCCTGTGTAATAGAACGTGCAAAGATAAAGCGCAACGGTAAAGCCGTCTTTTTCGAGCATAAGCACGTTCTCGTTGTCACCCCACAGCACGCCTGCCGCATCAAGCGCGGCGCGAGTATCGGCGTAACCGATAGCGCCGTAGTCCTCGGAGTGATTGTTTGCAAGAGAAACAATATCAATGCCGCCCTCGGTTAGAATGGCGGTGTTGGCGGTGGTCGATTTGTACCAGTATGCAGGTGTATAGCCCTTGTTTCGCGTCACGGCATCGGGGTTGTCGGTGAACACGTTTTCAAGGTTTGCAACCGTCCAATCGTCACCCTCAAAAAGCTCGGTGAACTCCTCAAAAAAGTAGGACGGATCAACCTCTGCTGCGAGGCGGTTGAACGAGCCTTGATAGTCGGCACCGCGGTCGGTCGCAAGCATACAGTCGCCGATAAACGAGAGCGTTATAGTAAACGGCTCGGGCGGCAAAGCGACCTCGGGAGGACACGCTCCCAAGGCGGTATCTGTCAGCGCGACGGAAGGCGTGCGGATCGTGACTTTATCGTTGGCGCAGGACGAAAAAAACGTCAAAACGAGCGACAACGCAAGCAGGGCAGAGATGACAGAATACTTTTTCACGGTGTATCTTCCTTATCGTCAAGGTGGATTTTGGGTAAGCTCCAACGGTATTTTGCCGCGAGCATTCGCACGGCTATAACGAGAAGCATCGGCGCGAGGGAAACGTACGGGCTGTCGCCGACGTACGTTCGGAGAATAAAATAAAGAAGGCTTCCGCCGATAGACGCGAGTGCGTACACGTGCTTTTTGAAAACATACGGCGTTGTATCTGTGAGCACGTCGCGGATAATACCGCCGCCAACACCCGTTATCATTCCGAGCATAACGACGATAAAGCCGTTGTCATAAAATCCGTTTGCGAAGGCTATTTCCGCGCCGATTACGGAAAACGCTGCGAGTCCGAGCGCGTCGAAAAGGTTGTTCATATGCTCGATGCGTTGTCTGAATGAGGTGAATTTGTGGCGCTCGACGTATGAAATCACGAAAACGATCACCGATACGAGTGCGGCGAGCAGGCACATATGGTGGCTCCTGAATACCGCGGGCGGATGTATGCCAAGGATAAGGTCGCGCATTATTCCGCCGCCAAATGCGGTGATACAGCCGATGAACACAACGCCGAAGATGTCAAGGCTTGCGCCGATTGCAACGAGCGCGCCCGATACGGCGAAGGCGACCGTGCCGATAATTTCGAGTATTTTGATTATTTCGGTCATATATTTACTCCGATATGTAAGGATAGTACTTTTCAGTATATGAAATGTTACAACACATTGATTATAGCACACATTAAAAATATTTGCAAGAAAATTTGATGTAACGGGAACTTTTTTTATTCTATTACGTCCAATAGAATGAACCTAAAGAAAGGGGCAAGAAATATGTTCGCACGAAAAAATTTTTACGTAACTTTTATATCCTGCTTTGCACTGCTTTTAGCGGTAACGCTCCTTTTTGCCTGCGCGTCAAACGATGACGGTAGTGCTGCTATAACGTATACAGATAAAACGATATCGCTGCCGATATATCGCTGTGACGACGTCTATCGCACCGACGACACACCCACACACGGCAACGGTACGATAACGCTTGCTATAGAGGGCAGTGGCTTTGAAGTGACCGACTGTCAGCTTCTTCTTTGCGATGACGGCTGTGAGCAGAATGCGGTCGTAAGCCGTGCTTCACAAGGATATGCTGTGGCGTATAACACGGTACTTGCGCGTGAGTTTGAGGGGAATTATCCAACGCGTGCCTTTTCAATGGGTATTCCCGAGCCTATGGTGGACGACCTTATAAAGCAGGGAATTTATGAGAAATTTGTGGATGAGCTTGAGCGCGAGTATTATTATCTTTTATCGCTTGACCGTACCCACTATGCGTATATCTGCATTGAGCCTATGGAGGGTACGCAAAAGGTTGAAAATGAAGCAGAGATAATTGACGGTATTATAAAAAATGTGAATGTGAGCTTTTCAAGCCATCCAGCTGCAGATACGACCGAACCGCCGGTGATTACATCACAGCCGATTGAATACATACTGCCGCTTGAATGTAACAGCGCAAGCCGCGAATATTTGTATCCCGTTTCAGCTTACGGTGACGTGCTTTACTACGCCTATTCGACATACTCGAACGTGGGAATATATCCTTCAACCGAGGGTTACACCAACGGCTACGTAACCGTGGCGAAAAGAAACGATTTTACCACACCGGGCATACTATATTACACTTACCGAATCACCTGCAAGGACGGCGCTGTTGTGTCTGTTGAAGAGGTGGAAACTATTATAAAGCCGGCGGTTTTGGAGAACGGAAAGCCATATTCCGGGAAACTCGAAGGCGAGCATCGCACCAAATCGTACGGCGCGGGCGGTATACGATCAATGTACATCGTATTTTCGGGCGATAACGTGGAAATTTATTCATATATTGACGGAACTGATGCCGGCGGCAAATATTTCGGTCCTTATGAGTACGACGAAACTACCGGATATTTCAGCGCTGACCTTACGTTTGAGTGGCGCGACGGATCAACCATGGAATTAAAGCAGGAGCCGGCAGGTACAGTTACCGGCCATATTTACGAATACTGCGGATTTGTTCATTTTATATGTGATTCTCTTGAGAATAAAATGCTTTCTGTCAGCGAAAGCACACCTTTACCTATGACGTTTGCTATGCCACACGAAGAGGATACGGGATCGCAGGGTACAGGGCTTTACAAAAGGGCTGAGAGATTTTTGTGGGGGGAGTTCCACAGAGTTTACGATCCTTATTACGACGTACAAAGTCTGACTATCTCCGATTGGAAAGAAAACGGCAACGAGGCGACGTTCAATTACAATATGACGTATATCTACTACAACAGAGATCCCGACAAGGTTGAATATATCCGTCAGGCAAAAGCAGAGGACGAGGAAAGATATAAGGAGATGTATGAGGATTATCTCGCGCCCAAACAGATGAACTGTACATTCAAGGTAGTTCAAAACGGCGAGGAAATCGAGCTTTATGCAAACGTTTCTCCAACAGGTATTGAGTGGGAAAGGCGTAGCATTGATGACTACGTTATGAGATAAACCAAAAAGCAGAGTGTTAACACACTCTGCTTTTTGGCATATACTGTACCAAAGGGAGGTACATATATGCCTGAAATACGAGAATACGACCGCCTGCGCGCGCTTGCCTATGCACGCAGATGGGCGCTTGACAGAAACCCACTGTTCTTTGATTTTACGGGCGGCGGCGGAAACTGTACGAATTTTGTGTCGCAGTGCATACTCGCGGGCTGCTGTCAGATGAATTTTACACCTGATTTTGGTTGGTACTATCTGTCTGCCGACGACCGTGCTGCGGCGTGGACGGGTGTGGAGTTTTTCTACAACTTCCTCACGGGCAATACAGAGGGCGTCGGAAACGGGCTTGGCCCGTTCGGCCGCGAGGTCGACAGAGGCGAGATACTCTCGCTCGGCGACGTGATACAGCTCGGAAACGCCGACGGCGACTACTATCACACCCTGCTCGTCACGGGATACGGAAGGCGCACTTATCTTGTATCCGCGCACAGCAACGATGCGTATAACCGTCCGCTCTCACGCTACAATTACAGCCGCATACGCTATCTGCATATCGATGGATACCGCACAGATGAGCGCTTCGTCGGCTCCTGCTTTGAAGGGCTGATATCCGGTACGGCGCTAAATGTGTAAACAAAATCACCGCTCCATAAGAGCGGTGATTTATATTTGTTTTAAAGAAGTTCTTCAAGCTTCTTTGCTGCCGCATCGAGGTAGTCGTTTTCCATAAGCTCAAGCATACCCTTGTCGCAGAGTGCTGCAAGACGGGGGTCTATAGGCATCTTTGCGAGTACGTCGTAGCCGAACTTTTCTGCCACCTCGGCGATGTGGCTCTCGCCGTAGATGTTGTAATTCTTGCCGCAGTCGGGGCACTTGAAGTAAGACATATTCTCAACGAGTCCGAGCACGGGAATATTCATCATCTGCGCCATATTAGCCGCCTTGGAAACTATCATCGAAACAAGCTCCTGGGGGCTGGTTACGATAATAATGCCGTCGAGCGGAATAGACTGGAATACAGTCAGCGGAACGTCGCCCGTTCCCGGAGGCATATCCACGAACATAAAGTCTACGTCGTCCCAGATAACGTCCGTCCAGAACTGCTTAACAGTTCCTGCGATAACGGGACCTCTCCAAACTACGGGAGTAGTCTCCTCGGGAAGAAGAAGGTTTACGCTCATCATCTTGATGCCGGTCTTCGACTCAAGCGGGAAGATGCCGCCAACGCCATCGCCTGTTACCTCGCCCTTGACGCCGAATGCCTTGGGAATGGAGGGACCGGTGATGTCTGCATCGAGAATGGCGGTGCTGTAACCGAGGCGGTTCATAAGCACGGACAGCATAGAGGTGACGATGGACTTACCGACGCCGCCCTTACCGCTGACGATACCGATGACCTTTTTTACATGTGAGAGCTCGTGCGGCTTTTCGAGAAGGCTTGTTTTTTCTCTCGAAGAGCAATTTGTGGAGCAGGAGGAGCAGTCGTGAGTACAAGAGGACTCGGGTGCTGCCTGCGTATCATCGTGAATCATTGCTAAAAGATACTCCTTTCAAAATTATGCTAAATATATTATAACTCAAAAAAATTTATTTTGCAAGGCTTTTAGATTTTTAATGAAATTTTTACGCTTTGTTGAAGATTTACAGCAGAATAGTACGCATTTTTGTAGTATAATTATCGCATATACTCGCTTTGGAGGAGAATATGAACAACTTACTTACAAAAATCAAGCAGGCGCTTGTAAGGTTCTTCTACGGTCGCTACGGCGTTGATAAGCTTGGCTACACGATAGTGATAATTTCGCTTATAATATCCTTTATTTCCACACTACTCGCTTCGAAGTTCTTTATTCCGTCGCTGCTTTTACAGATAGTTAGCTATGCGCTTCTCGCGTGGGCACTTTTTCGCGTGCTTTCGAAAAACAGACAGGCGAGATATCGCGAGAATATGATGTTTCTGAACCTTTGGAAAATGATAAAAAAGTGGTTCAAGCTTCAGTTCAGCAAGCTTCGCGACATACGCACGCACAAATATTTTTCCTGCCCCAAGTGTGGGAATAATCTTCGCGTGCCGAAGGGAAAAGGCGAGATCGTGATCACTTGTCCCGTATGTAAGACGCGATTTGATGCAAAAACCTGATAAATTCCGCCGCATCTCTATGGTGCGGCGGATATTTTTTGTGCGCACAGAATAAAAATTTGCGAAATTTCCTTGAATATTCCATAATAATATGCTACAATATATAATGGTTAACTGTGTACACGGATATTAAATCATATTCGGAGGACAAAATGAAAGAAAAGTATCTTGAATGCGGAAAGATCATAAATACACACGGTGTGCGCGGTGCGTGCAAGATCGACTCTTGGTGCGACAGCCCCGAGGTGATCTGCGAGCTTAAAACGCTTTACTATAAAAAGAAAGATGAATATTTGCCGCTTGAAGTTACCAAGGCCTCTGTGCACAAGGGCTGTGCGCTCGTGTATTTTTACGGTGTAGATTCAATCGAGGCGGCGACGCTGCTCAAAAACCGCGTGGTGTATGCCGACCGCGACGATATAGAGATCGACGACGACCGCGTATTTGTGGCGGATATTATCGGGCTTGACGTATTTGACGAGAATACAGGAAAGCGTCTTGGTGTGCTCGCGGACTATATTGAGAGCGTGGCTTCGGATATTTTCGTGGTTAAGACTGACGATGGCAAAGAAGTACTCGTCCCGGCGGTTGACGAGTTTATAGGTCACATCGACGACGACGGCGTTTATCTCGCGCCCATTGCAGGAATGTTTGAGGGCGACGCGGAGGTCATTACCGATGCGCTTTGACATTATGACGCTTTTTCCCGACGTTGTCGATATGGTGCTCGGCTCGAGCATCATAGGTCGTGCGCAGGAGGGCGGACTCGTTGAGATACACTCTCACAATATCCGCGACTTTTCTGAAAACAAGCACCGCCGCGTTGATGACACGCCGTACGGCGGCGGAATGGGAATGCTTATGAGCGCCGTGCCGATATACGGCTGCTACAAGTCGATAATCGACGAGCAAAGGCAGGCGGACGAGGCTCGCACAGAGCCTGTCAAGCGGCGCGTGATATATATGTCGCCGCGCGGCAAGGTGCTTACGCAGCGGCACGCGTACGAGCTTACGAAATACGATAACATAATAATTCTTTGCGGTCACTACGAGGGCGTGGACGAGCGCATTATCGAAGAAATTGTCGACGAGGAGCTTTCTATCGGCGATTACGTGCTGACGGGAGGCGAGCTTCCCGCGTGCGTGCTTGTCGACTGCGTTTCGCGTATGCTCGACGGTGTACTTACAAACGAGGATTGCTGGCGCGGCGAAAGTATTGCGTCGGGTATGCTCGAGTATCCGCAGTACACGCGCCCGTACGATTTTCACGGAAAATTAGTGCCCGAGGTGCTCCTTTCGGGACACCACGCCAACATTGAAAAGTGGCGGCGCGAGGAGGCACTCAAAAAGACGCGCGAATGTCGCCCCGATCTCCTTTCCGCCGATGGCGTTGCAATAGTTGAGGACGGCGATGAATAAAAACGCTTCAAGGCGCGGCGGACGGGCGGCGGGCACAGTTGCTTTGATGATGGGGGCGACCGTTATCGCAAAGCTTCTCGGAATGCTTCGCGGAGTGCTCCAGGCGAGTGCTTACGGCGCGTCGTGGGAGGCGAACGCCATTACCGCTGCGACAAGACTTCCGCTTACGGCTTTTGATTTGATCTTATCCGCGGCAATACTCGGCTGCTTTGTGCCCGTTTACAACAGCTTTAAGAAAAACGACACTGACCGCTCTGCAAGCGACGAGGCAGACCGATTTGCGTGCGTGTTCGTTAATTTTATAATTCTCGTCTGCGGCGTGCTTGCCGTACTCGGCATAGTATTCGCAAAGCCGCTTGTCGGGCTTATTACAAACGGTCTTGACGCGGCAACGGTAGATCTTGCCGTCACGCTCACGCGCGTAATGTTCCCACTCGTTATTTTTTCGGGCGCGGCTTATACGCTCGTTGGGGTGCTTCAGTCGAAGGGCTCGTTTATCGCGCCCGCGCTTATAAGTGCCGTTTCAAATCTCGGAGTGGTGCTGTATCTGCTTTTGCTCGATGCACCGCTTGGCGACAAAAGCGTATACGGACTTGCTGTGGCGTACCTTGCGTCGTGGGTACTGCAGCTATTAACGCTTCTGATACCCCTTTGGAGGCAGGGCTTTAAATACCGCCTGCTGCTTGATTTCAAAAATCCCGCGCTCAAAAAGGCGCTCAAAATGGCACCGCCCATTATGGTCGGCTCGTGGCTTTTGCCGGCAGGCACGCTGCTTGGACAATATTTCGCGGCGAGAGTAGCTGCGAATGGCGTTATTGACGGCGCGACCACCGTTTTTGACTATGCTTCCAATCTATATCTCATTGTCGCTGGCATACTGACCTACAGTATATGCAACTATACCTTCCCGAAAATATCGCGCCTATCGGCGAGCGGTGACACAGAGAGCTTTTACACCACCGTGAGAAGCGGGCTTATCTCGTCCCTCTTTATCATCGTGCCGTTTATGGCGGCGGCGGTTGTGCTTGCGGGAGAGGGCGTGGCTATCGTTTATATGCGCGGCGAGTTTGGGGCGGATGATGCGTACAATACCGCGCGCGCACTGCGCTTCATACTTCCCGCAATGCCGTTTTTCTGCGTTATTGAACTGTTTTCGCGCACCTTTTACGCTAAAGGTCAGCCGCGCGTACCGATGTACGCGGCACTTGTTGGCATACTTGCAAATCTCACTGCGGATGCCGTCTTGACGACGCTTGACGTGCTTGATATCGGCGCTGTCGGACTTGCAAATGCCATAGGACAAGCTGCGGCGGCAGTCGTGCTTATTATTTTCGCGGCAGCTCGTTTTAAAGGGCTGTTTAATAAAAACACCGTATTCAAAATCATCAAAATAGCAATTGGCGGCATCATCGTATTTTCGATATGCGCCGTGCTGTCGCATTTGATTTCCGACGATCCGTACGATGCGTCGCTTGTGACGAACGTATGGAAGGCGGCGGCAATATTTGCTCCGTCGGCCACGGTATATCTCATATACGCAAGGCTCGTTCGGATAAAATTTGACTGAAGGAGGGAGATTGCTTGAATAAAACCAAAGACGCGACACCTAAATCGGGGAGAGCGAAAAATAAATTTTCCTCGTCGCTTATAATCGGTGCTTTGGGGAAGGCATCGAATTGGATATACCGTAAGCTTGAGGGCAGTCTGATAGGCGGAATCTTCACCTCGTACAAGAGTGAAAACTCGTGCGCCAAATCAAGTGCTGCACACGATATTTACAAGCGCATAAGACTTTCGGACAGAGTGTTCACGCCGGTAAAGCGCACAATCTCACGCGCAACGGAAAACAGCGCGATTTTAGATTTTCTGCGACGCATTCTCGACTCTCTGCTCTCAAGCTCGATGAAGTCGTACGGTATATTCGTTTTCTCGTCGGCGCTTTACAGCGCGATCGTATACGTCTTTAGAATATTTTACTTTGGTGCTGCCGAGGTAAATGCGTCGAATATACTTACTCTCATCGTGATGCTGATCTCATCGGTGCTTATGATAGCATCGCGCCAGACACTCGCAAATGCGCTTCTTACCAGCCCTGCCGCGAGCTTTATGCTTTTAAAGGTCGTCGGCATACGACGCGAGGCGCTCGAGGGGCGGGCGGCCAGACGGGATAGATTCGACATTCCTTTTATAGCAGGCTTGATGTTTGGTATCGCTTCAATTGCAGTAAGACCTCGTACGCTTGTTTTTGCTATATTAGCTGTCATCGTTGCATATCTCGTGCTGATAAAGCCTGAATTCGGAGTTCTTGCGATAATCACGTGCTTGCCGTTTGCACCGACGATGGTGCTTGTGGCGGCGGTGATATATACGCTCGTTTGTTTCTTTATCAAGATTGCGCGCGGAAAGCGCTCGGTTAAGTTTGATCTTATCGACGCCGCCGTGCTTATTTTCCTTGGGCTTATGGCGATGGGCGGCATTGTGGCGTGCTCGGATGGTAGTATCCGTCCCGCGCTTGTGTACTGTGTGTTTATGCTTGGATATTTCCTTGTCGTAAATCTTATACGCTCGCGCGAATGGGTGATGAGGTGCATTTTCGGAATTATTGTATCGTGTACGGTAGTGGCGCTTTACGGACTGTTCCAAAACTTTTTCGGGATTGCGGACACGACGTGGCACGACACGCGGCTTTTCGAGGATATTACGGGACGCGTGGTTTCAACCTTTGAAAATCCGAACGTGCTTTCCGAATATCTTATTATGTGCATTCCGATAATCCTCGCGGCGACGATGAGCTATAGGACGCCAAAGCATAGAATATCGCTGCTTTGCTCGCTTGCTGCCTCGCTTGGTTGTCTTGTCTATACGTGGTCGCGCGGTGCATGGATTGGTTTTTTGGCAGGCATCATACTGTTTATGCTTATGTATAGCAAGAATACGCTCGTGGCGCTTTTCTTTGGCGCATTTTCAGTACCGTTTTTACCGCTTGTCCTTCCGCAGAGTATTATATCACGCTTTGTGAGCATCGGGAATATGAGCGACGGCTCGACGATCTACAGAACCGGTGTCTGGAGTGCCGTATGGGAAATGATAAAGGACCATTGGCGCGGCGGTATCGGTATTGGCGAGAAAGCGTTTACGAAGGTATATCGCTTGTATGCATTTTCGGGAATCGAAAACGCGCCTCATTCGCATAACCTTTATATGCAGATAACGATCGAACTTGGTATCGTCGGTCTGGTAGCTTTTCTGGCGGTCATATTTATCTGGTCTCAAAGCGCCTTTACGCTTCACACGAGCGAGCGACGCGGAGAAAAGCTGTATTCGAACGCGGTATTCTGTGGTATAGTCGCGGTGCTTGTACAGGCAGTGACCGATTATATTTGGTATAACTATCGTGTATTCCTTATGTTTTGGCTGCTTATCGGACTTGGTACGGCGATATGCAAAACGCTTGATATGACGGCGCGTGAGGAAATAATATAAGCTTTGGAAAGGAAGCCTTCGTACGGCGGGGGCTATGGTAATTGATATAATGAAACCTACACAGAAAAAGCATAAATTCAATGCTATTGATGCGGCTGTCATTATTCTGATAGTTGCCATTATTGGCGCGGCTGCGTTCTTCCTTTTCTCTGAAAAGGAATCGGACGGCCCTGTTGTGCAGACGGTAAATATCGAGTACGTTATCGAGCTTCGCTCGATACGCGACGAGTTTGCAGATAACTTTAACGTCGGCGACAGCGTTATAGACGCAAACGCGCTTTACCGCATCGGTCAGGTGGTTGCCGTTGACGTGACCGACTCAGTTTATACGGGCGTTAACCTTATTACGGGCGAGTCCGTTTCTAGTGACTATCCCGAGCATTCCGACGTAGCCCTTACAGTCAGCGCGGACGCGACGGTGAACGAGCTTGGACGGTACGTCGTTGGCGGCGGATACGATCTTTCGGTCGGAACGGCGATGTACGTGCGCACGCCGAATTACATCGGATACGGTCACTGCACCGAGATAAGACAGAGTGAAGGAGGGGCACAATGAACGAGAATACAAAGCCTGTGACAAAAAAGGCAAAAAAAATAAAGCCTAATATAATCGACTTTATTATTATTGTCGCGGTAATTGCCGCTATTATCGGTATAGTTGTACGCTCCGGCGTTGTGGAGCGGGTGACCATCAACAATAACCTTGAAACGGCGCGCGTATCTTTCCTTATAAGCAGCATCAGCGAGAGCTCGGGCGAGCATTTTAACAACGGCGACAAGTTCTACAGCGATACGCATAAGTGCAGCTTTGGAACGCTCGAACAGTTTTGGACTATGCCTGCTGAGATATATTTGGCAGATGAGTACGGCGTGCTTGGGAAGACGACTGTAAGTGGTGATAAGATCGACGTACGCGGAACGATGCTTTGCACGGGTGTGTTCACTGCGGACGGCTTCTTCCTCGCGGGCTCGAATTACATCGCACCCAACAGCCCCGTAACTGTAAAGAGCTCAAGCATAGTGGTAAATCTCACGGTAATGGACATCGAAAAGGTTGCCGACACAGCACAGTAAAAAATATCGCGCCTGCATCGAGCGATGCAGGCGCGGTTTTGTTTATTCCATAGGGTATTTAAGTCCCCACTTTTCGCGGAGAGTATCCATTTGACGGAGAATATACAGCGTATCCTCAGGCTTGCATTCGTCGCAGTACGTCTTGCCGTTCTTGATCGCCTTACAAATTGCGGCAGCTATATATTCGTATCCGCCTGCCTCGTATTTTGGAACTTCAATTTTTTTGCGTTCACCGGTTTCGCGGTTGAAATAGTTGATGTCCTGCCAGCTGTACGGGCAAGCGAAATCGACGTATCCCTTTGAGCCGCCGACGGTAATTCTGCACGGACTTATGGTGTCCATCGAAAGAAAAACCGATGCATTCACGCCGTTCGGATAACTGAAGACCGTAGTGCTGCGAAGGTCAACGCCTCGCTCGGAGAGAAGCGCGGTTGTTTCGAGCTTTTCAATCTTGCGTCCGAGAATAATGTCCATAGAGGTGAGCACGTAGATTCCGCAGTCGAGTAATATTCCGCCTGCCTGATATGGATCGGGCATTTTTCTGCCCTTCGTATAATCGCCCGCCATCGAAGCAGAGAAATTATGCACGTCACCGATCGCGCCCTCGTCGATAAGCCTTTTAACCGTCTTGACTGCGGGCAAAAATCTCGTCCACATATTGTCGGAGAAGAAAACGTTTTTCTCCTTGGCGATAGCGTAAAGCTCCTCGGCCTGACGCGCGTTTATGCAAAGCGGCTTTTCACAAAGCACGTTCTTGCCTGCAAGAAGGCACTTTTTGGAATAATCAAAGTGAAATATATTCGGCAGGGCGATATAGCAAAGGTCGATATTTTGATCTGCTATAGCCTCGTCGTACGTAAGTGTGTTCGGGATACCGAATTCCTCGGCGAATTTTTTCGACTCGTTATCATCAATAGAAGCGACCGCGTATAATTGGGCATCTCCGACAAACGTCATAGCCTTTGCCATAGAGTGAGCGACACCGCCTGTACCGAAAATTGCTATTTTTACCTTGTCCATAATATTTTACTCCTTCGGGTTACTATTGCTGCGCATGACGTAACAGCGCAACTTCAATATAATTTTACCACAATGTTACGTTAATGTCAATATAACACTAAAACAATGTCAACATTGTACTAATATAACATCAATATAACACTAATATAACACTAATGTCACATTGATGCGAAAGAAAAGGGCTATTCGCATACAGCGCATAGCCCTTTAGCTTTTATTCCATAGGGTACTTGAGTCCCCACTTTTCGCGGATAGTATCCATAAGGCGGAGTATGTAAAGCGTGTCCTCGGGTGTACTTTCCTTACAATAGGTTTTGCCTGCGATAATTGCATTACACACGGCAGATACGATGTATTCATAGCCGCCTGCTTTTTGCTCTGGGATTTCCACGGCGCGTACAAGCCTATCGGTGCCGCCGTATATTCCGATGTTTTTCCAGTTGAAGGCGCAGGTGAATTCAAGATATCCATTTTCGCCGGCGACAGAGATTTTATTCGGGAAAAATGAATCCATAGAAATATAAAGCGACGCGGTCTTTTTGTCGGCGAAGGTAAGGGAGGTAACGCTGTGCAGGTCAACTCCCTCATCAGACAGAATAGCGGTCGTCTGAATATCGGAAATATCCCGACCAAGCAAAAGGTCGATGCAAGTAAGCGCGTATATGCCGCAGTCGAGTAACATTCCGCCGGCTTGCCCGGGATCTGTCATCATACGGCTTCCCAGGCAATTTTCTGAAATTGCCGCAGATACGTGCTTGACGTCGCCGATAGCACCGTCAGCGATAAGCTTTTTTACTATGTTGACAGCAGGAAGGAAGCGCGTCCACATATTGTCGGCGAAGAATACTCCCTTTTCTTTTGCAATCTCATAGAGCTCCTCGGCAAGCGCCGTGTTTATACACATTGGCTTTTCGCAGAGCACGTTCTTGCCTGCGAGCAGACATTTTTTTGCGTATTCGTAATGCTGGACGTGGGGAAGTGCTATGTAGTAGAGGTCGGGTGTGGAATCGGCAATTGCCTCATCGAAGGTGTATACGTTTGGCACGTCGAATTCCTTTGAGAATTTTACCGCCTTATCGAAGTTTCGCGAGGCAACCGAATGAATTTCCGCATTTGGAACGAATTGCATTGCCTTTGCCATAGCGTGTGCTATACTGCCCGAACCGAGTATCGCTATCTTTACATTATCCATTGCTGATGCTCCTTTGGAATAGAGTTCGTTACTTCATTTTAGCATAATGGTCGGTATGATGTCAAGGAAAAACAAAAAATATCATTGCAAAGACGATTTACCTCGCGTTTGTAAAATATTTCCATAAAACAGCCTCAAAAATGGTCAAACTTCTGCAAAACACAGAGAAAATGTACTTTGTAGTGTTAAATTATATGCAAAAAAACTATTGATTTTATTTTTCAAAAATGATATACTATAATCGATATATTAGTAGTGTGAGCATTTGCGAGTCTCATACGATTTTAAATTGCAAAATCTTACCTTTAATAAATAATCTTCATTTTTATGTTAGGAGCGTATAACTATGATATCCCGTAACGTCACTATTCAGAATAACGTCGGTCTTCACGCAAGACCTGCTACGTTCTTTATCCAGAAGGCAAATTCCTTCCAGAGTTCTCTTTGGGTTGAGAAGGAAGACAGACGTGTTAACGCGAAGAGCCTTCTCGGCGTGCTTTCTCTCGGTATCACCAAGGGAATGACCATCACTCTTATCGCTGACGGCAGTGATGAGAATGCTGCTCTCGACGGTCTGTGCGAGCTTATCGACACCGGCTTTGGCGAATAATAGCCATAGGTGTTAAGTCGCGCATTGGCGCGGTAGATTTAATAGTTTTGACGGACCGCAGTGCATTTCTGGCATCGGTCCGCCTTTTCTTTAAAATGTGTGGTGAAGGGCGGTGGATTTATGGACGTGCAGATGTCACAAAAAACGCAAGAGAAGCGTGCACAGCTACTTGAAAAAGCCAATTCGCTTCCGCTTCGTCCCGGCGTTTATATAATGCGCGACAAGGGCGGCAAGGTCGTGTACGTCGGCAAGTCGCGCTCGCTTAAGAACCGCGTGTCGCAGTATTTCCACGAGTCGGCGCATCACAACGAAAAAACTCGTCGAATGGTGATGAGCGTCGACAGCTTCGACTATATCCTCACCGACACGGAGATTGAAGCACTGTCACTCGAGAACAGCCTTATCAAGCAGTACGCGCCGAAATACAATATCAGACTCAAGGATGCTAAATCCTATCCGTATATTAAACTAACAATGAACGACGAGTACCCTCGCCTGACGGTGACGCGAAAGCGTCTTGCCGACGGCGCGAGGTATTACGGCCCGTATTCAAGCATTTCCGCGGTTTATAGCATACTCGGTACGGTGCAGAAATCGTTTGGAATTGCGTCGTGTAACCGCGAATTTCCGCGTGATATCGGTAAGGAGCGTCCTTGCCTCAATCATCACATCGGTCTTTGCGTCGCTCCTTGCACGGGACAGGTTTCGAGTGAGGATTACAAAGCGATTTTCAAAGAAATAAACACCTTCCTTCGCGGCTCGTTTCGCGAGTGCGAGGACTCGCTTCGCGAGAAAATGGAGTATGCGTCGGACAATTTAATGTTCGAGGCGGCGGCGCGTTACCGCGACCGCATAGACGCGCTCTCAAAGCTCTGGCAACGCCAGAAGGTCGTCGGCGCGCCCGACGAGGAGCAGGACGTTATCGCGCTTTACAGCGACGAGGTCTGCTCGTGCATATCCGTGTTTTATATTCGCGGCGGAAGTATAACCGACAGCGAGCATTTCACGTTCCCGGCAGAGAAGATTATTGACGAAGAAAATATGTCGGCGTTCCTCTCGGAGCTTTACAACATCCGCGAGTACGTGCCGCACGAGATAATTCTCGATTTTACGCTCCCCGAAAACGAGCTTGAAGCACTCGTCGAAACTATACGCGCACGCGTTGGCTACAAGCCTGATATACGCACGCCCGAGCGAGGAGATCGCAGACGTCTTTGCGAGATGGTATACGACAACGCGAAGCAACAGGCGATGCTATACAAGGCACAGTCTGAGAAGGACAACAAGCTGCTTGTCAAGCTTGCGTCGATGCTCGCACTCGAGGTCGTTCCCGAGCGCATCGAGGCGTATGACATATCGAACTTCGGTAAGGATAATATAACCGCAGGTATGGTAGTCACCGACGGCACGAAATTCAAAAAGTCCGACTACCGTACGTTTAAAATTAAAACTACCGACGGTATCGACGACTACGGCGCGACGCGCGAGGCGCTTTCGCGCAGACTGTCGCATCTGTCGGACGATTCGTTTGGCGCGGCGCCTGACCTTATCCTGCTTGACGGCGGTAAGGGACACGTATCCGTCGTGCGTGAGCTGATGCAAGAGCTTGGCTGTGAGATACCCGTTTTCGGTATGGTCAAGGACGAGTTTCACAAAACGCGCGCACTTACCGATGACATTAGTGAGATAAGCATAGCGCGTGAGCAAGCGGTGTTTCAGTTCGTATACAAGCTCCAGGAGGAGGTCCATCGCTACACGATAGGCCGAATGGAAAAGGCAAAATCAAAAACGCTTAAGCATTCAACGCTTGAAGAAATAGACGGCATCGGCACTATAAAGGCAAAGAGCCTGCTCTCACATTTTCGCAGTATCGCGGCTATTAAAAAGGCGGATAAGAGCGAGCTTATAAGAGTGCCCGGTATCAGCAGTGCAAATGCAGACGCTATAATCGAATTTTACAGAAATCAGGATAAAAAATCCGTGAACGATAGAAAGGAACAGTCATAACAATGAGAATAATAACAGGAAGCGCACGCGGCATAAAGCTTGCAACGCTTGAGGGCGAGGCAACGCGTCCGACCGCAGAGCGCGTAAAGGAAGCAATATTCAGTATGATACAGTTCGATCTGCCCGACGCTCACGTGCTCGATCTTTTTGCGGGAAGCGGTCAGCTCGGACTTGAGGCACTCTCGCGCGGTGCAGAGAAGGCGCATCTCGTTGACCGCTCCGCCGACGCTACGGCAATAATTAAGCAGAACGCGCAGAAAACGCGCCTTTGGGAGCGTTGCCGCGTCGTTACGATGGATTATGCAGACTATATCCGCGGCACGAAGGGCGAAAAGTTTGACTTCATCTTCCTCGATCCGCCGTACGGAAGCGGTATGCTAAAGTCGGCTCTCGAAAAGCTCGCAGAGTCCGAGCTCCTCGCCGACGGTGCGTGGATATTCTGTGAAGATGAAACGGACGATATTTTCTGCGGTGACGAAAGCCTTGCAGATAAGTACACCGTAGAAAAGCAGAACCGTTACGGACGCGTTTATATTACGGTTTTAAGCAGAAAATAAGATTTAGGAGGGAACGCTATGTTAAACCCAAAGAAAGCGCTTATATCAGGGAGCTTTGATCCGCCGACCGTCGGTCACTACGACCTCGTTCTCCGCGCGGCTAAAATATTTGACGAGGTGTACGTCACCGAATTTATAAATTCCTCGAAAACAACCTATTTCAGCTCCGACGAGCGCCTTCAGATGCTCCACGCAGCATTTGACGGTATTCCTAACGTGCACGTTGATATATGGGGCGGTCTGCTCGCCGACTACGCGCTCGAGCACGGCATCGGAACGATCGCGAAGGGCGCACGCTCTGCGACCGATTTTGACTACGAAATGTCGCTCTCGCTTATCAACCGCTCGATAGTTCCCGAGCTTGACACGATAATCATTCCGACCAAGGCAGAGTATATGCACGTAAGCTCCACTATGGTGCGCGAGCTGATACGCTACGACTGCGATTATTCGAAGTGCGTACCTGCGGGTGTTGCCGAGCTTATCGAGTCGTTCAAAAAAAATTAACATCATTATAATTACAGCATTTCCAAATATTGATATATTGCAATAAAATATAGGCGAAAAATCCGTGAAAAGTGCAAAAATATTTGCATTTTACCAAAAAAAATCTTGCGAAAACTATTGAAATTATCCGCATTATGCGGTATAATATTTTTAGGGTGGGAGAAATAGGTTCAAAGTGGTGAATTTTCCCCATATTTTGGTTCAAAAGAGGTGAGGCACGGATGCTAATGGGCGAATATCTTCATACCATCGACGCAAAGGCGCGAGTTTTCGTGCCTGCTAAGCTACGCGATGGGCTTGGAGAGAGCTTTACAATTGCCAAAAACGTTGACGGTTGTCTGTCACTGTACAGCGCTGAAGAATGGGGCAAGCTCTGCGCTCGAATCGAAATGCTCCCCGACTCACAGACAAGAGAGATAAAGCGCTTCATTTTTGCATTTGCATTTGAGGTCATCCCCGACTCGCACGGACGCATAACGCTTCCGCCCGTGCTTCGTGAGTTCGCGAACCTCGAGCGCGAGGCTGTGTTCCTCGGTCTTGGCAACCGCGCCGAGCTTTGGGATGCCGAGCGTTGGAACGCGATGAAGAACGGCGATAATATCGCAGATATAGAAAAGCAGATGAAGGAGCTTGGACTTTGATGAATAAGGACAACGCGCCTGTATTTTCCCACTATTCGGTGCTGCTTGGCGAGTCCGTGGACGGACTTAACATAAAGCCCGACGGTATATACGTTGACTGCACGCTCGGCGGCGGCGGGCACTCCGAGGCTATCGCATCCCGTTTGACGGGTGGCGGTAAGCTTATCGCAATAGATCAGGACACCGCAGCAATCGCGGCTTCAAAGAAAAGACTTGAAAAGTACTCCGAGCGAATCGAGTTCGTGCGCGACAACTTCAGAAACGTCGGCGACGTGCTCACACGTCTCGGCGTAGATAAAATAGACGGTGCGGTTATCGACCTTGGCGTATCCTCATATCAGCTTGATACGCCCGAGCGCGGCTTTTCCTATATGCACGACGCACCGCTCGATATGCGTATGGACCCCGATGCACCTCTTTCGGCGTACGAGGTCGTGAATACGTATTCCGAGGACAGACTTAAGAAGATCATATACGACTTTAGCGAGGAGCGCTTTGCGCCGCGTATTGCGGCAAAGATATGCGCCGCTCGCGAAATAAAGCCGATTGAAACGACGTATGAGCTCGTCGACGTTATAAAGTTGGCGATACCTGCCAAGGCGCGCGAGGATGGTCCGCATCCGGCGAAACGCACGTTTCAGGCTATTCGCATTGAAGTAAATTCAGAGCTCTCAATAATCGAGCCTACGCTCGACGCGCTCATATACGCGCTCGGCGAGGGCGGCAGACTTTCCGTCATAACTTTCCATTCGCTTGAGGATAGAATTGTAAAGCAGACCTTCGCTAAGGCGGCGAGCGGATGTACTTGCCCGAAGGACTTGCCGATATGCGTATGCGGCAACAAGCCTAAAGTGAAGGTTATAACGCACAAGCCGATATTGCCTTCCGAAAAAGAACTCGACGAAAATCCGCGTTCCAGAAGTGCAAAGCTTCGGATAGCAGAGAAACTATAAACTGAAAGGAGAACGGTCGTGACCGAAGCAAAGTTTAAAGCCAAGAAAAACAAAAAGCAAACTTCCGATAACCGCATCTCCACCAACCCCGCATATACTGAATATTCTCTGGAGTCGTTTGCCAAGGGGCGTCCTATCGCACAGAAGAACGGACTCGGTCAGACGGTAAATTCTACCGCCGCAGTACGTGGCAGAACGGCTGCCGGTAATAACACTGCCTCGTTTGGCAGAGTTGCGGCAGACCCTCGCTCGACTACGGCGCAGACTACGCGAGTAGGTTCGAAATCCGGTGCGAAGGCAAAGTCGAGAGCCGTTTCAAAGGCCGAGAGAGCAACTGCCAAGGTAAAGACGAAGATCGAAAACCTTACTATAGAGGTAGATAAGTCAGAGAGACGCGCTTTCCCGCTTTCAATAATTCTTACCGCGGCGTGCGCAACGGTGCTTATACTGGCTATAATAACCACGGGCGTTCAGATCAACGACATAACGTCGGTGAATTCCGATCTGAAAACGAAGTATAACGAGCTTGTAAAGCAGAGCGACGAGCTCAGTCTGCTGCTTGAAACGCGCGACGATCTTCGCGTGGTTGAGGCAATGGCCAAAGAAGAGCTTGGTATGGTAAAAAAGGATCAGGTCGACAGATACTACCTGACAGTACATAAAGAGGATAGGATCGAGATAATTGAAACACCCGAAGAAGAGGGCGTATCGTTTATCGACGAGGTCAGATCCTTTGCAGATTCCGTTGTTGAACGTATACTTGGCTTCTTTGGCATATAAGACACAGTCATTAAACGGAATTTCAAACAGTATCTATAGTATGAGAACAAGCTTCGGAGAGTAGGCATCTTTATGTGGTCGCTTACTCTCCGAAATTTCCCGTTATAATGGTAGTTTGGAGGTAAGTAATGCCGTTTCGCTCACAGCGCACAGCAACGTACAGGCGTACCCTTATTTTTGCTTTGATACTTATCGTAGCGTGGGGTATTTTGATAGGCAGACTTTTTTTATTGCAGATAGTTGACAATGACAAATATCAGGCGATCGTTATCGACCAGCTCACGAAGGAATATACGACCGACGCAGAGCGCGGCAAGATATTCGACTGCAACATGAAGCTGCTTGCGACCAATACCACTACGTACCGTGTGTTTATATCCCCTTACGATATAAATAACTACGAGCCAGCGAAAAATGATGCCGACGCGCCTACAAAGGAACAGGCAAAGGCTATGATCGCCGACAAGCTTGTTGAGTTGCTTGGTGTTGACCGTCAGACCGTGCTTGAAAAATTCGCCAAGACCAACCGTCTTGACGAAACGATAAAGAAAAACGTGGATCCCGAAACTGCGACAGTGCTTCGCGAATTTGTTCGCGATAACGGCTTTACGGGTATGATAAACATAAGCGCAACGTCAAGACGCTATTATCCGTATGGCAGTCTTGCAAGCCATCTTATCGGCTTTACTAACTCCGAAGGCGATGGCGTGTACGGCATTGAGGCTACGTACAACGACTACCTGCAGGGTACGTCGGGTAAATATATTACCGCCCGCAACGCGCTTCAGCAGGATATGCCCTTTAAGTACGAAAGCTACGTCGGCGCGGAAAACGGTGCTAATTTAGTCAGCACTGTTGATATGCGACTTCAGCACGAGCTTGAAAATCAGATAATAGCGGCGTATGAGTCTGCGCAGGCAACCAACCGTGTGTGCGGAATAGTTATGGACGTAAACACAGGCGGCATACTCGCGGGCGCGGTATATCCGAATTATGACTGCAACGATCCCTATGCGCTTGACGAGGAGCATCTTCAGAAGCTTATCGACAGCGGATACGCGGAGGGCACGGACGAATATAACGAGCTTCGTACTAATCTCATTTACGAGATGTGGAACAATAAGATAGTAAGCGAGCCATACGAGCCCGGCTCTACCTTCAAAATAATCACCTCAGCGATAGCGCTCGAGGAGGGCGTCGTGCACGTTGACGATCCGTTCTACTGCCACGGAAGCTATATTCCCGAGGGCTATAACAAGCCCATATCCTGTCACCGTACGTGGGGACATGGTGCGGTAACGTTCGCGCGCGGACTCCAGCAATCCTGCAACCCGCTTATGATGAACACTATCGAAAAGATAGGTCGCGATACCTTCTATAAGTACTTCGAGGCTCTCGGATACACCACTAAAACGGGTGTTGACCTGACGGGTGAGGCTTACGGAAGCTACCATAAAAAGAACGATATGCACGCTGTCGAAATGGCGGTATATTCGTTCGGACAGACCTTTAAAGCGACTCCCCTTCAGCAGCTTACCGCTATATGCACCGTTGCAAACGGCGGTTATCTCGTAACTCCGCACGTGCTAAGTGAGATGGTTGACGATGACGGAAACGTTATCTATTCCTACGAAACCGAGCAGAAGGTGCAGATATTTTCCGAGGAGACCTGCAAAACGGTAACACAGATCCTCGCCGAGGGTGTTGCTACCGACGGCGGCGCGAAGAACGCCTACACCAAGGGCTACAGCGTTGCCGCAAAGACGGGTACCTCGCAGAAGCAGGATAAATACGTTTACTACGATGCAGAGGGTAACGTGGTTACCTTCGAGGACGAGTGGGTGACCTCCGACCGACCCTACCGCGTCGGCTCTACCGTTGCGTATGCACCGGCAGACGATCCGCAGATCGCGGTTATTATCATCGTCGATGAGCCTGATCTTTCGGGCGGTTCGTTCGGAAGCATCGTTGCGGCACCGTACATATCGAATTTCCTTTCTGTTGCGATGCCGTATCTTGGATATGAGCCGCAGTACACGGCACAGGAGCTTGCGAGCATCGACGTTGGCGTTGCAAACTACGTCGGTATGGAGGTTGAGGACGCACTTCTCAATATTACCAACCGCAAGCTTTCCTTCAAGAGAATAGGCAACGGTCCTACCGTCGTTGCGCAGACGCCCGAGGGCGGCACACGCCTTTCAACGGACAGTGGTGTTATATACCTGTATACAGGCGAGGCACTGCCGTCGGATACGGTTGCTGTCCCCGACGTAATCGGGCAGACGGCATCGGCGTGCAACAAGCTTATTGTAAATTCAAAGCTTAACATAAAGATAGTTGGTGCTACCAACTATAACGTCGGTACGGGCGCACAGGTTATATCCCAAACACCTGCGGCAGGCACAATGGTAGCTCCCGGTACTATAGTAACGGTCGAATTCCGCTACCTCGACGGTACCGACTGATGTCATAATCCAATATCTCACAGCGTAAATATTTTAGTATAAAAATATTGCGTTGGGGGATAAGATATGGCAACATTAAACGCTCTTTTAAAGAAAGTAACCGTTACTAAAACCAACCTTGATACTCTTGACACGGAGTGCAGAGGGCTATCGGTAAATTCGCTCAAATGCAGCGAGGGTGACGTATTCATATGTATCACGGGCGAACGGCTTGACGGACACGATTTTATATGCACCGCCGTACAATACGGCGCGTCGGTTATCGTGTGCGAGAGGGTTACGAGTTGGCTCGCGGAGCATCCCGAGGTCAAGTACGTATTAGTTGAAAACTCTCGCCTTGCGGCGGCTCATATGTACAACGAGCTTTGCGGACGGCCGACGGAGCGGCTTATGACTGTCGCTGTGACGGGTACAAACGGTAAAACGTCGACCACCTATTTCCTGCGCGAAATATTCAAATATGCAGGCTACAAAACCGGAGTTATCGGGACGGTGAAATGCCTTATCGGCGACGACACGGCAGTGCTTTCCGATAGCGAGGCTTCGGGTGTAAATTCGATGACGACGCCTTCTCCCGAGCATCTTTATCCGATGCTTGCGCGTATGGCTGATGCGGGCGTTGAGATAGTATTTATGGAAGCGTCCTCACATTCGCTTTCGCAGTACAGACTCGATCCGATAAAATTCATCGCAGGCGTGTTTACGGGGCTTACGCAGGACCACCTTGATTACCATAGCTCGATGGAGGAGTACTATCTTGCCAAGCGCAGACTTTTTTCGCTTTGCGGCACGGCTGTGATAAACGCCGACGGCGTTTATTCAAGGCGCATTTACGATGAGATAATCACTCCGGCGGTCACGTATTCGGCACAGGGCAGACACGCTGACTTTACGGCGTGTAACGCTTCGTGCGACAGCCTTCGCGGTGTGTCGTACACGCTTTGCGACAGTTACGGGTCGGCAGAGATAAGATGTCCGATCTCGGGCGGCTTTACGGTTTCGAACACGCTTGGGGCGGCGAGCGTTGCAAGATTGTTTGGAATAAAAAAAGAGGTTATAACGGCGGCGCTTGAGGCGTGTCCGCAGATACCCGGGCGAATGGAGCGCGTTTCTTTACCGGACGGGTGTGATTTTGACGTGTTTATAGATTACGCGCATACCCCCGACGCGCTTGAGCGTGTACTGCGCTCTCTGCTTGCTTTCAAAAAGCCGAGCGGTCGGCTCGTCGTAGTATTCGGATGCGGCGGCGACAGAGATAAGACCAAGCGCCCGATAATGGGCAGAATAGCTACGACACTTGCAAATCTCACTGTAATTACAGGTGACAACAGCCGCAGCGAAAATCCGCGTGCGATAATCTGCGATATACTTCGCGGCGCGGCAGAGGGGGCAGACTGTAAGGTTATTGAGCGACGCGAGCGTGCGATACGCTGGGTTATCGAAAACCACAGAAAAAACGATATAATTCTGCTTGCAGGAAAGGGACACGAGGACTATGAGATAGATGCCGATGGCAAGCGACCGTTCTCGGAAAAGGATATAATAATGCAAAGCGTTAGTGGCTTTGCAAGATAGCAGACAATTGGCGAAAGGACTTGGAAATATGGGCATTAAGTATAAAAACGCAGTCTTTAATACAAAGGAGCTCGCGGCTGTTTTGTCGGTAGAAACAACTATTTCTGACGATATTACCTCTATCGTGACCGACTCGCGTGAGGCGGAGTCCGGCTCGCTTTTTATCGCTCTGAAGGGCGAGCGGTTTGACGGACACGACTATATATCGCAGGCACTCTCAAGAGGCGCGGCAGCAGTTATAGGCGAGCGCGTTCCCGACGGTCTTGATGCGAACGATGCAAAGCGCGTTATGGTAACCCCAAGCTCGCTTGAAGCACTCGGAAAGGTCGCAGCGGCTTATAAGGCGCGAATCAAGCCGAAAACTATAGCAGTAACGGGAAGCGTCGGAAAGACTACCACCAAGGAGTTCGTTTTCTCTGTAGCGAACAGTAAATTCCTTGCACACAAGACCGCGGGTAACCTAAACAACGAGATCGGGATGCCGCTGTCGGTGCTTGATATGCCCGAAACGACACAGGTGTGCGTGCTTGAAATGGGTATGAGCGGTCTTGGCGAGATATCGCATATGACGGCTATCGCAAAGCCCGACATAGCAATAATTACAAACATTGGCAACTCGCATATCGAGTGTCTTGGCTCGCGAGAGAATATATGCAAGGCGAAGCTTGAGATAGTCGAGGGCGTGCCGAGTGACGGTTGGGTGATACTCAATGCAGACGAGCCGATGCTCTTTGCACAGAAGGGAAAGCTCACACAGAATATGCTGTTCGTTTCGCTCCAGAATCCGCTTGCGGATTACCGCGCACTCAATATACGCGAGTACGAGGACAGCACGGAGTTCGACCTTGTTGCAGGCAACCGTGTCGTTACTAACGTAAAGATACCTACTATCGGTACGCATAACGTTTACGACGCTACCTACGCTTTTGCGGTCGGTGTGCTTCTCGGTATGAGCGATGACGAAATTAAACGTGGACTTATGTCGTTCCATAACACGGGAATGCGTCAGAATATATACGAATACGGCGGGATTACTATTATCGAGGACTGCTACAACGCAGGTCCCGAGTCGATGAAGGCGGCGGTAGAGGTACTCTCGAAGCTTGCTGACAAAAACGGGTGCCGTACGGTTGCGGTGCTTGGTGATATGCGCGAGCTTGGCGACTATTCAAAGCAGCTTCATATGGAGATAGGAACGCTCGTCGCGTCGCGTCATATCTCAAATCTCGTCACGTTTGGACGTGAGGCGGAAAATATCGCGCTTGGTGCGATAAACCACGCGCTGAACCCCGAAAATATAAGCATAAATACCAACGTTGAAAATGCCGAGGATACGGCGAAGACAGTTTTCGGTATGCTTCGTCCGGGGGATGCCGTGCTTTTCAAGGCAAGCCGCGCGGTAAGACTCGAGCGCGTTATCGAGGGACTCAAGGCGCTTATCGACAATAATAAAAATTCCTGACATCGAGGTGGATGATATGATACTGTATTTTCTTCCTGCGCTTATTCTGACCTTTGCGATTACAGCGATTTCGGCGCGTATACTGATACCGAAGCTTAAAAGCATGAAGCTCGGTCAGCAGATACTCGATATCGGCCCCCGTTGGCATAAGAGCAAAGAGGGTACGCCTACCATGGGCGGCATCAGCTTTATTATAGCCGCGGTCATTACCTTTGCGTTATCCGTAGTACTTATGATAGCTACAGATGCGGCAGACGGACTTGTGCGCGCGGTGACCGTTATCGCTTTTGCACTTGCAAACGGCGCGATAGGCATCGTTGACGACCTTACCAAGTTCAAAAATCACCGTAACGAGGGACTTACAGCGACGCAGAAATATCTGCTTCAGCTTATTTCGGCGGGACTGTTTCTTGCTGTACTCAAGCTTACGGGAAATCTTACTACCGAGCTTGCTATTCCGTATTTTAATATTTCGGTTGAGCTTGGCATATTCTATTACATTTTCGCAATACTGCTCATAACCGGCATTGTCAACGCAGTCAATCTGACTGACGGAATCGACGGCCTTGCAAGCAGTGTAACGCTTGCAGTCGGAGCATTTTTCGCCGTCGCATCGTTTGTGCTCTCGAGCGTTCCCACCGCGGTAGTTTCGGCAATTACAATGGGTGCGTGCCTTGGATTTTTAGTTTATAATTTCTATCCCGCACGCGTATTTATGGGAGATACGGGCTCGCTGTTCCTCGGCGGTCTCGCCGTTGGTATGGCGTTTATGATAAATAATCCGCTTATTATCGTTATCGTGGGTATCGTGTATATTTGCGAGGCGGTGTCGGTAATACTTCAGGTGGGCTTCTACAAGCTTACGAAAAAGCGTATTTTCAAGATGGCTCCTATACATCATCACTTTGAAAAGTGCGGTTGGACGGAGCTTAAGGTCGTGGGTGTATTTTCGCTCGTGACTGTAATAGCAGGTGTGCTCGCATACTTTGGCATTTAATTTTTGGAGGTGAAGAGTTTGCACGACGACAAAAGAGGATACCGTTATAAAACCGCACAGAGTGCTCCGCGTGCAAACAACGCACCGGGCAATAATCAAAACGCTCAAAACCGCGCTTCAAATCAAACGAGAACCAATATGTCGGCGCAAAACACCCAAAGCGGTATGCGCACAGTTGGGAACAGATCGCGTGCCACACAGCAAATGCACAATACGCAGACTGGTACTCGCACCGCGCAGATGCAGCAGGCTACCGGGCAGATGCGTACCGTACAGCAGCCGCGCGTGCAAAGAACCGCTGTAAGGGATCCGCGGCGTATGCGGTCGGCGACTAACTCCGAAGGTGTGGTAACACGCGTAAAAAAGTGGCTTAAAAAGACTTATAAGATAGACAAAGACGCTGTTGCCGAGCGCAATGCCGTCAGACTCAGCCTTGTACGTGAAAAGGGAAGCATCGACTACGTTTTCTTCGTTCTCGTGCTTTTGCTGCTCGCGTTCGGTACGGTCATGGTATATTCCGCGAGCTATGCGTACTCAAAAACGATGTACGGCGACAGCTACTACATAATAACAAGACAGCTTATACTCGGTGCGGTAGGAGTCGTGGGTATGTTTGTCACATCGCTTCTTCCGCCGGAGTTTCTACGTAAGTTGTCGGTTCCGTTTTTTATCTTTTGCTTTGTGATGCTTTGCATTGTCCCGATACCGATTCCCGGAATTACGATGGAGCATAACGGCGCAAGACGCTGGATAAATCTCGGCTTTACCGAGATACAGCCCTCCGAGTTTATGAAGCTCGGACTTCCGATGATGCTTGCGTGGTATTTTGACCGATATTACGAGCGTATCGTGGAGCCTGCAAAGATAAACGTACGCCGTTGGTACGGTGCTATAACACCGATGGCTATAACGATCTTGGTGTGCTTCCTCGTCCTGATAGAAAAGCATCTTTCGGGAACGATAATTATGGCGCTTATCGGAGTTATAATCGTTTTCGCGAGTGGTGCACCAAGCCTTTGGATGCTTCCGGGTATGGCAGGCGGCCTTGGCATAGTCGGAATTCTTATAGCCCTGCTTCCTCACGCGAGAAGACGCTTCCAGATCTGGCTTGACCCGTGGCTTGATCCACAGAACGCAGGTTATCAGACCTTGCAGGGACTTTTTGCTATCGGTTCAGGCGGACTTTTCGGCGAAGGACTTGGAAACAGCTATCAGAAGCATATGTACGTTTCTCAGCCGCAGAACGACTTTATATTCGTTATCGTTTGTGAGGAGCTCGGATTTATAGGCGCTATAGCGGTAATAATTCTGTTTGCTCTGCTCGTATGGCGTGGACTCGTCATCGCGATGAACGCGCCCGACGTGTATTCGCAGCTGCTTGTAATGGGTATCATAGGTAAGATAGCTGTACAGTCGGTGCTTAATATAGCCGTTGTAACTAACAGTATTCCGAACACGGGCATATCACTGCCGTTCTTCTCATACGGCGGCTCATCGCTTATCGTTCTTCTTGCCGAGATGGGCATTATACTGTCGATATCCCGTTATTCCAAGCACCAAAAATAGAACAATCGAAGGGGACCTTCAATAATAGGTCACGGTAATAAAAGTGAGAGTATTAATGACAGGCGGCGGTACGGGCGGACACGTCAATCCCGCGATTGCTATCGCCGACGTTATACGCGCAAATCAGTCGGACTCCCAAATAGAGTTCGTCGGTACCTCGCGCGGTATTGAAAATAAGCTTGTGCCAAAGGCAGGCTATAAGCTTCATCACGTTGAGGTTCAGGGCTTCAAGCGCAAGCTTACACCGTATAACATAAAATCTGCGTGGCTCGCGTTCACCTCGCCGATGAAGGCGAAAAAGCTTATAAAGCAGTTTGCGCCCGACATCGTTATCGGCACGGGCGGATACGTGTGCTGGCCGCTTCTCAAGGCGGCGGCAGGTATGGGTGTGCCCACAGCCGTACACGAGTCGAACGCCATTCCCGGCGTTGCCGTAAAGATGCTCGCACGCTACGTTGAGCGCATTTACGTCAACTTTGACGCGACCGCCAAGGCGCTTGGTGAAACGTACAGCGACAAGGTCGTAAAGGTCGGAAATCCGATAAAGCCCGAGTTTTCATCAATAGATGCCGAGGCTGTAAAAAAAGAGCTTGGTATTGGCGACAAGTATAAGTATTTGCTTCTGTCGTACGGCGGAAGTATGGGCGCCGAAAAGGTTAACGAAGAAATGCTCGCGTTTATGCGTGACTACACGAAGCATCACCCCGAGCTGCTTCACATACACGCGACCGGCGCAATTGAACACGAGGCCGCCACTGCAATGTCGAAGGAGTACGGACTGACAGACTGTGAAAATATCCGTATCTGTGAGTATATTTACAATATGCCCGAGCTTATGGCGGCGGCAGATATAGTCGTCAGCCGTGCGGGAGCGATGACTCTTTCCGAGCTTGCGGCACTTGAAAAGTGCTGTGTGCTTATTCCTTCGCCTCACGTTGCCGACAATCATCAATACAAAAACGCAAAGGTCCTTGCCGATAAGGGAGCGGCGCTTCTTTTCGAGGAAAAGGAGCTTGTGGGCGCGGTGCTTACCGATGCCCTTGCCGAGCTTATTGAGAATGGCGAGAAGCGCAGAAAAATGCGCGAGAATATAAAGACCTTTGCCCTTGCCGACGCTAATCGAAGCATATATTTCGATATTTGCGAGCTTGTAAAGGGAAATAAAGCAAAAAAGTAGTAGAAATGTGTGAAAAAACATCAAAACGAGCGCATAAATCGGCACAAATTACTTGACTTTTCACATACGGCTATGATATAATTATTTAGGAGTAGTGTTTTGCCAAATCGGTAAAGCGCGGCTCACACCACTATTTTGGAAAGGAACAACGCTTTCGCGGGGGACAAGATGAACAATTCGAAAAACCGCCGGGATAGCAGATTCTTTTCCGGTGACGAAAAAGAGCTTAACGAGATAAGAAAAAAACAGAGCCTTCAGCGCTTTGCCAAACGCTGGAAAAGCCGGAAGCGTGCGTCGCGAGTTATGTACGCAGTGCTTTTTGCGGTAATCGTGCTTATTTTTATTCTCGTTTGTCTTAATATGTTCTTTCGGGTGAAGGAAATAGAAACCGTGGGGTCCACGAGATATACTAATGAGCAGCTGCTCGAGTATTCCAACGTGGAAAAGGGAATGAGCCTTTTTACAGTCACGGCATCAGACTTTGACAGCGCGATAGAACGGCTTGCGTACATAAACAGCGTGAGTATTACGCGAAAGCTTCCCGATACCGTTATCGTTACGGTTAATGAGGACGAGCCTCGGTATGCGGTGACGCTGTACGGAGAGCATTTTATCCTCTCGCGTGAGCTTCGTATTCTTGAGCGTGTGACTGACAAGTCGGCGTTCAAGGAGCAGGGGCTTATTGAACTCTTGTTTCCGCAGATAGATTCAGCGATAATCGGCGAGCATATTGAGTTTTCGCAAAGTGTTTCAGACAGATACGTTAAAGCGTATTTAAACGCACTCGAAACAAGTCCGCTATACTCAAGGACAACGGCGTTCGATCTGCGTGACAGATTTGATCTCGCGCTTATAGCGAGCGATAAGTATCTGGTTGATCTCGGAAACGGAGATGAGCTTGCTACAAAGCTGACCGCGGTCGCGGGAATGCTTGGGCATACGGCGTTTGCGGACGGTGTTCCGGCTACTATCGATGCAACCGATCCGTCGCAGTGCCCGGTTATAAAGAATCCGGATCTTGTGATAGAATTTGACGATTAAGGCTAAAAATATGCGTTAATCGTAAAAAAATATTAAACTTTTTCAAAACCACTTGAAAAAGCCACAAAATCATATTATGATATTATTATTAGGTAGGAACAAATTTATCGAGGGTTTCGATAATCGGATATAAAAAATTTAGGAGGATTTTTGGTTATGGCATATGAATTCGACAATAACTTCGGAGATGTAAATATAAAGGTAATTGGTATCGGCGGCGGCGGTAACAACGCTATCAACCGTATGATCGCGGCTAACGTTCGCGGTGTTGAGTTTGTAGCTGTTAATACCGACAGACAGGCACTCGCAAGATCCAACGCTGTCACCAAGATCGATATCGGCGAGAAGGTTACCAAGGGCCGTGGCGCAGGTGCTAACCCCGAGGTTGGTGCGAGAGCTGCAGAGGAGTCTCTTGAGGAGATCAAGAAGGTTCTTGAGGGCACTCAGATGGTATTCGTAACCGCAGGTATGGGCGGTGGTACCGGTACGGGCGCTGCTCCTATTGTTGCAAAAACTGCAAAGGATATGGGTATCCTTACTGTTGGCGTTGTAACCAAGCCCTTCGCATTCGAGGGTAAGGTTCGCATGCAGCAGGCAGAAGAGGGTATTAAGAATCTTATCGATGTTGTAGACTCTCTTATCGTAGTTCCCAATGAAAGACTTAAGGAAGTTTCCGATACCAGAATCACCCTTCTCAATGCGTTTGAGGTTGCGGACGACGTGCTCCGCCAGGGTGTACAGAGCGTTGCAGAGCTTATCACTCAGGATGCGCTCATCAATCTTGACTTCGCAGACGTTACATCTATTATGCTCGACGCAGGCTACGCTCATATGGGCGTTGGCAGCGCTACCGGCAAGGACAAGGCTGCTCTCGCGGCAAAGGCTGCAATCTCCAGCCCGCTGCTCGAAACCTCTATTGCAGGTGCTCGCGGCATAATCCTCAGCATTACTGCATCCGCAGACATCGGACTCGAGGAAGTTGACGTTGCAGGTAGTATGGTTCGCGACGAGGCTCATCCCGACGCTAACGTTATTTTCGGTCTTGCGATCGACCCCAATCTTCAGGACGAGATCCGCGTTACCGTTATTGCTACCGGCTTTGACAGTGCTCCCAAGAGCATGCAGAGCACCGTTGCTGAGCAGGTTGCACCCAAGGCAGCAGCGCAGGCCAAAGCTGAAGATGATATTGTAACCGAATGCACTTCCGAGGATCCGATCGAGGACACCCAGCTCAACGAAATCCTCGAGATGCTTCGCAACAACAGAAACAGATAAAAAATAAAATGAAAAGGGGCATCGCCAAGCGATGCCCCTTTTGATGGTGTAAAATATGTATTTACCGGAAAGTATACGCCGTATAATCGGCGAACGTCAGTATGAATCTGACGATATTGGCAAATCTGCGGCGAAGGTACACCTCTACGGAGATGCAGTGCTCAAAATTGGCGCTGAAGAGAGCGAATACCGTATGCTGACTTGGCTTTGCAGTAAGGGAATACCGGTGCCGAAGGTGCTCGCGTGGGAGCAACTTGAAGGCGTAAGATACCTTTTGATGAGTCGTATGAATGGTGAAATGCTATGCTCTGACGTTTTTTTAAATAATCCTCGCCTGCTCATAAAGCGTATGGCGGAGGCACTTGAGATGCTTTGGACGTGCGACGCGTCGGATTGCCCAAAAGATGCGTCACTTGCGGCAGAGCTTGCCGAGGCAGGGGCACGCGTTGAGGCAGGAGTTGTCAGCTTTGACGGGAGCTCGACCGTGCTCGCAAAATGCGGATTTGCTTCGCCGGAGGCGTTGTATAAGTGGCTATGCGCCAACCGCCCCGATGAAAAGCCCGTGCTCTCACACGGCGATTTTTGCCTACCGAATGTGTTTGCCGATGCAAGCAAAGCATGTGGGTTTATAGACGTCGGTGCGTGCGGCAGAGCGGATATGTACCGCGATATTGCGCTCGGATACAATAGTCTATACAATAATTTCGAGGGGTGCTTCAGCCGTCCCGGACTTCCGCGTGTAGACTACGATGATCTTTTCGTAGAGCTTGGAATAACTCCCGATCGGGATAAGCTTCTGTATTACCGCCTTCTCGATAATCTTTATGCATAAAAACGAGCTGTCATTTGACAGCTCGTTTCTTGTTTATTCTGCTTTGTCGTCCGATTCTTTAGACTTGTCTTTTTTTCTGCCCTTGAGCTTGCTTCCGAGCGTTTTGCTTGAGATGCTCTCGCTCGTTCGCTTTATTCTGGTCGCAAACGAGTGCTTGTTATCGTCGTGCTCGGTGAAGTTTCGTATTTCTGTTTCGGCGTAATATTCATCTGTTTCAGTGGGGAGATTTCCCTCGCGCAGACGTCCCTCGACGAAGAGCTTAAAGAGCATATAGAGCAGCGCGAATATCGGAACGCTTACGAACATTCCCATAAGTCCCCAAAGTCCGCCCATAATCGTTATGGAGAACAGCACCCAAAGTGAGGAAAGTCCGGTGGTTTCACCGAGTATTTTCGGAACGATGATATTGCCGTCGATCTGCTGAACGATTACGTTGATGATGATAAACCAGAGCACCTTGGATGGGTCGACGATGAATATGATGAGCACTCCGGGGATAGCGCCGATAAAGGGACCGATAACGGGAATTATGTTCGTTATTGCAATGAATACGCTGAGAAGCGGTGCGTACGGGATCTTGAATATGAGGAAAGCGATGAAGATTACGATACCTACGACGAGTGAATCGATGACTTTACCGAAAAGGTAGGATCCAAGCGTCTTATCTGCGTAATTTCCGAATTCAAGTATGCTGTTGTAGCCACGCTCGCTCGTGAAGGCGCGGATTGTTTTCTTTACCTGCGCACAGAGCTTTTCCTTGGACGCTAAAACGTATATCGAGAAGAATACGCCAAGAACAAGATTGAGCACTCCGTTGGCAACTCCTGCGAATGCACCGATGACTATGGGAATATAATCCTTCAGAATGGTGAGTGAATTCTGGATAAGCGTGTCGAGGTTATTGGAAATAACGTCGAGCTGCGCGGAAATGTCATAAAGCTCTTCACCGAGCTCGGAGGTGGAGAAATAGTTGATGATCGAATGATAGAAATTTTCAAGTGTGAGATCAGCAGGGTTGAAGATCGAGTCGGGTAAAAATTCGTCAAGCCACGCAACCGTATCCTTTATGTAACCCTCCATCTTGGAAACGAGGTCGGTAATACTCAAAATAACCTGCGGTATAATGAGTAAGAAAAGTATGGTAACAGCGATGAGAAGCACGGTGAGCGCGATAAATATGGAAAGTCCGCGCTTTAGCTTGAATCTCCGCGATGTTGTGACCTTAAACCGGAAGATGTATTTTTCCGCCAGCTTCATTATCGGATTTGCTATGTACGCGATAATAAGGCCTATATAGAACGGTGACATTATCGCGTTGAAGGTTGAAATAAAGTTTTTAACACCGTCGAAATTGATGAATACAGCGCCAAGTATCATAAGGATAAGGGCGGTTATTACAACGTATGCCGCGACGGTCGTATACTTGCGGTTCCAATCCAGTTTCAATTCCATTCCTCCGAATATATTATTATACAAATTAATTATACTGCAAAAATTCCCAGGTTGTCAAGTCATTTTGTAAATTAGACTGTGTTTCCCGCCTTTTTTGCTTGTATTCTGTTTGTTATGTGAAGAGTTATCGAATTTTTTGAAAAAAATATAAATTTGTTGCCTTCGTTATTGCAAAATACGGCGATTTGTGGTATAGTAGTATTTGTGGTATATTATGATGTACATAACTATGCTTTAAGTCGCAAATTATGCTGGGATGTGAGGTCGGACGTGGAAAAGATAAAGGTTACGCATTCGTGCGGTGAATATAAAATATACGTCGGTGAAAATATTCTTGCCGAAGCGCTTGACAGCGCGCTTGGCAAAAGAGAATATGATCGCGTTTTTCTTGTGTCAGACTCTAACGTCTATTCGCTGTGGGGCGAGCACGTTAAGGATTGCCTTGAAAAGTGTGGGCGAACCCTTGCAGGTGAGCACGTATTTACGGCAGGAGAGCCCAGCAAGCGAATTGAAACTGCTGGCGAGATGTACGCATCCTTCGCTGCGGCAGAGCTTACGCGAAAGTCACTTATAATTGCACTTGGCGGCGGTGTTTGCGGGGATATGGCGGGATTTGCAGCCGCTACTTACCTTCGCGGTGTTGACGTGCTTCAGGTGCCGACAACGCTGCTAGCACAGATAGACTCGTCTATCGGCGGCAAGACGGGCGTTGACCTTTCCGTCGGTAAAAACCTCGTCGGTGCGTTTCACCAGCCGATCGCGGTTATCGCGGACAGCAAATTCCTCGACACGCTTCCAAGGCGTTATATGGACGACGGAATGGGAGAGGCTATCAAGTACGGCTGTATCGCAGATAGAGAGCTGTTCGACGCTATCGCGGACAAGAGCATATCCCGTGCCGAGATGATATACCGCTGTATGAAAATAAAGGCGCGTGTGGTCGAAGAGGACGAGTTTGAGCAGGGAACCCGCGCTATACTAAACTACGGTCACACCGTTGGTCACGCTGTGGAAAAGCTCGGCAATTTCGAGCGTTTTTCGCACGGCGAGTCGGTAGGAATAGGTATGCTTTATGCCGCCCGTGTCGGCGCGGCGCTCGGTTATGACGAAGGTATTGAGGCGCACATAAGAAGTGCACTTGAGGCGTGGTCGCTTCCGACGGTTATGGATTACCCCGCGAGCGAGCTTCTCTCGGTGATTGCTTCTGATAAAAAGCGTATCGGCGACGACGTCAAGTTTATACTTCTTGATGAAATCGGCGCGGCGACAATTAAAAAGCTGTCGCTTTCGCTGATCGGTGATTCAATATGAAAAACATGAAATTTTCTCCCACTAGGATAGACGGCGCTGTTCGTATTCCGTCATCGAAAAGCCAATCGCACCGCGCGCTTATTGGTGCGGCGCTTGCCGGTAACTCGGCGGTACGCGGCGTTGACGTTTCAAACGATATTACCGCCACGGCGAACGCGCTTTCCGCGCTTGGGGCGAAGATTGTACACGATAAGGCGGCGCGGGCGTTTTATATAGGCGAGCCGTGCACTCGCGGCGCGAGCGCAACTATAAACTGCGGAGAGTCGGCGTCGACACTACGCTTTCTGATTCCCATAGCCGCATCGCTTGGCGCACGCGTTACATTTGTGGGTGAGGGCAGACTTCCGAAGCGCCCTACGGATATATACAAGCCGATGCTTGAAGCGAACGGTGCAAAGCTTACCTATCCCGAAAACGGCGACTTTTTGCCGCTTCTTATCGACGGCGCACTTGCATCAGGCGAGTATCAGCTTCGCGGAGATATTTCCTCGCAGTTTGTCACGGGGCTTATCTATGCTGCGGCAATGCTCGATGGCGTGAGCGATATAAAGCTTACGACAGCGCTTGAGAGTAAGCCGTACGCCGACCTTACAGTCCAGACCTTACGCCGCTTCGGTGCGAATATCACCGAGGAGGCAGGCGGCTACACCGTTGTTGGCGGTCCCCTTTCATCTGCGGATATTGACGTTGAGGGCGACTGCTCGCAGGCGGCATTTTTCGCAGTTGCGGCGGGTATCGGCGGCAAGGTTACAATGAGCGGGATTCACCGCGACACCAAGCAGGGCGATTTCGCGCTGTTTGATATAGTAAGCAGCTTTGGAGCAGATGTATCGTGGGACGGTGGCGACGTTACCGTGAGGAAGGCAAAAAGCCTTGTGGCACACGATATAGACGCAAAGGACATTCCCGACCTTGTGCCGGCCCTTGCCGTTATGGCGGCGTTTTCGAGCGGTACTACCCGCATTTATAATGCTGGCAGACTTCGTATCAAGGAAAGCGACCGCATTGCGTCAACTGCGTCGATGATAAACGCGCTCGGCGGAGAAGCGCACGAAACGGATGACGGACTTATAATCGTCGGAAAGCAGGTGCTCGCCGGCGGATATGTGCACGCGTGTAACGACCACCGAATCGCTATGGCGGCGGCAGTTGCATCGGCAGGCTGCGGCGGTGACGTTACCGTTGACGATATGAGCTGTATAAATAAATCTTATCCCGAGTTTTTGCGGGATTTTGAATCGGTTATAAAAAGCAATTGACAAAGGAGCGATGGGTATGGAATTTAATATTGACAAAAGCACACCCGTCGCGCTTGACCGTGTGGGCTCGTACGACGTGGAGATTGTCGAGAGCGTGCTTCGCTCGCAGATTTCACGGCTCGGAATAGCGCATATGTTTGAAAATAAGATAGTTGCGATAAAGCCAAACCTTGTTATGAAAAAAAGTCCCGAGGCGGCGGCAACTACGCATCCGGCTGTGCTTGAGGCGGTGATTCGTATACTTAAGGACAGCGCAAGGGATATAGTAATAGCGGAAAGTCCCGGAGGCTTTTATACACCTCAAACGCTTTCGGCGACGTATAAGGGCTGCGGTATTACCGCGATAGCCGAAAAATACGGCGTCAGGTTGAATTTCGATGTTACCTCAAGTGACGTGGAGGCTCCGAGGGCAAAGACATCAAAGATGTTTTCGATAATCACGCCGATACTCGACTCTGACGTAATAGTAAACCTTGCAAAGCTTAAAAGCCACGCTCTGACAGGCTACAGCGGAGCTGTCAAAAACTATTTCGGCACCGTACCGGGTGTCACGAAATTTGAAATGCACGCACGTTTTCCCGACTATAACGATTTTGGCTCGATGCTCGTTGACCTTTGTGAGATGCACCTTTACAGTAAGCCGACGTTTAACGTGCTCGACGGTATTCTCGCTATGGAGGGCAACGGCCCGACGGGCGGAAACCCGCGAAAGATTGAATGTCTTATATCGGGCGTAAACCCGTTTACAGTTGATAATGTAGGCGCCAAAATCATTGGTGCCGAAGGCATAATAATGCTCGATGAGGGGGCACGGCGTGGACTTGGAGCAAAGCGTGCCGAGGACGTAACGCTGATTTCGGACGAGCCGATAGAAAATTTCGCGGTAACCGATTTCAAAAAGCCCGACACGGGCGGAGGACGCCGCGCGAGCCGACTCCTTGCAAAGCTTCCGACGATGTTCGGTGGCAGGCTTAACACTTGGCTACAGCCGCGTCCCGTGATAAACAAAAAGACGTGCGTCGGATGCGGTGAGTGCGAGCGAAGCTGTCCCAGACATACTATCGAGATGCACGTGCTGCCAAACGGTAAGCGGCAGGCGTACATTATCGACGCTGACTGCATTAAGTGCTACTGCTGTCAGGAGCTTTGTCCATTTAAGGCGGTAAAAATAAAGAAAAATCCTATTATCAAGCTTATCGGAGGGTGACGGATATGACCGAAATCAAGTTAAACGCACCCGCGAAGATAAACCTTTTTCTCGAGGTGACCTCACGCCGCGCGGACGGCTATCACAATATCGAAAGCGTTATGCAAACGGTAGACCTCTTTGATATGCTCACCTTCACAAGACGTGAGCGTGACTCGCGCGGAATAATTCTCGAGTGCGATGACAAGCGGGTGCCGCTTGATGAGAAAAATCTCATCTGTCGCGCGGCAAGGCTATTTTTTGAGCATACGGGAGCGGACGAAACCGATGTCACGGTATGCCTGGAAAAGCGTATACCTATGGCGGCAGGACTTGGCGGCGGAAGCTCTGACGCAGCGACCACGCTGCTTGCACTAAATAAACTTTACGGTGCCGAGCTATCCACTGACGAGCTATGCGCGCTTGGAGCGCGTATCGGCGCGGACGTACCGTTTTGCGTGCGACAGGGAATAGCCGTAACGCGTGGAATCGGCGAGATATGCTTGCCCTGCGCGATGATGCCCGACTGCTTTATCGTTATCGCGTGCGCGGGCGAGGGCGTGTCTACGCCGTGGGCATACGGCATGCTCGATGAGATGTACGACTACGGCACGCGTGACGTGTCCTCGGACAAATTTGTAAGCGCGCTTGGTAGTGGCGATATTGCTCTCGCGGCATCGGAAATGACGAATATTTTTGAGTCGGTAGTGCTTCCCGAGCGTGAGCTCGCGCGGAGTATACGCGACACGCTGTCAAGTACCGGAGCGCTCAAGGCTATGATGAGTGGAAGCGGACCGTCAGTATTTGGCGTATTTGCAGACGAAAGAACTGCTCGATTAGCGGTGGATACACTTAAAAAGCAAGGTATCACTGCACATTTAACAAGGCCCTATTATCCTGCAGTCTGATATGCAGGTGGGAAATATAAAAAAATAAATTGCGAAAGCAAGAAATGGAGAATACCAATGAACAAGAAAAGCAAATTTTTAGCGCTCCTTTTGGCAGGCGCCATGCTTGGAGCAACTCTCGTGTCCTGTGGCGGAAATAACGGTGACACAACGACGGAGATTCCGCCGTACAGCAAGGGCCTTGATGAAAACGGCTACTTCGAGGGCGTGCGCGCGCTTGACTACGTAACCCTTCCCGAGTACAAGGGCGTTGACGTTACGAGAAACATGGTCGAGGCTTCCGAGGAAGACCTTCAGAAGCAGCTTGGCGACGTTCTCGCACAGTACGACAGCTACGTTGAGGTTACTGACCCCACCGTTCTTATCAAGGACGGCGACACCGTTAACATCGACTACGTTGGATACATCAACGGCATTGAGTTTGACGGCGGCAACACGGGCGGTCTTGGCACTGACGTAACTATCGGCGTTACCAATTATATCGACGATTTCCTTGAGCAGCTTATCGGTCACGCTGCAGGCGAAAAGTTTGACATTGAGGTAACATTCCCCGAGGATTACGGTAACGAGGAGCTTAACGGCAAGGACGCTACCTTCAGCATCACTATAAATCACATTCACGGCGACGTTATAAAGGCGGAGCTTACCGACGAGATTGCCGCTGATTACGGCTTTACTACTGCTGATGAGCTTGTTGCAGATATTAAGGAATGGCTCGTTTCCAGCGCTCGCTTCTACTTCTTTACCGATCTGCTCGATAAGGCAGAGGTTTCCGAGGTTCCCGAGGCAGCACTCAACTACATTATCGACCTTGATATGTCGAACATAGAGTATTATGCTACTATGTACGGTATGAGCATTGAGGATTACCTCGCTACGTACTACTCTGTCGAAAGTAAGGACGCTTATATCGAGCAGAATATGGAAACCTATACCGCTGATGCAGGTCTTTACCTTGCAGCGCAGGCAATCGCCGAGGCAGAAAAGCTCACCGTAACCGATGAACAGATCGAGGCGGCGGGATACACTCAGTACGTTGCAGAGATGGGCAAGCCCTATATCAAGCAGTATATGCTCTTCCAGGAGATCATTCCTGCATTCATCGCTGAAAACGGAAACGTGGTAGAAAGCCTTGATACAGAGGACGAAGAGCCCGTAGATATGGAAATTGCAATAGAATAATCCAATAATAAAACGCGAGCCTTACGGTGATTCCGTAAGGCTCGTTTTGTGTTATTTTGAAAATTGGTCGTGAAGCTTCGTCTTGTGAAAAATCAATCCAAGGATGACGAAGACGGCACTACTTAAGACAGACTGCGTGACGTATCCCGGAACACCTGCAAGCGGCGCGAGGAAATTTCCTGTTATTATTACCTCGTACAAATAATATCCGCCAATGCACACAAGGCTTGCAGGTAAAAGTGCGCTCAGATTTCGGGCGCTGAAAATTTTTTGTCTGCGAGAAAAGAAAATAACAGATGCTGCCTTTATTATTACGGTGGCGGGCGCCCATATAGCGTATCCCGTGAACAGATCGGCGAGCATTGCGCCGACAGAGCCTGCAAATACAGCATACGGCAGAGGTAAAAGACACGCGGCGAGATATATAAAGCCGTCGCCGATATGTGTATAACCAGTATGACTTGGAATATGAACGTACGCCGTGAATGTGAATATCAGCGCGGTAAATATTCCCGTAAGGCACATAAGTTTGATTTTGTTTTTCATAGCAGTTAACCGTTTATCTCCGATAGGTATTCTTCAAAGCAAATTCCGTCTGTGCCGGGAAGATCAAGCTCAAGCGTACGGCGCAGTACCTTTGCTATAAAAGCAGAGGCGAGGCGGACAGATTCTGCAAAATCAACGCCTTTTACTGCGTTAGCTATTATCATAGACGAGAAAACGTCGCCCGTGCCGGAGCGGCAGGGGCCTACCTTATGCTCGCGGATTACCGTCGGCGCGTGCCCTTTAGACCAGATAAAATTCTCAAGGTCATCTCCGCGCTCAAGACCGGAGATTACAATTTTTTTGGGGCCCATCGCGCCAAGCTCTTCGCATATGGTGAGAAGCTCACGCTCGCTTATGTCCGTGCGGTACGGAGTATCGGTGAGTATGCACGCTTCTGTGAGATTTGGCGTTAATATATCGGCTTTTGCGGCGAGCTCGCGCATTTTCTTTGCGAGAAGCGGCGAATACGTCGGGTAAAGACTGCCGTTATCGCCCATTACAGGGTCGATTACGGTGACGGTGCCGTCGTTCTTGAAATGCTCCAAAAAGCGCGTTACTATCTCGATCTGCTCGGGCGATCCGAGAAATCCCGTAAGTATGCCGTTAAATTTGAGATCAAGCTTTTTCCACTCGGCGGCATATGCGTTCATATGCTCGGTGAAATCCGTGAAATAGAAGCTGTCAAAGCCCGTGTGGTTTGAAAATATTGACGTTGGAAGGGCACAACACTGTATTTTCATAGCGGAGATTATCGGTATCGATACGGCGAGTGAACAGCGTCCGAAACCGCAGAAATCGTTAATGACCGCTATCTTTTTCTGATGATTGTGTGGCATTTTTTATTCCTTCTATTGATTTTTTCTAAAAAGTATTATATAATATGTTTGGATATATGAAAATAATCAAAACGGGAGAATTTAATATAACCAGATGAAATATACAGTAGAAAAAGACCTAAGCGTTTCCGCGTATTTACAGCTTTATCGACAGTTTCGTGACGATATAGTCGGCGGTATGTATCCGTACGGAACGAAGCTGCCATCAAAGCGTGTAATCGCAGAGGAAACGGGAACGAGCGTTATAACCGCAGAGCACGCGTACGCTCTGCTGTGCGACGAGGGATACGTTGAAGCGCGTGAGCGAAGCGGATACTTTGTTGTATTTCGCACTGACGACGGATTTGCAAGCCATTCTACGGTGGAATATTCGCGAAGTACACTCAAAAAGGAAAGCGCACAGTCGGCACAGTTTCCGTTTTCCGTCTTTTCAAAAACGATGCGCGCCGTTATGAACGATTACAGCGAAGGCATACTTGCAAGATCGCCAAGCTTTGGATGTGATGAGCTTCGTGATGCAGTGCGGCAGTATCTTGCGCGAAGTCGAGGCGTTTTTGCACATAGAGATCAGATAATCATCGGCTCGGGATCGGAATATCTTTACAGCATTATTGTTGAGTTTTTCGGCCGCGAGCGCGTGTACGCTATCGAGTCGCCTTCATATAAGAAGATAGAGGAGGTTTACCGCGCCGCAGACGTACGCTATGAGATGCTTCCCCTTGGCAATGACGGCATCGAAAGCACGGCACTTCATAAAACCTATGCTGACGTTTTGCATATATCGCCGTACAGAAGCTTCCCGAGCGGAGTGTCGGCGAGCGCATCAAAGCGTCACGAGTACCTGCGCTGGGCGAGCACGTCCGACAGATACATTATCGAGGACGATTTTGAATCGGAGTTTTCGGTATCAAAAAAGCCCGAGGAAACGCTTTTCTCGCATACCGAGGACGATAACGTCATCTATATGAATACCTTCTCAAAAACCGTTTCTCCCTCGCTTCGTACGGCGTATATGGTTTTGCCGAAAAGCATTGCGGCGGCATTTGAGAAGAAGCTTGGATTTTATTCCTGCACGGTGCCGACGTTCGTACAGCTTGTTTTAGCAAGGCTGATAACGAGCGGTGATTTCGAGCGGCACATCAACCGCGTAAGACGCAAAAAACGCCGCGAAACTTCAGATCAATAAAGATGGAGCAGTTCTCCCGAACTGCTCCTTTTCTCATATGATGATTTTTGCCTCGCTTGAGCCGTTACGAGCTTTCGTAACGACTATCTTCTTGTCAATGATGCCCTTAAGCTCGGAGACGTGTGAGATTATGCCCACGAGCCTTCCGCCGCCCGAGAGCCCCACAAGCGTATCTATGGCTGCACGAAGCGATTCGTCGTCGAGTGAACCAAAGCCCTCGTCAACAAACATCGTGTCAAGCTTGATACCGCCCGACGATGACTGTATCTCCTCTGAAAGACCGAGTGCCAATGCAAGAGAAGCCTTGAACGATTCACCGCCAGACAGAGTTCTGACGCTTCGCTCGTTGCCGTGATAATGGTCGATAACGTCAAGTTCGAGTCCGCTTTGCGCACGGTTATTATCCGCAACTCTGCGGCGTTTAAGGTTGTATTGCTCGTCGGTCATTCGGCGAAGGCGAATGTTTGCGCGTTCGATAATTCGGTCAAAGAAGGTCATCTGTATATACGTTTCAAGCATAACCTTTTCCTTGCCTGTGAGATTACCGTTGGCTGTTGCTGACAGCGCACGAAGGCGTTTGAGCTTTTGCTCTGCCTCTTGGGATTCTTCTGCGAGCGTTGAAAGCTCGGCGAGCACGCGCGAGTTAACGTCTATACGAACGCTTACCTCGGTAACGTTATCCGCGACCGTGCGCTTTTCCGCGTTCCTCACAGAAAGCTCCGCTTCAAGCGCAGCGGTATCGACCGTCGGAGAGGCCTCAAGCTTTTTGGTAAGATGCGCGGCGAGATCTCTTTGACCTGACAGACGCTCACTGCATTCGCGAAGCTCCTTTTCGACGCGCTCAAGTGCGTCGGTCATCTGCTTTAGGCGAGATGTAAGTTCGGCAATTTGTGTATTTGCTGCCTGCTTTGTGGGGGAGGGGAGTTCTGCGGCGGCGCGCTCAAGGCTCTCACGCAGTGCCTCAAGGCGGCTTTTGGCGGCTGTAAGCTTTTGTCCGTCACAATTCAGTATCTCATCGTTGTGCGCTATATTTGCGGTAAGATCAGGGATAAGGATGGCGAGCTCATCGCGGCGCGCTACACGCTTGTTTTCGGCCTCGATCTCGCTGACAAGCGAGGTGATAGCCGTATTGCAAAGCTGTATTTCCTGCACGACGTTGGTATCGGTATACGTAACCTCGAGCTTTTGGGCAGCTTTTTTTGCGGCATCGTCTATAGCGTCGAGCTGTCCCTTAAGCGCTGCGGCATCGGCACTGTACGCTTTAGCCTGCGCTTCCTTGTCATCGCACTTCGACTTCATTGAGTCAAGCAGCTCGCGACTCAAATTCAGCGTGGTGAGCTTTGCGGGACTTGGGTGCGTAACTGAGCCGCAAACGGGGCAGGGCTCACCGTCTTCAAGCGTGGCTGCGAGCACGCCTGCTTGCTCGTCGAGAAAACGAATACTTACCTTCGCATATTCATCCGACATCATCGTGTACTGCTTTGCCGCGAACGCATATTTCTCCTGCGCCTCTTTGTGCGATGCTTTTAGCGTGTTAAGCTTTTTTATATCGTCGTAGAGCGATTTGAGGGCTTCCAGCCGCGAGGAATAGGACGTTCGCTCGGCCTCAAGGCGTTCACGCTTTTCGCCTGCTCCGTAAAGCGTCTGCGCTTCTGTGCTGAGAGCCTCAAGGTGCGCACGGTCTGCTTTTTGTGTGAGGGCGATATTTTCGAGTCGGTTTGTATCAAAGCGTACTTTACCTTCGAGGCTGTCAATTTCGATCTTTATTGCTTCGAGTGCATCATATTTGGGGAGCGATGCCGTGAGAAGCGTGAGTTCACTTGAAAGTGCATCGCGCTCGGGTGTGCGCTCCTGCTCTCGCTTACAAGCGGCATTCAGTGCTTCAAGCATTGCCGTATCTATTGCGATGTGCTTGTTTACCCGTTCAAGCTCTGAACGGTCTGCCTCGAGCTCTCTTGCGGCTCCAAGCCTTTGTGAAAGCTCGGTTATTACGGTGTCGAGCGCGGAGAGTCCTTCTCCTAATGTGCACTCACGGCTTTTGTCAGCCTCTATCAAGCTTTCGGTGAAGGATATAATCTCGGTAAGCTTGGGTGTTATTTCCTTTAATTTTACAAGCTCTGCTTCACTTTCGCTACCGTCCGCTTTGATCGTGGAGATAGCATAATTCGCACGCTCATACAGCTGCCTGAACTCGCGCTCTGCGTTTGCACAGTCCGCCTTAAGCATTTCCTGCAGCTTTTGATAACGCTCGGTTTTGAATAGCTTACGGAAAATTTTTATACGTTCGTCTGTCGGTGCGAGGAGCAGCTTTAAAAAGTCGCCCTGCGCTATCATTGCAATCTGTGAAAACTGTGTTCGATCAAGTCCGATTATATCGCGTACCGCTTCGGTGACGTCCTTGTATTTCGTAACTATACTTCCGTCGGGAAGGGTTAATTCTGCCTCTGCCGGCTGGCGGGTAGTACCGCCGCCACGCTTTGACGTACGCTCATATTCGGGACTTCGCTTAACCTTGTAGCACGACGAGCCTATCTGAAACTCAAGCTCAACGAAAGTGGGCGTGCCGGGATCGGCAGATTTCGAGCGGAGCTCGGAGGAGTCGCGGCTTGAGCCGCTTGCCTCGCCGTAGAGAGCAAAGGTGATAGCATCGAATATTGTAGTTTTGCCGGCACCCGTGTCTCCGCATATCAGATACAGACCGTCGTGTCCGAGCGCGTCCATATCGAGTGTTACAGTACCGCTGTAAGGTCCGAAGGCGGACATTGTAAGCTTTATCGGTCTCATTTGTCATCGCCCTCCCATATTTTTTCTATAAGTGCGGATAAATATTCTCGCTGTGTATCGTCGGGTACTCGTCCGTTCTGTATTTCAAAAAAGTCGCAGAAAAGCTGGATCGGGGAGCGCTTTTCAGGCTCTGATTCAAGCGAGAACGTGCTTTTTGCGCGAGTGCGCGTGTTGTCGTAGTCGAGCTTCATAAGATTCGGGTAGATGCTGCGCAGACGCGTAAGCGCCTCGGGGACGTCCTCCTCGTCGGTCAGCGTGATATGAAGATAGTCGTCACGTGCTTCATTACTGTAGTACGACGGCGAGGTCAGCGCGTCGAAGCTGCCGCGTATCTCGCGAAGATCACGAAGTGGCACGAGGGGAAGCGTATCGATACTGACGTCTCCCTTTTTGCCAAGCGTTACAGAGGTTATAGACTTTATATGCCCTGCCTCTGAAAATGAATATTTAAGTGGCGTGCCGCAGTAGCGTACGCACTCTCGCGAGATAGATTGTGGGCCGTGTATGTGTCCGAGTGCCGTATAGTCGAAGCGCTCGAAGACGCTCGCATCCACGTTATCCGAGCCGCCGACGGAGATCTCCTCTGATTCTGAACGCGAAGCACCGGTAACGAATTGGTGTGTTACAAGCACGTTTCGCGTGCGCTCGTCGACGTTCATATGCGATATTGCGATGGCGAGTGCATCGGTATAGGAGTCGCACAAATCGTCGGGATATACGCGGCGAACGTGTGCCGGCTTGATGAAGGGAAGCAGGTAGAAGCATACGTCGCCGTGCTCGTCGGATAGGCGTATCGGAGTAACGTCGCCCTCGAATACGGGTGACATATATATGCGACTTGCTCCCATAATGCTTGCGCCAAAGGCGATACGCTCGGGCGAATCGTGATTGCCGCTGATTACGAAGGTCGGAATGCTTTTACCTGAAAGGGCAGAGAGAAAGTTGTCAAACAGCGCCACCGCCTCGGCGGACGGTACGGGCTTATCGTATACATCGCCGGCGATAATAAGCACGTCGGGGTGCTCGCGCTCGACGGCGTCGAGTATGCGCTCGAGTATATATTTTTGATCTTCTATAAGCGAGTATTCGCACAGCCGCTTTCCAAGGTGCAGGTCTGATAAATGAAAGATCTTCATGTGCCACCTCCGTGTTGGTGTATGTAATTATTATAGCATATTGTGAAGGGGATTGCAAGTGGGCGGGAGAACATCGGTGCCGGGCTCGCTTCGACGCACGCATCTGCACAAACAAATCACCATCCTAATGGATGGTGATTTGTTTGTGGTAACCCGTACGGGAATGATCGCCTGCCGCGAGCTGACGCTAGCGGCACGAATTGCATCCTCGGGCGGCAGATCGTTTGTTTAGCGGCAATTCGAAGGGTTTGCTTCGACGAAACAGATAATCAAAAACAAAAAACATCATCCTATCGGATGATGTTTTCGTTTTTGGTGACCCGTACGGGAATCGAACCCATGTTCCAGCCGTGAAGGGGCAGTGTCTTAACCGCTTGACCAACGGGCCGTATCCCGACCTATTGGCCGAGAAAAATGGTAGCGGAGATTGGACTTGAACCCATGACCTACCGGGTATGAACCGGTTGCTCTAGCCAGCTGAGCTACTCCGCCATATAACACTCGCGGTCGTTTACAACCACGATGCCTAAATATTATATCATAAGCAAAGAGGTTTGTCAATAGGTTTTTTGAAAAAATATTTTGCTTTTTTTAGAGAGATTTTGGAGAAGAATAAATAGTGTAAAACTGTACAGAAATATTTTTCTGTTGCCAAATAATATTGCTGATTTTTTACTTGATTTTTGTGTTATTATGTGGTATTATAATACTGTACCTACACGGTACGGTAAACACAGAGTAGATCATAGCGCGTAAAGTGTCCCATGAACGGGGAGTTGTCTTGGGAACGAAAGATGTTTTCATCTGCGGTGCTAAGGTCGCATCCCGCTGTTGCATAACGGAGATATCTCCTATATGTGGCAATACGGAATGTCATTATAAGGAGGTATTTTTTGTTTTTATGAAAGATTTACGAAGTGCAGCTATCTACAAGCATCCGTTCTCGCGCGCATATTGGCGCGATGCGGCAATGCAACTTTTCGACATCCGCATAATTTGTATCGCGGCAATTCTTATCGCGGTACGAGTTGCTCTGAAATCCGTCCAGATACCCGTTGGTCCGAGCCTTAATATTACGGTCGGATTTTTCGTCAACGCTCTCGGCGCGTCGATATTCGGACCGGTGGTCGCTGTTGTAGCGGCGGCGATAAGCGATACGCTTGGCTGTCTTATTTTTCCCCAAGGACCGTATTTCTTCCCGTTTATACTTGAGGAAATATCCGGCTCGCTTTTGTTTGCGCTCTTTCTGTGGCGTTCCAATATGACCGCGACACGCGTTATACTCTCGCGCTTCTCGGTCGTTTCCATAACTAACCTTATCATTAATCCTACTCTTATGATGTGGTACTACGACGTCTTCTACGGTAAGAGCTATGCGTTTATGACGATACCGCGCGTGATGAAAAATCTCGCGCTGTTTCCTGCAGAGGCATTTCTGCTCACGCTGTTTATGGGTGCGATGATACCGGTTGTTGTGAAGCTTGGATTTATGCCGAAGACGGATGTAAAGCCGATTCTTTCCAAAAAGCATATTGTTATGCTCGTGGTGTTCTTCATCATAGCGGCAATGCTTGTAGTCGGATACTATTCGCTGTTTATCCCGACACAGCCAACCTCAATGTCGTCTACACAAAACGGATATAAGCTCACACTAAAATCCGAGCGCGGCGCGTATAAAATTTCAAACGTTGACCCCGCTTCGCCGCTCTCCCTTACGGCTACGCTCAAAAACGAAAACAAAACCGACGTGACAGTCGATTATGTCTGCGATATAGAGTTAATTGCCGCAGACGGTGCTGTTAATATACCCAATTTGTCGACATATTCCGAAAGCGCTGTTCTTGAGGCGGGTAAATCCGTGAAGTACACCGACACATTCGCAGCCGAACTGTCAGAGATGAACGGCTTGCCAAGCGGCAAATATACCGCAGTAGCTACGGTTACTATGACCGTTGACGGCGAGGAAATAACACTTACAGTCGAGCTCCCGATAAAAATCAAATAAAACGCAAGAGGTGCACCCGAGGGTGCACCTCAATTTTTATTTGTCAAGTATGCCAGAAACAAGCTGTGCCGCCGCACCTCGCGTGATAGGTGCGTACGCATCAAGGGTACCGTTGCCGTTTCCACGCAGTATGCCTGCGTTGTAGAGTCCGACCATAGCGCCCTCTGCCCACGCGGGAATCGACTCGTCTGCTAATACCGATACTGCGCCGCCTGTAATGCCGGTAATACGTGAGAGTATCACCGCCGCTTCACAACGCGTTATCTGATTGTTCGGATAGAAGCGCACGCCGGCTTCGGTTTCTATTCCGTCGATAAACCCAAACGCTTCCGCCGCGGCAATACAGCCCTTGCGTTCTTCGGGAATATCCGCGTCGTCAGCAAAGCCCGTATTGGAAATGTTAAATCCCGTGTATCCTGCCGCACTCATAGCGAGTGCGAGAAACTCCGCGCGGCTGATATACGCGTCGGGGTAGAACTTGTCGCCCGTGTTCGCCGCGTCTATAACGCCTGCCTTCACGCAGGTGATAACGGCGGTGTTCGCCCAATGTCCGCCCATATCTGCATATACTTCGCTCTCGCTCGCCTTTTCAACGCGAACGGTTATTTTAGCATCACTTGAGCGATTTCCGTATTTGTCGGTCACGCGTACGGTGAAGCTGTCCTTGCCGACAAAGCCGTCAGCGGACGTGTACTCAAAATAACCGCGAGCTTTGTCGGTAAGCTTTACAGTGCCGTTCGAGGGCTTTTTTATTACCTCAAAGGTGAGCGCATCTCCCTCGCGGTCTGTGGCGCTGATAGCGCCAAGATATGCAACGCCCGTGTATGCGGTGCGCTCGTTCTTTGCGTTGCCGACACTCGCTTCAACGGTAGGCGCGGTGTTGACGTTCGCGAGTGTATAGAGCGCACATTCGTACGCCGTGCCGTATACGTCCGAGCCGCGCGTAAACTTAAACGATGCCGTGACTTCGCCGCTTCCGTACGGTACGAATTTGAGAATATCCAGGTTTCGTTCGGAAACACTTTGACCGACCACAAGTGCACGCGATCCGAGCTGAAGGCGTCCGAGCGTCGGATCGGGCAGGGAAGCGATAGTTATTTTTCCTACCTTATCAACACCGAGTGCCATCGCGAAGTCCTCACGCTCGAAGGAAATCGACGTGCCGATGAGTCCGCTTTTTGCCATAGTGAATTCTGTGGCTATAATGTCAAGTGCAGGCGAGAGAGTGCTCACCGCGTTGACGGGCAGCGTGATGCCTATGAGCGCAAGCAGACCGAGCGCTGCACATAAGACGCGCGTGAAAAATTTTTTACGGTTATAGTTATTCATTTTTTCCTCCCAAATAATTAACGTCAAGCGTTCTACGCCCCTATTTTTGCCCGCAGACGCAACTTTATGCGATTTTGTACGAAAGTAGGGAAAAATTTTTCGAAATTTATTTACTTTAGTATATTGCAAAACTGACACAACGGGTGTATAATATTTTTAATATAATATATTTTGGAGGAAATAACAATGATAGATATCAGAATTGAAAGAACGACTGCTCCCAAGGCAAAGCCTGATTGGGACAAGCTTGGCTTCGGAAACTTCTATTCCGACCATATGTTTTTGATGAATTATACCGAGGGTAAGGGCTGGCACGATGCTCGCATAGTACCCTATGCCCCCTTCGAGCTTGATCCTGCTACGATGGTATTCCACTACGCACAGGAGATCTTCGAGGGCCTCAAGGCTTACCGCACTCCGAACGGTGAGATTCAGCTTTTCCGTCCCGATAAGAACTTTGAGCGTATGAACCGCACCAACGACCGTATGTGCATTCCTCATGTGGACGTTGACGACTGCATCGAGGCTCTTAAGACGCTTATCAACGTGGACAAGGATTGGGTACCCGTGAAGGACGGCACCTCGCTTTACATTCGTCCCTTTATTATCGCAACAGACGTGCACCTCGGCGTACACGTTTCGAAGACCTATCTCTTCGCAATCATCCTCTCGCCCGTAGGCTCTTACTATGCGGCAGGCATCAACCCCGTTAAGATTTTCGTTGAAAACGAGTACGTTCGCGCCGTTAAGGGCGGTACGGGCTTTACCAAGTGCGGCGGTAACTACGCGGCTTCGCTTATCGGTCAGAAGAAGGCAGAGCAGCTCGGCTACGCACAGGTGCTTTGGCTTGACGGTATCGAGCACAAGTATATCGATGAGGTCGGCGCGATGAACGTATTCTTTGTTATCGACGGCGAGGTAGTAACTCCCACTACCGAGGCCGGCTCTATTCTCCCCGGCGTTACCCGTATGTCCTGCATTGAGCTCTTAAAGAGCTGGGGCTACAAGGTAAGCGAGCGCCGTCTTTCTATCGACGAGGTCGTTGATGCTTACAAGGCCGGCAAGCTTAACGAGGCATTCGGTACCGGTACCGCGGCTGTAATCAGCCCGATCGGCGAGCTCAACAACGGCGGCGACAAGATGATCGTCAACAATAATGAGATCGGTCCTATCGCACAGAAGCTTTACGATAACCTCACCGGCATTCAGTGGGGGAAGCAGCCCGACACTCTCGGCTGGACCGTAAAGGTAAACTAACATAACAAAATGCGCCGACTTTATGTCGGCGCATTGCGACGTATTACGGGAGATTGACATATGATAAAAAGTTTTGCGAAAATGCTTCGCTCCGAGTTCTCGGGATATAACGCTTCGAAGCTTATAAAGGACCTGCTCGCCGGTCTTACGGTTGCGGCGGTTGCACTCCCGCTTGCACTCGCATTCGGTGTTGCGAGCGGCGCTTCGGCGGCGGCAGGACTTGTTACTGCAATTATCGCGGGCATCGTGATAAGCGCGCTTTCCGGAGCGTCCTTCCAGATCTCCGGCCCTACCGGAGCAATGAGTGCGGTGCTTATCGGTATCGCGGGAACAGTAGGCCTTAACGGCGTGTTCTGGGTTTGTCTTATCGCAGGTGCAATTTTGCTTATATGCGGTATTTTTAAGCTCGGCGGACTTGTAAATCTTATACCGCGTCCCGTTATCACAGGCTTTACCTCGGGTATCGCGGTAATAATTGCGCTCGGTCAGGTAGATAACTTTTTCGGTACGGTTTCTGAAGGTGAGAGTGCTATAGCAAAGCTTATCTCCTATGGAGAGCTTGGCTTCAAGCCGCATCTTTGGAGTGTTCTACTCGGACTTATCGTTGTGGCTATTATGATAATCTGGCCGAAAAAGTGGAATGCAAAGGTTCCGTCCTCGCTTATCGGTATTATCATTGCGACTGTGATATACGTTATCTTCCGCTTTGACGGAGTTGCAACGGTCGGAGAAATACCTAAAACACTCTTTCTCTCGGACCGCATTTCGTTTGCCGACTTTAGCTTTGGTATGCTCGGAAAGCTTATTTCTCCCGCGATCACTGTTGCGGCACTCGGTATGATAGAGAGCCTTCTTTGCGGTGCGTCTGCATCGAGAATGAAGGACGAGCCGTTTGATGCTAATATTGAGCTTATCGGTCAGGGAATCGGTAACGTACTTATGCCATTCTTCGGCGGCGTGCCTGCCACTGCGGCGATCGCGCGTACGAGCGTTGCAATAAAGTCCGGCGCACAGACGCGTCTTACGGGTATATTCCACGCGCTGTGGCTGCTTGCGGCTATGTTCCTTCTCGGTGACGTTATGGCGCTTGTACCGATGCCGGTACTCGCAGGTGTGCTTATGGTAACTGCGTGGCGTATGAATGAGTGGCACGAGATAAAGCACATATTTAAGAATAAGCTTTTCGGGGAGATGCTGCAATTTCTTGTCACTATGGTGGCGACTGTCGTATTCGATCTGACGGTGGCTATTGTTATCGGCATACTTGTTTCGCTCGTACTCAAGCTGTTTAAGCGTAAGCCCAAGAAGAGCGAATAATATCCCGTTAGGTAACGATACTATCTAATGAATTGGTAAGTAAAAAAGGAGATTAAAAATGGCAGAAATAGTTATAACTAAAGCAAATTTTGAAGAGGAAGTATTAAAGTCCGATATACCTGTGCTCGTTGATTTCTGGGCGGCGTGGTGCGGTCCGTGCCGTATGCTCGCACCCGAGCTTGAAAAGTTCGCAGAGGAAAACGAGGGCAAGATTAAGGTCGGCAAGGTAAACGTTGACGAGGAAGAAGATCTTGCACGTCAGTTTGGCATTATGAGTATACCCACTCTGATGGTTTTCAAGAACGGTGAAATGGTGAACAAGTCGATGGGCTTTATAAGAAAAGAGCAGATCGCGGCTCTTATCGGAGAGTAAGATAACATAAAAACCACCCGTGTGGGTGGTTTTTATTATTTTAGTTTGCCCTCTCTTTCGAGGTGCTTTTTTATTGCGTCGAACGACTTATCGCTTATCGCGTGTTCGAGTCTGCAAGCGTCATCGGATGCTGTTTGCTCGTCGACACCGAGGGACACGAGCATAGTTGTGAGTATCGTGTGGCGTGCGTATATCTTTTCGGCTATTTCCTCGCCGAGCTCGGTGAGCTTCAGCGTGCCGTCTGCCGCCATAGTGATATAACCGCCGCTTTTTAAAAGTCCCATCGCGCGGCTGACACTCGGCTTCGAATAGCCCATATATTCTCCCACGTCGATAGAACGGACGTTAGCGTTGTCTTTGGATAATATGTATATGGTTTCGAGATACATTTCACCCGATTCCTGAAGTCGCAAAATAACACCGCCTTACAAAAGCTTTATTACTAATATCATACCACATAATTGTGAATATTTCAACCCCTTTGCTCCTTTTTGCTTGGCGATACATTTATATTTCGCAATATACTTGAAAAACGCTGCAAAAAGTGCTAAAATAATCAGAGAAGATGCTTCACGGATTGGAGAGAGGAAAATGGAGCTTTTGAGGCGACTGTACGCGCCGGATTATATGCTGAAGCCGCGACAGAAGATGCAGGATAAATATTCTACGGGGGAGTTTTATAAAACCTTCGTAAAGGTTGCGTGGCCGGCCGTTATGGAGTCATTCCTTCTTGGACTTGTCAATTTTATAGATTCCGTTATGGTAAGTTCGCAAGGCTCAACGGCGGTTGCCGCTGTCGGACTTACAAATCAGCCGCGATTTATATTTTACGCGGTGTTTTTTGCGCTTAGCGTTGGCGTAACCGCCATAGTATCCAGGCGCAAGGGCGAAAATGATAAGGAGGACGCCAACCGCGTACTCGCACAAGCGGTATCGCTGTCTATGATTCTCGGCGTGATACTTGTCGGTATAGCGATAATCTTCGCAGAACCGCTGCTTATTTTCAGCGGAGCGAAAGAGGACACGATCGATATGGCGGTATCGTATTTCCGCATAGTTATGGTGGGAATGCTGTTTACAAATATCGGTCTTTCGATAAACGCAGCACAGCGTGGTTCGGGTAACACTCGAATTTCGATGACTACGAATATGACCGCTAACATCGTCAACTGCATATTCAACGCACTGCTTATAAACGGTCTGTTTTTCTTCCCGAAGCTTGGTGTTACGGGCGCGGCGATCGCGACTATGCTTGGAAATATCGTTTCCTGCGCGATGTCAATATATTCGGTTTCAAAAAAAGGACGTTTCCTCTATTTGAAGCCCTCAATGCTGTTCCGTTTCAAGCTGAAAACGCTCGGTCTGATTGCAAAAATTTCGAGCTCTGCCGCAATAGAGCAGGTGTTTGTCCGCTTTGGCTTCTTTATGGTATCCAAAATGGTCGCCGAGCTCAGCACGCCCGATTTTGCAACGCATACGATATGTATGAGCATCGTTAATCTCTCCTTCTGCTTCGGTGACGGACTCGGTGTTGCCGCGTCCGCTCTCGTCGGACAAAATCTCGGAAAGAAGCGTCCCGATTACTCGATAATCTACGGTAAGAGCGCACAAAGAATAGGCGTGTGCATATCCGTTGTACTTATGGCGCTGTTTATATTTGGCGGTCCTATGCTAATCAACCTCTTTATGACGGAGGGCGAAGAGCACGCCGCGTTTATAATGGAGAAGGGTGTTGTACTACTCAGGCTGCTCGCTATCATAACGCCTGCGCAGATATCACAGGTTATCTACAGCGGCTGTGTACGCGGCGCGGGAGATACGAGATATGCCGCTATCGTAAGCCTCGTTTGTATCGCGGTTATCCGCCCGTCGTTTACGTATCTGATGTGCTACGTATTCACGTTTGGCGTAGTCGGCGCGTGGATTGCCATGATAATCGACCAATATATGCGTCTTATATTTATGCAGCGCCGTTTTTCAGGCGGAAAATGGGCGAAGGTAAAAGTATAAATATCGTTATGCTGCGGTGTTATGCCGCGGCATAATTACACCGTAGGCGCACAGTAATAATATTATTTTATTTTTTAAAAAAACTCTTGACAAATGAAATGTGATGGTGTATAATATTATAGTCGACTGAAATCGGCTATATGTACCCGTAGCTCAGCTGGATAGAGCAACTGCCTTCTAAGCAGTAGGTCGGGGGTTCGAGTCCCTCCGGGTACGCCAAATCCCGGATGCGATAGCGTACGGGCTTTATATAACGGCAGCGAACCGATGCCACTCACGATGCGGTTTGTTGCTTAGGGATGGTGGATGTAGCTCAGTTGGTTAGAGCGCCAGGTTGTGGCCCTGGAGGTCGAGGGTTCGACCCCCTTCATTCACCCCATAATAAAACTCCCTCAGTCGAGGGAGTTTTTTCTTGACATTTTGCCGTTGCCGTGATAGAATATATGTAACCTGAAATATAGGAGAGCTAACGATGAAAAGAAAATCTCAAGATATAGAGCGCCTTTGTGAGCTCTGCCGTTTTTCTGCCGAGATACAGACGACCGACGATATGCTATGTGAGCATCGCGGCGTTGTGCATAGAGAATACTCCTGCCGAAAATTCGTGTACGATCCGCTTAAGCGCATACCCAAGAGGCCTACAGATATTCCCGTACCCGAGGAGCTGTCAGATAAATAAAATTACCGCCCTTGATTTTTCAAGGGCGGTTTAATTATGTGATTATTTTTCGTTGGTAGCGTTGTACGTCGGGAAGAGCTCGGTTATTACGTCGTGGTGAGCCTCGCAGTCAAGATTGTGCGCGAAGATAGCGTTTTCACGCTCGGTCGAATCCTCACGGCAGGCGCGGTTGATGTTGTTAAGATATCCCTCTGCAACAGACAGACAGAAGTCGTGCCAACCGTCTTTCCATGTGCCGTCCTGCATAGAATCAGCGAGAGCTTTGAATCTTGCCATAACGTTAGCCTTTTCGTCACCTTCGACAAGGGCTATACCGGTAAAATCTTCCTTCTGCTTAACCGGAATGAATTCAATCTTTCCGGTCTTGGTGTCATAGCATACGGCGAGTCCGGTGTTCCAGTTGTCATATTTGGAGGTGCTTACAAAATGGAAGTTGCCCTGTCCGTAAAGAATGTGTGCACCCTCATAGAGCTCATATACGCCTATGCAGTGGCTATGCTGACCGAGAATAAGGTCGGCGCCTGCTCTTGCCATTGCACGGCAAGCTCGTACAAGTCTGGGGGAGGGATAGTGGCACTGCTCCTTACCGCCGTGGTATATCACGATAACACGGTCGCATTCGGACTTGGCGGCTCTAATGTCCTCGAGTGTTTCAAACTCGTCGAAGGGACGCGAACCCATGCGGTCCTCAAGCGCGTAGGAATACTCGTGCTCGCACACTGCGATAATGCAGATCTTTTCGCCGTCCTTCTCAAATATGTAGTTCTTTTTTGAATCTGCGTAGTTGTCACCGAAACCGGTATAGTCAATGCCTTCAGAGCAGAGCGCCTTAACGGTATCGAGAGCACCCTCCTTGCCAAAGTCGAAAACGTGATTGTTAGAAAGACCGGTAACGCTTACTCCAAGATTTTTAAGCACTTTGGCGGTATTTCTCGGCGCCTTAAGATTAGGGCCGAACTTCTTGATTCTGTTTTCGCTTTCGGTAATAGCGCACTCAAGATTTGCAAATACGAAATCGCGATTTTTAAATATCGAAAGAGTATCGTTAAACAGCGTCTTCATATCAGCCGCTGCAAAAGCCTCCTCTGTGTATTTGGTAGGGCAAATGTCGCCGACGAATAATGTTTTCATACGCATCCTCCATAAATTTGACAAAATTGCTATTTGTGTGATATAATGATTGCGAGTGTAAAAAATGAATTTTACACATAAATTATAGCATTTTGGTTGTGTACATACAATACACTATATAGTTGTATCAACTTATTTTTTGAACAATTCTGTTTTTTGCGAGGGTGAAAATGGAGCAGTATATTGTAAAAGAACTTTTGCATTTTTGCAATATCAATCAAAAGGGGCTCAATGAGATCAAACGCTCGAAGATACACTTTTACGATTTCAGCTTTATGCTTAAGGGTGAGATCGAGTATATCATAAACGGCGAGCGTGTGATTTTGAGAGAAAACGATGCGATACTTTTTCCGCCGGGAACCTACCGCGAACGCCGCGAGGCCTCAGGCGACGTTCACTTTGTCAGCTTCAATTTTACGGCGTATGCCGGCACTGTTCCGAGCACAAAATGTTATTTGCCTGACACGGTAAACCGCGAGATGCGCCTGCTTTGCGCAGTGTTTTCGGAACAGCACATATCGTCGTACTACCATCACGAGGAAAAGATGACCAATATACTCAACTGCCTGCTCCTTGAGCTTTTTGAGGGCATCGCATTCAGAACGAACGATGAAAACGTCGTGGCAATACTCAAATATATAGAAGCTAATTTGACAAGCCGAATTACGCTTCCCGATATAAGCGCCGCAGTTCATCTCTCCAAGGATTACATAGCGCATATTTTCAAAAAGGAGCTTGGTAAGCCTATTGTCGACTACGTAAACGAGCGGCGAATGCAGATCGCTAAAAATATGATAGGTGAGGGTAAGTATTCGCTCGTCGAAATCTCCGACAAGCTCGGCTACACGAGCTACAGCTATTTCTCACGCGTGTTCAAGCATTACTACGGTGTTTCGCCGATAAAATACAAATAAAACTATCGCCTTGCCGTGGCAATACGGCAAGGCGATTTTCATTATTCAACCCAGGTGTCAGTAACCTTGGCATACGCCGCGATCTTTTCGCGGACAGCCTCAAGACTTTTATCGTGGGCGAGAATATATATTTTGATTTTCGGCTCTGTTCCGGAAGGGCGAATGACTATCGTGTCGCCCACCTCGGTTACGTAGTAAAGCACGTTGGAGGAGGGAAGCCCTGTAGAGGTGATTTTGCCTGTTTTTACATCAAGCACGGTGTCGTTTTGGTAGTCGCGGCGCTCGATTATCTTGTAGCCCGCAAGCTCACTTGGGGGATTTTGGCGAAGGCGGTTCATAAGCGACTTCATACGCTCAAGACCGTCGAGTCCCTTCATATAAATGTTAGCCGTACCCTCGTCGTAGTATCCGTAGCGTTCGTAAAGGCTCTGCATAGCGTCACAGAGTGTCATACCCTTTGTGCTGTAGTAAGCCGCCATTTCGCAAAGCAGCATAGTTGCAACGACCGAGTCCTTGTCGCGCGCGTACGTGCCCTTGAGGTAGCCGTAGCTTTCCTCGAAGCCGAAGATATAGCTGCCAACGCCCGACTCCTCGTGTTCCTTTATGACCTCGCCGATGAACTTAAAGCCCGTCAGCACGTTGTGAAGCTTGATATTATGCTCCTCGCATATTTTCGTTACCATATCCGTGGTAACGATCGTCTTGATCGCATAGGGATCCTTTGGCATACCCGTGTCCTCGTACGCGGTGATAACGTAATCGAGTAGAAGCGCGCCTACCTGATTGCCCGTCAGGCGTACGAACTTGCCCGTCTTATCGCGCGACATAATTCCCACGCGGTCCGCGTCGGGGTCGGTCGCGATAATAAGGTCGCTGTGCACACGCTCGGCGAGCTTTATGCCAAGCTCAAAGGCTTCGGGAAATTCCGGGTTCGGATATGAAATCGTCGGGAAATCGCCGTCGAGTACCATTTGCTCGTCAACGACGTCGATATGCTTCATACCGACTCTGCGAAGCACCTCGGGAACCATTTTGTAGCCTGCGCCGTGAAGAGGGGTGTAAACGATCTCAAGGGTATCCGCAACCTCGCGTATAATTCCGGGATTGACCGCCTCGGCGATTACCTTTTCCATATACTTTTCGTCGATGGATTCGGGGATATACTCAATGATACCGCTCTTTACGCCCTCGTCGAAATCCATTATCTTAACGTCGTCGAAAATATCGGCGGCGGCAACGAATTCGGATACAGTTGCCGCGTGATCGGGCGGCAGCTGTGCACCGTCCTCCCAGTACGCCTTGTAGCCGTTATATTCCTTGGGGTTGTGCGACGCGGTGATGTTGATACCTGCGATCGTATGAAGCTCGCGTACTGCAAAGGACAGCACGGGCGTCGGTCGAAGTGCGTCAAAGATAAACACCTTGATTCCGTTTGCTGCGAGAACACTTGCAGCGTGGCGCGCAAACAGCGGTGAGTTATTTCGCGAATCGTATGCGATAGCTACGCCGCGGTCTGCTTTACCTTCTTTATTGATAAGGTCGGCAAGGCCTTGGGTTGCGTGCGCAACAGTGTATACGTTCATAGCGTTCGTTCCCGCCATCATAATTCCGCGAAGCCCTGCTGTGCCAAACTCGAGATATTTTACGAAGCGAAGCTTTATTTCCTCGTCGTTACCTTCAATTGCACGAAGTTCGGACTTGGTTTTTTCATCCACCTTGTCAGACGTTAGCCAACGCTTGTAGTTTTCAAGATAATTCATATTGGTACTCCTTGTGGTGTGATTTGCGATGCTTATTCCTGCGTTTTGATTATTTCAAGCGCGCGCGCTAACTGATCGGGGCAGGACGTGGGCTTTGGACCGCAACAGATGCCTTTCATTCTCTTTATGGCGTCATCTATCTTCATACCGGCAACAAGTGCGGCAACGCCCTGTGTGTTGCCGGAACAGCCGCCGATAAACTTAACGGACTCTACAGTATCTCCGTCACATATAATTTCTATCTGTCGCGAGCAGGTGCCGCAGGTATTATAAGAAAGCGTCTTTTTCATCTTATGCTTTTTCCTTTCAAAATATTTTGTACTTGTAAAAAATATTTATTCGTTATTATTTGTTTTTGAGTGAATATGAGGATAAATGCCTATCGGCTCGTATTCGGGAACTGCAAGGGTGAGGAACAGAACGAACGCTTCAAGTCCCGCGAAGCTTCCTACCTTCAAAATTACGTCGTAAGCAAATTCGCTGCTGCTGTAGGAGAGCGGCATAGAGTCCGCCTTGTAAAGCGTAAGACCGCATTCCTTTGCCGCTGCGAGCACGTCGCAAAGCGGTGAACGTTCGTCCGGGGTTATATTGAATTCAAAGAAGCAAAGTCCCGGTGCATCAAGTCGCTCCTTAGAGGGAAGCGTGAACGAGCGCTTGAGAAGCGCGTATCTGGTCGTTATGTTTCCGTCGGGCGTCGTAACGTCGCAGGAGAAGACTGGGCAAAGCTCGTACTTGTCGATAAGCCGGTAGAAGCTGATGAGCTTTGCATCGCGCGATGAATCGAGTGGGAGCATACAAACGTCGGCTCTGCCGTAATAGACCTCCTCGCATACGGCTGTAAAATCCGATGCGTAAACAGCCGAGAGGTTATCTATTACATCAGAGAAGATTCTGAATGCCGCGTCTGCGTAAGCATTGCGGAAATAAGCTATACGAACTGACTCAGGCATCGGCGTGTTTCCAAGCAAGCGCTCGGTGACATTGATGCGCCGCTTACCGTATTCACTTGCCAAAATCTTGCAAACGGTGAGTCTGTCGCAAAACAGCTGTGTAGAAAATTTTGCAGAAAGGTATTCCTTTGCTTCGGGTATAGCGTCAGCGCAATCCTGCGCCTCAAACAGCGCAGAAAACTCGTCTGTACGGCTGTCAGAATCGAGCAGGTCATCGTTTCTGGCGATAAGAATGGCGCGTTCGCGAAGCTGCGCGAGGCGGCGCTCCTCGAAAGAGCGAGCTTCCTCTCCTAAAAGCGAAAGATTTTCTGATATTATCGAATTGGTGTCGTGTCTGAAAGCCATCAAAGTTTCCTCCCGTCTGCCTTTAAGATGAGCTCGGTGAGCGCTATCGCGCATCCGGCTTCGATTACGGGCACCGCACGTACTGCGATGCAGGGATCGTGTCTGCCTTTTATGGATAACTTGGTGTTTTCACCCTTTGACATATCTACCGAGTCCTGCTCGGTAAATATTGATGGGGTAGGCTTTATCGCCACAGAGAACATAACGGGCATACCCGTAGTCATACCGCCGACGATACCGCCGCAGTTGTTAGTTTTTGTAACTATCTTGCCGTCGATGGACTCATAAGCGTCGTTCGCCTGCGAGCCGTACATTTTCGAGAAATCAAAGCCTGCACCAAACTCGATGCCCTTTACGCCGGGAATTGCGAACATCATCTGCGCTATTTCCGATTCCACGCTTTCAAACATATGCTCGCCGAGCGCTGTGGGAAGGCCGATCGCTATACATTCAAGCTTTGCGCCGACTGAGTCGACTTTTTTCTGCGCGCCGTTTATAATATCGGCGAACGCATCTGCCGCCGCCGTGTCAATAGCAGGGAATGAACTAGCTTTAAGCGCTTCAAGCTCCGCTGCGGTAACGCTCATATCGAACGGCTTGTCCGAAACGTCAAGCATACTGCGTATATGGGCAGCTATCTCTATGCCCATTCGCTTTAAGTAGAGTGAGCAGAGTGCACCTGCGAATACGAGCGGTGCGGTGAGTCTGCCTGAAAAGTGTCCGCCGCCGTGAAGCTCGGTGTGCTCGCCGTATTTTATCGCGGCGGCAAAGTCTGCGTGACTTGGGCGCGGTACGGTCATTTTATCCTGATACGACGCCGAGTGCTGATTGGTATTCTCTATAACGGCGCATATCGGGTATCCGTTGGTATATCCGTCGGACACGCCGCTGACGATGCGCGGGATGTCGGGCTCGCTTCGCTTGGTGGAGAAATTACCGCCAGGCGCACGTCGCTTCATAAATGCGGATATATAGTCAAAATCGACCTTGAGGCCGGCAGGAAAGCCGTCGATGACAACACCTATAGCCTGTCCGTGCGACTCGCCGAATATTGAGAGCTTTAATTTGGTACCGTAGACCGATGCCATTGCAGTCACTCCTTTAAGTGGGAAATTTATGTGTTAGAAGCGCTCGAGCATATCAAAGCTGTCGGAGAGGAACTCCTGAAGCTCGTCCGCCGTTAGCTGACGCTGTGCCAAAAGTGCAAGCGTGTAGATCTGCTTTGCAAGCTTCTTTGCCTTTTCGTTGTCGGCTTCTGCGACGTCGGCAAGGCGCTTTATAAGTGCGCTCGATGCGTTTATAACGAGGTTTACGTCCGTCGGGAACTTCATGTCGTCTGCACCACCGCTTCTCATACGGTACATACGCATCATATCCTCCATACGGCGGCTATCCTCGGAAATGTTGAGCACTGCGGGTATTTTCTCGTTTTTAAGAAGCTCGAAGGTCACTTTAAGCTCATTATTGCCGCTGACTTCTTTGAAAATCTCTACGAGCTTTTCGTTCGCTTCGGCAGTACCATCGGCTTTAAGAGCACCTGCAACGTCCGCGTCGATGCGAACGAACTTCACGCCCTCGTTTTCCTGCTCGACGACGTTTATAAACTGCGTATCGATCATCTTGTCAAGCAGTATAACGTCGATACCCTCGGCTGCAAACATAGAGATATACTGTGCCTGAGCGGTAAGGTCTGCCGCGTAGTAAACGGTCTTTTCGTGCTTTTCCTTTGCCTTTTCAAGATATTCGTCGAGCGTCACGAAGCGGCCGTCGGTGGTTTCGTAAACGATAGCCGATTTTACGCGCTCGTAGAATTTACGGTCGCGCAGACAGCCGTATTCGACGAAGGTCTTGAGGTCGCCCCAAAGCTTTTCGTAATTCTCGCGCTCGGTGTTAAACATCGAGCAAAGCTTGTCCGCAACCTTTTTGACGATGTGCGCGGAGATTTTTGCAACGTATCCGCTGTTCTGAAGATAGCTTCTCGAAACGTTGAGCGGAAGCTCGGGGCAGTCAAGCACGCCCTTCAACATAAGCAGAAAGTCGGGAATGACCTCCTTGATGTTGTCTGCAACGAACACCTGATTGTAATAAAGCTTTACTTGTCCCTCGAGGTTGTCATACTCGTGAGCAAGTCTGGGGAAATAGAGAATGCCGCGGAAATTGAGGGGATAGTCGGCGTTCAGATGAATATGGAAAAGCGGCTCGCGGAAATCCGCAAAGACCTTACGGTAGAATGCATCATATTCCTCGTCGGTGCACTCCGAGGCGCTCTTTTGCCAAAGCGGATGTGTGTCGTTGACGGGCTTTGCCTCGTCCTCGGGCTTGTCCTCGTCGGTAGAGAGATAAATCTCAACGGGCATAAAGGAGCAGTATTTGTCAAGCATACCGCGAATACGGCTCTCGTCGAGGAACTCTGCCTCGTCGTCCATAATGTGCATAACGACGTCTGTACCGCGCTCCTCGCGGAAATAATCGTTGGTTATTTCGTACTCGCCTGCCTCGGAGCATACCCACTTGACGCCGCTTTCGTCTTTATAAGAGCGAGTGATAACGTCAACTGTGTCGCTTACCATAAATGCGGAGTAGAAGCCAAGACCGAAGTGACCGATGATGCCGTCGGCACTGCCGTCCTTGCCCTCGCCCTCGTATTTCTCGATAAACTCGAGTGCGCCCGAGAGTGCTATCTGGCAGATGTAACGGCGAACCTCGTCCTCGGTCATACCGATACCGTTGTCGGAAACGGTGAGAGTTTTAGCCGCCTTGTCGATAGTGACGGTTATTTTATATTCAGGCTCGTCCTCAAGGTCTGCTTCTCCAAGCGAAGCAAGGCGCTTTAATTTCGTAACTGCGTCGCAAGCGTTTGAAACGATCTCGCGAAGGAATATCTCTTTTTCAGAGTAGAGCCATTTTTTGATAATTGGAAATATGTGTTCGATTTCGACGGAGATTCCGCCCTTTTCGGTATTTTTGATATCCTCTGACATAAGTTCACGACCTCTTTTGCTGTAAAATGTGAGATATATAATATGGTAAACACAATACCTCACTATATATTTTAGCAAAAATACCGCTCAATGTCAAGAGAATGAGGGCTTTTATTGTTTATTTGTATGTGCAAAAAGACAATACCCACAGCTTTCGCTGTGGGTATTGCCCTTTGAGGAGTTTATAAATCAGTCGATTTGACAGATTTACCAATATGTAATGGGCGCGTATGTGAAAAATAACAAATTGCTTTACGCGCAGAAAATATTTTTACTTTACTATTGCAATTTTATTACACTTATTATATAATAAATACGAGAGCAATTCAATGCATAATATTGCTTCGTTTTAACACGATTTTGCTTGATTTTTGAGCAAAATCAAATTTTCTTACAAATTTTCAGGCGAATTCCAAAAAAATAAAAACGGAATTGAGGTGAGGTGTATGACAAAAAAACTGATTGCGGAGAGTATTAACAATGATGCGGCGGATCTATCGCGTCCTATGTATACCAACTACGAGTCGCACGTTATTCCGGACCTCGCATATCCGTACAAATTTCATTTTAAGCATCTTCTTTGTATGCCTCATTGGCACGAGAACATTGAAATACTGCAATTCAGCGGCAGGGGAAGTGTGATATGTGACCGTATGTCATACGACGTAAAAGAGGGCGATATTGCCGTTATTTCGTCGAATATGCTGCACTCTGTACCTGCGTGCGGCGACACTACACACGACTGTCTTATTATAGACAATGAGTTTTTAGTCAAAAACAATATAAACATTGCAGGGCTTAAATTTGAGTGTATAATACGCGATGAGGCTATTTCCGAGCTTTTTTGCGACGTTATGGCTGAGGTGGTCCGTGCGTATAAGGGCGACGAGTACAGCTCGCCTGCGGTTAAGGCGGCTATACTCACGCTTATGGTACGGCTTTGCCGCAACTATTCTGTGACGGAAGAGAGGGAGTACGGGCACAATGATGCGATCAAGCGTGCCCTCGGATACATAAAGGCTCACTACAGCGAGCCGCTTACAGTTGATATGATAGCCGGAAAGGTCAATATCAGCAAATATTATTTCTGCCGCGAGTTTCACCGCGAAACGGGCTTTACGGTCGTGCGGTACATAAATAATCTTCGCTGCCGTGAGGCGGAAAAATTACTGCGCGCAGGTAAGCATACGGTGGGGGAGGTGGCACGCGTGTGCGGCTTTGAAAATTTGTCGTATTTTACGCGTACGTACAAAGCAATAATCGGGGTTACGCCGAGTCAGACCAAGGCGTAGAGCACGATATATTATCAAAAATTGAAAAAAACTCGAATTCTGTTGACAAACGAATATTTTTTTGATACAATTTTTAATGTAAACAATAACTTTTGGAGGAATTACTATGGCTAAGATCAAGGATAAAGTAAAGGCAAAGGCAGAGAAGGTAACCTTCTTCTCCGATTTCAAGGCGTTTATTACCAAGGGCAACGTGCTCGATATGGCAGTCGGTGTTGTTATCGGCGGCGCATTTAACAAGATTGTAACCGGACTTGTTAACAACATTATCAATCCTATCGTAGGATTGTTAACTAACGGCATTGCGCTGGAGGATCTTAAGTATGAGCTTCAGCCTGCTGTTAGTGCTGAAGAGGCGCTTGAAAAGGGAATTGAAGAATTTGCCGGACTTTACATAACGTACGGTGCATGGATTCAGACTATCATCGATTTCTTTATCATCGCTCTCAGCGTATTCGTTGCAGTTCGCGTCATAAAGAATATGGAGCGCAGACTCAACGCAAAGAAGATCGCTGCTGAAGAAGCGGCTGCTGCCGAAAAGAAGGCTGCAGAGGATGCGGCTGCCGCAGAGGCTTCTGCAGTGGCAGAAGCAAAGGCTGCTGCTGAAAAGGCTGCTCTCGATGAGTTCTACGCAAACATTCGCGAAATCAGAGATTCGCTTAAGAAGTAAGCATACAAAACAAAGCCTGCCGTTATAGAGCGGCAGGCTTTTCTTTTTGATTGGCAAGTTATTAAACGCTCATCTACAGCATATAGTTGTAAGGCAAACAACTATTTTTAGAGGTGAGCGACTTGTATTACGACAGTGATGAGCGGCCGAGGCGGCTTGCGACGTACCTGATAGAAGAAAATAGCACGGTGCGAAGCACCGCCGCCGTGTTTGGAATAAGCAAATCAACCGTGCACAAGGACGTTTCCGTACGGCTTGCGAGAATAGATCCCGCACTGCACGCCGAGGTACAGAAGGTGCTCGACACTAACCGCTCGGAGCGACATATCCGCGGCGGTAACGCAACCAGACGCAAATATGCACTCGAAAAGGAAATGAAAAATATAAACGGACATACATAAGCGGAGCGAGAAATCGCTCCTTTTTCTATGCCGCGAGGCTTTACTTTTTCAGTGGAATGAGGTATAATATACTTACAGTTAAGAAGGGCGGTGCTTTTGTTGGCAAGCAAGTACGATATATTAAAGCAATATTACGGCTATACCTCTTTTCGCGAGGGGCAGGAGCCTATAATAGATAATATTTTAGCAGGTCGTGACGTGCTTGCCGTTATGCCGACGGGTGCGGGTAAATCTATATGCTATCAGATCCCGGCACTGCTTATGTCGGGAATAACGCTCGTTATTTCGCCGCTCATCTCACTTATGAAGGATCAGGTGGGTGCGCTTAATCAGAACGGTATCCGCGCTGCATATCTTAACAGCTCGCTGACTCCAAAGCAGTACGGTCTTGCTCTTGCCAACGTGCGCGCAGGCGTTTACAAGATCATCTACGTCGCGCCCGAGCGGCTTATGACCGACGGCTTTCTCGAGCTTGTACGTGATATGGATATATCACTTGTTGCAGTCGACGAGGCGCACTGCGTTTCGCAGTGGGGACACGATTTCCGTCCGAGCTATACGGACATTGCCGACTTTGTGGAGTCGTTTGCACGCCGCCCTGTGCTCGCGGCGTTTACGGCAACAGCCACCGAGCAGGTAAAAGAGGACATACGCGAGCTTTTGAAGCTTAATTCGCCTTGGGAGATAACTACGGGCTTTGACCGTCCGAATTTGTATTTTGGCGTGACGGATACCACGGCAAAGCTTGAGTATATTAGATCATATTTAAATGAAAACCCGAACAAATCGGGAATTATCTACGCTATGACGCGCAAGAACGTCGAAAAGGTATATACCGCTCTTGACGACGCTGGCTATCCCGTTACGTACTATCACGCGGGGCTTTCCGACAGTGAGCGCGTGCATAATCAGGACGAATTTATCAGCGACGCGAAGCCGATAATCGTGGCAACGAACGCGTTTGGTATGGGCATAGACAAGCCTGACGTACAGTTTATTATACACTACAATATGCCGCTTTCTATGGAGGCGTACTATCAGGAGGCCGGCCGCGCGGGACGCGACGGTGGCGAGGCGGACTGCATATTGCTTTATACCGATGCGGATATACATACAGCGAAATTTCTTATAGAGAATTCTACGCCCGAGGAGGAAGGACTTGATGCCACGGTGCTTGAGGACGTAAAAAAACGCAGATACGAAAAACTCGAGCAGATGATCTCCTACTGCAGAACGACCGACTGCCTTCGCGGATATATTCTAAGCTATTTCGGTGAGCATAAAAATGATGAAAAGTGTGGGAAGTGCACGTCCTGCCGCGGCGAGCTTGAAGTGTTCGACGTTACTGACATCGTACGTGCGGTACGTATAGCCGTAGCCGTAACCGGTGAGCGCTACGGAGCAGCGTTTATCGCCGATTATCTGCACGGTATAGACGACGGACGAATGTCGTCAATGGGATTTACGCGTGAGCGCGGGTTCGGCATGCTCGAGCGTGTGTCTACGTCTGTCATACGTGACGTGATCTCGCGTATGGTGGAGTCCGGAATGCTCGCGCGCAGCGCGGGACTGTATCCTACGTTGTCGATAACGTCCGAGCTTGAGCGGTTTATTGCTTCAGGCGGCTGCCTTACGATTAAAAAGCGACGTACTCCTGTTTCTCCGTCGCGTAAAGGCAAAAAGCAGCTCGCTATGCTCGACGACCGTATGGACGCAGGGCTTTACGAGAAGCTTCGCAAATTCCGTCGCGATATGGCAGAGCGCAAGGGCGTTCCTGCGTACGTAATATTCACGGATATGACGCTTCGAAATCTTGCGTCGGCAAAGCCGAAAAATATGACAGAGCTCATGAGTATACACGGTATTGGCGAAGATAAGGCGCAAAAATACGGTACGGCGATAATAAATATTATCAAGGGTATGGGATAAACCAAATAAATTTTTGGCCTCAAGCGGCATTTGACGCTTGAGGCTTTTTGTATACCAAAACAAAATTTGCGCCGCGCGTAATTTTGACAAATTTTTCGCTTATTGTTGGATATAATTATGAGTGGAATAATTGTTTTGCGCATACGGGCTTGGCGTGCGGTATTTTTTGAGATTTACGCGAATATCTATAGAGAGAGCCACGCGCGGACGAGCCGTTTTCGTATATACGCAAATTTAGAGGAGGTACACAATGTATAAGAAAAAAGAATGTGTTGCAATGCTACTTGCAGGCGGGCAGGGAAGCAGACTTTATACGCTTACCGAGAAGACCGCAAAGCCTGCCGTGCCTTTTGGCGCAAAATACCGAATCATTGATTTCACGCTTTCAAACTGTGTCAACTCGGGCATTGATACCGTAGGCGTGCTGACGCAGTATCAGCCGCTCGTTTTAAACGAGTACATCGGTAACGGTCAGCCGTGGGATCTTGACCGAATGAACGGCGGCGTTATGGTGTTGCCGCCGTATCAGGGAAAGGATTCGGCGGATTGGTACCGTGGTACGGCGAATGCTATCTATCAGAATCTTAATTTCATCGATCGCTATGAGCCGGAGTACGTGCTTGTTTTGTCGGGCGATCACATATATAAAATGGATTACAGCAAGATGCTCGATGCCCATAAAAAAACGGGCGCGGCGGCAACGATAGCGGTTATCAACGTGCCTATAAGCGAGGCGAGCCGCTTTGGAATAATGAACACCGATAATGACGGGCGAATAGTGGAGTTTGAGGAAAAGCCGCAGTACCCGAAAAGCACCAAGGCCTCTATGGGCATCTATATCTTCAACAAGAAAATACTCTCGCATTATCTTGTGATGGACGAAAACGATCCTACGTCGTCAAACGATTTCGGCAAGAACATTATCCCTGCAATGCTTGCAGGCGGGGAGAAGCTGTACGCCTATGAGTTTTGCGGATATTGGAAGGACGTCGGAACGGTAGAGAGCCTATGGCAGGCGAATATGGATCTGCTCGGAGAGGAGCCTGCACTTGATTTGTTAGGCTCGGATTTTCGCATATATTCAAGAAATCTTATACGTGCGCCGCACCGCATCGGTGACGGTGCCAACATCAAAAACTCCATTATAACAGAGGGATGCGTGGTAGACGGCTGCGTGGAAAACTCAATACTTTTCGGCGGCGTTAAGGTTGAGCGAGGTGCGTACATACGCAACTCGATAATTATGAGCGACAGTGTTATAAAAGAGGGCGCGGCGGTCAGGTACAGCATAGTTGATGCAGGCGTAACGGTTGGCGAGGGCGCAGAGGTTGGCGGTGACAAGGAGCGCGGTAAGGCGATAACTCTTATCGGCACCGGTGTACGCTTGCCGAGCGGTGCAGTAATCCCTGCCGGCGATAGGGTAAACGAGGAGTATATTTTAAATTTTACAGCTAAAAGGGAAGAGGTGTAAGAATGTCTGTACAAGGGATAATATTTTCAAATCTTCACGATAAAAATATCGCCGAGCTTACACGCATACGTACGATGGCGTCCGTGCCGTACGCCTGCAGATATCGCCTTATCGACTTCGCGTTGTCGAATATGGTAAACTCGGGCATATCATCGATAAGCGTGATCACGCATTATAATTATCAATCGCTGATGGACCATATCGGCTCGGGCAAGGACTGGGATCTCGCACGCCGCTCGGGCGGTATAAAAATGCTTCCGCCGCACGTTACGGCGTTCTCGAATACGCAGAACGCGCTCTATAATACTCGCCTTGAGGCGCTCAAAAGCGTGAACTATTCGATCTCGCGCTTCACGGCCGACTACGTTGTGCTTTCCGACTGTGACGTGATATGCAACATCGACCTTAACGATATGATAAACGACCATATCGAAAACGGTGCGGATATTACTATGGCGGTCAAGCGCGTGCTTTTGACAAAGGAGAGCTGTAAGAGAAACGTCGTTGTCGATTCGGACGGATCGGGACGTATCACCGACGTTCTGGCGTACCCGACTAACGTGACGGGCTACCGCGACGTTGACCTTAATATCCTCGTTATCAATCGCGAGTACCTTCAGTCGATCGTGCTCGATGCACTCTCACACGGCTATACGAGCTTCAACCGCGACGTGCTCTCGCGCGGTGCGGCGCGCCGCAACTACCGCATATACCGATACGACGGCTATTTTGCAACGATAAACTCTATGGAGGATTACTATATGCACTCAATGGAGCTGCTTGGCGACAGCATCGGACGCGATCAGCTTTTCGGTGTCAAAAACCGTCCCGTTTATACGAAGGTGCGAAACTCCGCGCCGACCAAGTATACGAGCGGCGCGCGCGTATCAAACTCGCTTATCGCGGACGGATGCGTTATCGACGGCACCGTTGAAAACTCCATTCTCTTTCGCGGAGTCAAGATAGGCAAGGGGACAACGGTAAAAAATTCGATACTGTTTCAGGATACGGTCACGGGCGAGAACGTGTTTTTAAACGCGGTAATATCGGACAAAAACGTAGTAATACGCGACGGACGGCATCTGTCGGGACACGAAACGCAGCCGTTCTTTATCGAAAAGGGCAAGATGATATAAAGGAACGAATAAATGTTAGTATATAATTCTCATAAATTCATTACAAAGAAAATAAAGTACGAAAAGTATTCTCTGCAATGCGGCGAGTGTACACAGCGCATAGACTTTTATATAGGCGACTCGCTCACACTCGCTTGCCTTGTGCCGCGCGAGTTTTGTGTGCTCGGCGCAAGGGTGGAGCTTTATCGCGACGAGGATATGTCAACGCGCAGTATAAGAGCTGCCAGACGCGGCTTTGATACGCAGCATGATATTTTTGCCGTTACCTTTATGTTGGCTGATATGTGTATATCAAATCGCGGCGGAGACTTTTTCTACGCTTTCCTTTTTGAAACGCCGTACGGACTGCTTTGGGCATCAAACGACGGAGTAACGACAGAAAGTCGGGATGCGGTAGTTTTTGGTGAACTGCGCGTTCTTCCACGCGATAGTGAATGTGTACAAAATGCAGGTCGCTAAATTGGGCAAATGACCGAAAATCGGTAATTTGTAAAACTATGCTTTAATTTCGCGTGAATATATGGTATAATTCTATTTGAGTACGGTACAATTACCGAAAATCAAACGGAGGATTATCATTATGAAAATGCGTGTGCTTTATGCAACAAAAAAGAAAAAGCTCATAAACATTGCTGAGCTTATCACCAATAACTATGCAACGGATAAGATCAACTGTATGGATACCATTCCGCCTGCATACTCCTGCGACAATATGCGACTCGTCGTTATTCTTGCAACTGTAGGCAAGGATGCGCCGAATTCGCTCGTTCTGTTCTGCAAGGAGCTTACAAAGGCGAGAAGCGCTAACGTTGCTTTCGTTATCGACGGTCCCGAGGAGGGAGCAAAGGTTCTTATCGACGCTGTTAAGTCGGCTGGCTCGAACGCTATCGAGGATGTTCTCTATATTAAGGGCGGACTTCCGTTCCTTGGTGGCGTGAAGGACGAGGAGAAGGCGGCAGTTACCGCTTGGATGGATAAGATCTCCGCAAACCTCGCGTAAAGTTAAAATAAGCTGCCCGTCAGAGCACTACTCTGACGGGCATATTTTTTATTCAGTTATCTGTGTGCCGCCCCATTCTACGACGGTGAAGCCTGTTCGCTCGGGAGCGGTAAGCTCCTGCGGTTCGATCTCGACGGGCGCATCAACGCCCTTCCACGCCATAAATACGCGAATTAACGTGTCGGAAGCGGGCTCTATATCGAGTACGGCGCTGTCGGTGTACACCTCGCTCTGGAACGAGATGAGATTGTATTCGTTCGTTTCCATACGCGGCAGCCAATATATAATAAACTCGTTAGCCTCGCGTTCGGTAAGACCGAGCTTTGCGAGTGCATCCTCTAAAAATTCGGCGGTGTCCTCGCCCTTTACGACGAAGCCCTTGGAGAGGTCGTACGCGGTGTCGTCCTCGCCCTCCCAATATAGGCAGTAGTACTCACGCCCCGATGCGTCGGTCAGCGTGCCGTCGGGGGAGGCGGTGACGCGCCAGCCGTCGGTATACTTCGGATATGTTGCGGTGAGTGTGCCGCTGTAGTCAAGCTTTACGGTGACGTCGGTAACGTCCTCGGGATAGAGGTAAATGACGGGCTTTTCTGCGCGAACGTCAAAAGGGTTGTCGAATGGATTTTCACCCCAATCGCACGATGCGAGTGTTGCGATAATTAAAACTGTAAATAAAAGCACTAAAATTTTTCTCATAATTAACCCTCCTTGTGTGTAGGTACTACGTTAGACGGATGCAACTGAAAAAAGTTCCGCAAAATTAAAAAATGAGCCGTAGATTTTTCTACGGCTCATTTATGTATTATTCCTCGTCGGACTTTTTGTCGTCTTTTTTGAATTTGTCCTTTTTCTTTAAGCTGAACTTGTTTTCAGTACCCGTCCAGAGGCGTTTGAGATTTTCGCGGTGCAGCCAGATAACGAGCAGTGTGTTGAGCACCGAAACGATAGCGACCACCGCGCCCTCGGGCTTGCCGTTAAGAAGCGAATACATACGGTTGAGAAGCACGGGGTAAAGAAGCATACCGATTATCGAACCGAGCGAAAGGTATTTCGTCGAAGCAACGAGCAGCGCGAATATCACGAACAGTATCAGGAATACGACAGGCTCAAGGCAGAGAAGTGTTGCCGCGGTTACGACGATGCCCTTGCCGCCCCTGAAGCCGTAATAACAAGGGAAGGAGTGCCCGATAACACAGAAGAGTCCCGCAATGTACGCCCCCGCCTCGCCTGCGAGCAGAGTACCGATAAGGACGGACAGCATAGCCTTCGCCATATCGCCAAGCAGAGTGAATAGTGCGGCGGCCTTGCCGTACGTGCGAAGCATATTTGTCATACCTGCGTTGCCACTGCCGTATGTGCGTATGTCTTCTTTGAATTTATACTTGGAGATGATTATAGCAAAGTTAAGACCGCCGAGAAAATATGCGGCGAGCGCACCAACGGCACAGAGCGCGACTATTATCCAAAGGGATATTTCATCTGCTTCACCTGCAATCAGACGCGGCACAAGACCGTTGTAGAGTATGTCGGCAAAGTTCATTATTCCTTATCTCCCTTCTGACGTACGATAATCTTTATCGGCGTACCTCGGAAGCCGAAAACCTCGCGAAGCTGATTTTCGATATATCGCCGATATGAGTAGTGGAAAAGCTCCGCGCTGTTGCAGAATATAACGAAGGTAGGCGGGCAGGTGCTTATCTGCGTCATATAGTATATTTTCAGTCGTCTGCCCTTGTCGGACGGCGGCTGTACACGTGCCATAGCATCGTTGAGCACGTCATTGAGCATACCCGTGGAGATGCGGGTGCAGTTCTGGTTGTAGACGTAATTTATAAGCTCGAAGAGCTTGCCAACGCGCTGTCCCGTTTTTGCCGAAACGTAGAGCGTGGGTGCGTAGGTCATATACGAAAGCGCGGTGTAGACCTTCTTGTCGTATTCGACGGTGTTCTTGTCCTCGCTCTCGAGCGTATCCCACTTGTTGATAACGATGATGCACGCCTTGCCCGATTCGTGGGCGATACCTGCTATCTTTTCGTCCTGCTCGGTAACGCCCTCGTTTGCGTCAACCATAATAACGCAGACGTTTGCACGCTCGACCGCCATTTTTGCGCGAAGCACGCTGAATTTTTCAATTCTGTCCTCGACCTTTGATTGACGGCGTATACCTGCGGTGTCGATGAACGTGTACTTACCGTATTCGTTTTCGACACGCGTATCAACAGCGTCGCGAGTGGTGCCGGGAATATTAGAAACGATAAGGCGGTCCTCGCCGAGTATCTTGTTGATTATCGAGCTTTTTCCTGCGTTAGGCTTTCCGATAACGGCAACCTTAATAAGGTCGGAGTCGTCCTCGACCTCCTCGTCGGCAGGGCAGAGCTCAAGCACGCGGTCAAGTAGATCGCCCGAGCCCGTGCCGTGTACGCTGGAGAGTTGTATCGGCTCGCCGTCGATGCCAAGCTCGTAGAACTCGTAAAATTCCATAGGCGGCGCACCGACGGAGTCGCACTTGTTCACCGCGAGGATGAGCGGCTTCTGGCTCTTTATGAGCATAGTCGCAATATCGCGGTCCGCGGCGGTAAGACCTGTGGTGACGTCAACCATAAACACGATAACGTCAGCCGTTTCAACGGCGATCTCAGCCTGCGTTTTCATCTGCTTTAGTATAATATCGTCGGTCTTCGGCTCGATACCGCCGGTGTCGACGAGTATCATAGCGCGGCCGTTCCACTCAATTTCGTAGTAGATGCGGTCACGCGTTACGCCGGGAGTGTCCTCGACGATAGAAATGCGCTCGCCCGCGAGCTTATTGAAAAGTGTGCTCTTGCCGACGTTCGGGCGTCCGACAATGGCTATAACGGGTTTTGACATTTATTTCAATCCTTTCAGTCATAGAGTATTTTCGATATGAAATCCATACCGGTCGTTTCGCTTACAATGATTTTTACACCGAGCTTTTCTTCGAGCTCTTCAAGCGTCACCGAATCAAGAAACATATCGCCCTCGGCGCGAAGCATTACACTTGGCACAAGCAGCCGCTCGCCGAGCGCCTTGCCACCGAGCTGCGCGGCAAGGTCGCGCCCCGTGATAAGCCCCGCAACGGTGATATTTTTTCCAAAGAAATTATTTTTGATGCAGTAGACGTTAACGTGAAGCGTGGGTACGCGTCGCATCAGCTCTTCTGCGAGTGATTTTATGAAGCCGAACGCCGCTTCGCCTGTTGCGATAGAAAGCGTACGCGGCTTTTCTAAATCATACTCCGAGAGAAAATCAAGCTCGTCGTCGAACTCGCATTTCATCGAGCGAATCATACCGACGCCGTTTTCGATCTGCGGATAGCCCTCGTAGTAATCCTCGTCGGGTATTTCACGTCCACACGAGAGATACATTTCGTCAGAACAGAAGAAAAGCCGCGAGCCATATTTTTTCATACATTCTTTGGCGAATGCGTCGACTGTGTCAATGACCGCCGCCGTTTCTTCAGGTGTGAACGGCTCGAGCGGATAAAGCCCGTCGCGGTGATCGGTAATGCCCGCAGGCACTATCGAAACGCCAAGCAAGCTCGGCACAAGTGAGGTAAGCTCGCGCATAGAGCGCATAAGCTCCTCGCCGTCGTTTAGTCCCTTGCAGAGCACTATCTGGCAGTTAAGCGATATTCCTGCGTCTGCAAAGCGGCGCATATATGAAAGCACCTCGCCTGCGCGCTTGTTTTTCATCATCTTAACGCGAAGCTCGGGATTTGTCGTGTGTACGGATATGTTTATGGGCGAGGTTTTCATCTCGACTATGCGATCTACGTCCTCGTCTGTGAGATTGGTAAGCGTGATGTAATTGCCCATTAAGAAGGACAGCCGCGAGTCGTCGTCCTTGAAATAAAGCGTGTCGCGCATACCCCTTGGGAGCTGGTCGATAAAGCAGAATACGCACTTGTTGCGGCAGGAGTGCTTTTTGTCCATAAGATAGGTTTCAAAGCAGAGCCCTATGTCGTCGTATTCGTCTTTTTTTACCGTGATGTCAAAAAGCTCTGCACCGCGGTGTATTTTAAGCGTGACCTTCTTTTCGGACAGACGGAAACGGTAGTCAAGCACGTCGCGTATGTCGTGAGAGTTTATGGAAATAAGTATGTCGCCTGCCCTGATGCCGTGCTTTTCGGCGAGCGATGCGCGCTCAACGCCACATATCGTTACCATACTGTTCGTCCTTTCTGAAGATTTGTCAGTCAAGCTCTACGAAGTTTACAGTGTGTCCCGTTGCGGGTATCACCTTTTCGAGAAGGTCGCTCGTCTTAAAGCGAAGGCTTGACGTGTTGATGCACGGGTGACAGCCGAAATACTTGTCGGCGACCACGTCGCGATCAATGTAGAGAGTGATATTGTTGTCTGTGTCGTTCATAAGTCCGAGCACCGAAAGCGAGCCGGGGGTTATGTCGAGAAATTTTTCCATAAACTCGGGCGGCGCAAACGAAAGGCGCGACGAGCCGATCTTTTTGGAAAAGTCTTTGGTTACAAACTGCTTTTCACCTGACATCAAAAGCATATAAAACTTCGTTTTCTGCTGATTACAGAGAAGCAGATTTTTGCATATCTTTACGCCGAGAATAGCTTTAGCCTCGGCACACTGCTCCATCGTGTCAGCAGCATCGTGGTCGATGCGTACGTATTCGACGCCGATCGAGTCGAGCAGATCATACGAGCGCATTTCCTTTGGAAGGCGCTCGTCTGTCGGGCGGGTAGTGTAAAGTGTGGGATCAATATACATATTAACAACCTTTCGGTTTACTGAAATAAACTATACCAAGTGTTATCGCCGCGCCGAACAGCACGTCCGAGAGAAAATGTGCGCCGACGACCACTCTCGATAGTGCCACGAGCACTATCCATACGGCGAGAAGCGTGATTGCGGTGGGCTTCAGCCACTTATATTTTTCGGGTAAAAAGCGCAGATAGTAGAGCGAGGACAGTATAACCGTCGCGTTTGCGGTGTGTCCCGATGGGAAGGAAAAATATCCCGTAAACCCTTGCGGCAGATACCACGGAGTGTACGCAAAATAACCGCCGCCCAGTTCGAGTTGGCGCGGACGCACACGTCCCCAAATGAGCTTGAGTGCCCAGATTATAACGAACGTCAGAATTGCCGCGAGTACACATCTCCACGCAACGTGGAAATATTTTTTGAGCGTTTCGTCCTTCATAAAAAGCGCGAGCATTATGAAAACGAAGGCTATCACGAGAGCGGCGCATACCGCGTAAAGAGTGGCGAGCGCACCCATCTCGGCGTTGCTATACTGTGCGATATAGTCGACCATCTTTATCGTTGTGAACACCGACGTGCCGATACAGCCGATTACGGTAAGCGCGGCTAAAATTATTCTTCCTCGAAGGGCTGAACACTTGCCGAAATACGCCGCCATAAGCGCAAGGTTGAACGAGGTGAAAAGTATCGCCGGCGGCTCGCCCGCTACCTCGAGCGCGCGTCCGAAAATCGAGCTCTCGTCTGCTGTTTTAATCGTTATATCAAGGTCGTATACACTCGCAAGCACGAGTGTCGCGAGCCATATAAGCGCGCCTATTGAGGCAAAAATTTTCGTTTTCGTTATCTTCATCACATAATACTGCGGACGAGGGGAACGCGCAATCCGTGTCCTCTCGTCCGACGGGCATTTGTTTTACAGACCGAGTACAGCCGCGCCGATAATACCGGCGTCGTTGCCGAGCTCGGCAATCTTGAGCTTGGGTGCCTTGGTTAAATATTCGCCGCCGTAGATCTCTTTTTTCAGAATCTCGCCCAGCGGATCGGTGAGATATTCCTTCTCGTTGCAAATACCGCCGCCGATTACAAGCACTTCGGGCTGGAATATGTTAGCCATATTTACAAGTCCGCAGCCAAGGTAGCTTATGTACATATCAACGACCTCTTTTGCCGCAGCGTCACCCTTCTTCATAGCTGCGAACGCAGTCTTACCGCTCACCTTGCCGTCTGCGGAAACGATAGCATTCATAAGGGTTTCACGGCCGCTCTTTGCACATTCGTCAAGCTTTTCTCTGGTCATTTTGATGAGCGCGGTCGCGGAGCTGTATGCCTCAAAGCAACCCTTGCGTCCACAGGTGCAAGGTCTGCCGTCCTTTTCAATAACGGTGTGACCGAGCTCTGCGCCTGCGTAGTTAAAGCCGGAATAAAGCTTTCCGTTGATAACGATACCGCCGCCGACACCCGTGCCGAGCGTTATCATAATAGCGTGCTTCACGCCGCGCGCCGCACCTGCGACAGCCTCACCGAGCGCCGCCGCGTTAGCGTCGTTTTCGAGGTATACTGCCTTGAGCGGAATGTAGCTTTTAAGAATGGCGGCGATCTCGAAATTGGTGAAGGGAAGGTTGTTAGCATACACAACGGTGCCCTTTTCGGGGTTGACCGAACCCGGGGCGGCAATGCCTGCGTACGCGATATCGTCAAAGGTAAGACCTGCGTCTGAAACAAGCTTTGCGCAGAGGTCTGCCATATCCTTGATAATAAGCTCGGGCGCGCGCTGTGCCTTTGTGGGAACACTGCCCTTTATGACAATTTTATAATCAGAGTCAACTATACCAACGGCGATATTCGTACCGCCAAGGTCGATACCTATATAATACATAACAAATCCCTTATGCTGTAAGCATTCCTTTCGCAGTAAAAGAATATATAATAATACAATAATATTATAATATATTCAGCCGACGATGTCAAGGTCTTGACAAAAAAACATTCAGAGAGTAAAATATATATTAGAGTTTGCACTAACCACATCTCAAGGAGGATACATATGAAGGTATTACTTATAAACGGAAGTCCGCACGAGCACGGCTGTACCTACACCGCGCTTGCCGAAATTGCTGCACAGCTTTCAAAAAACGGAGTTGAGTCAGAGCTTCTTTGGCTTGGCACAGAGCCTATACGCAGTTGTATGGGCTGCGGTGGCTGCTACAGAGCAGGCAAAACGCACTGTGTTTATACGGGCGACGTTGTTGAGAAGGCTCAGAAGATTATGGACGAATGCGACGGTATTATCGTCGGCTCTCCCGTGCATTACGCAGGCGCATCGGGACAGGTTACGAGCTTTATGGGAAGATTTTTCTACAGCTATTCCTCGAAGATGCAAAACAAGCCCGGTGCGGCGATAGTATCTTGCAGACGCGGTGGCGCTTCGGCGGCGTTCGAATCGCTCAACAAGTTCTTCCAGATATGCAATATGCCGCTCGTCACCTCGCAGTATTGGAATCAGGTGCACGGCAACACGCCCGAGGAGGTCAAGGCAGACCTTGAGGGTATGCAAACGATGCGCACGCTTGCAGATAATATGGCGTGGCTGCTTAAGTCCATTGAGGCAGGCAAGGCGGCTGGGGTTACCGTACCCGAGCGCGAGCCGAAGGCGCGGACCAACTTTATTCGCTTATAGGAGAAAAGCCACCCTTAACGGGTGGCTTTTGCTGTTACTTTTTCTTATTTGCGGCGGTTCTTTTACTACTAAACACAATGCTTACGATTATCGAAGCGACGCCCATTCCGACTGCCATACCGAGCGCTACGCTGATGGCGGTTTTACCGTAGTAAAAAAGCTTTTCCTCGTTGTAGAAGAGCAGATTATAAACGGTTCTGTAAAGCGCGCCGCCGGGTACTATCGGAATGGCGCAGGGGAAAAGAAAGGTTACTGCGGGCGCGTGAATTATGCGCGCGAGCGTTTCCGAATAGAGTGTCATAAACGTGGCAGACAGAAGAGCCGCAACAAATGCTTCACCGCCAAGCTGTATAACGAGCTCGTAGACTGCGTACGTCAGAAGTCCGCCGAGTGCCGCAAACGGCATTCTTTTTTTGCTGACACGGTATATCATAGCAAAGCCGATCGTGCCGAGCACCGCCATAATAAGTCTTACGATAATTTCAATATATTCCGGCATCACAGACCACCTCCCACAAGCAGCAGCGCGAGGGCGTAGCCAAGAGCCATCATTACTGCGGTAATGATAGCCTGAACGACCTTTATCGTGCCGGTCAACGTGTCACCGCTGAGCAAATCGCGCATCGAATTTCCGAATGATACTCCGGGAATAAGCAGCATTATTGTGCCGATGATGACCATATCAAGATTGTCGCCAAAGCCTATACGGATACATAGACAAGACAAAAGTCCTGCTACGAAGGACACGAGAGATATTTTAACCATTTTGTTGACTTGCTCAATGCGCACCTTTTCGACCAAAGCCATAATTATGCCTATACAGCCCGAGGCAATACCGTCAAAGAGTGAGCCGCCGAAGAATATTGCAAAGCTTCCGGCTGAGAGAAAATATGCTATCACCGTGAGGTAAAAGGGGTAGATGCGCTCCTTTTTTATCTCGCGTATTTTTTCGTCAACAACGTCTATCTGCGGAGTAGTTTCGCAGATTTCGCGCGAGAGGGCATTGTACATTTCAAGCTTTGTGATATTATTGCTTGTGTCGATTATTCGCCTTGACTGTGTGGAGTGCGTTCCGTCGGGCATATAAAGCGCAACAAGTATAAGAGAGTGTATTGTGAAAACGTCGACGTGTCTGGCACCGTACGCACGGCTTATTTTTTCTATCGCTATCTCAACGCGGTGCACGTCAGCGCCGTTCGTGAGAAGGCCCTCACCAACGTCGAGCGCGATACGGAGTATATTGTCTGCAAGGCTTCCCTTGTGGGGCGTTTTTTCAGAAGGTGTGACTTCCAAATCGTTCAAGCAGGATCCCCCTTTTCGATTAGGTATAACGTAAGTATAGCATATCCGCCCGCGTTTGTCAATGAAAAAAAGCTCGCCGCAAAAAATCGCGGCGAGCGATATATTATTTATCTGCCGTAGATCATCGTTATGTTGTAGAACATAGTTGCGATGAGTGAACGGGGTGCGGGATTGAGGGGCCTTAATGTTCTTGTGGAGCCGAGAGTTCCCATATAAACGGAGTTGGCTATGGCCCACTCCATAGACTCGGTTGCCCAAGCACTCATTATGGAAGCGTCGCTGTAAACGTCAACGGTGAGCTTTGTATCGTTAGGCGCAGCCTTGTATTCAAGGAAGCGTGCGAGAATAGCACACGCCTGCTCGATAGTAATGGAGCGACCAACTCCGAATTTGTTGTCGCCCATACCCTGAATGATGCCGTTCTTGGTTGCCCAATCAACATAAGGCGCATAGTACGCGCCGCCTTCAACGTCGGTGAAGGATACCTCGGTATACTGCGTTGTGTCAACGCCCGCGTATCTGCCGAGTACGGTGACGAACTGCTCACGCGTCATAGACTTGGTAGGACCGAATTCGGTTTCGGACATACCGTAGAACAGTCCGTTCTCGGTGACGTAGTTTACTGCCTTACAGTAGATTGCGTTGTCTGCAATATCTTCGAACTTTGACTCAACCTTTGCGGTTGTGCCCTCGGCTTTTCTTTGCGAAATCAACCAGTCGACCATCTCCGTGTCGGAGTAAGCGGGAACCCAAGCCCAATGCTCCCAGTTGGTGCTGCTGTTCCAGCTGTTCTGGAACTTTGCCTTGGTAGCCGCGTCACTGGTGTCGTACTCGGTGTATTTTACGTTATCTCTACCGAGATTTTTCAGCGTTGCAACCATCGCGCGGTCGCCTCTGACGTTTACGGTCTTGTCCTGCATTGTGTGTACAGTCCAAATGTTAAGGTCCTCGCGGATATTTGCTGCCTGGAGCGGATCGCAGTAGCCTGCAACGGGTAATGCTGCTGCAAACAGATCGGGCTCGCGAAGGATTATATCCCAGGTTCCGCCGCCGCCCATCGAGTCGCCTGCTACAACGATACGGGACATATCAACACTGTACTTTGCAATGATTTCCTCGTGAATGTATTTCAGAACCGCGTCCATAGCGGGCGAAACTTTAGTGCTGTCATAATTGTAAACGCCGGGTACCCATGTGGACGATACCCACTGCTCGGGCTCCTTGGGGCATCTGGGAGCGAAGATGATATATTCATCACCGGATCTGTTTATAACGTTCGTTGTAAGGGTGTTGCCCTTGCCTTCGGAAAAGTATGCGCCTTCGCCTCTGCCGCCTGCATTGTGGAAGTAGACGAGAAGTCCATATTCCTTTTCGGGGGAATAGTCCTTGGGAAGGTACAGGCTCGTGCCGATAGTGAAGTCGGTGTACCCACCTGCGGCTATGTTCCAGGACTGTCCGTAGCTGTAGGCGCCGGGCACGAACTGACCGGTTACGGGAGCGGTGGCGGTATCAGATGCTGCGATGTTTACGGGAAGTGCCGCAAAAAGGGGAAGTACCATCGCAAGACCGAGTGCCAGGGATGCTATACGCTTTAATTTTTCCAATGTTTTAGCCTCCAAAAAATATTTGTCTACACTACGATTATAACAAAACGATGTGTAAATATCAAGTACCATTAAGGACAAATTTTATCTCAATTTCGGACATATGCACTTCTAAAAAGCTCGCCGCGAAAAAACGCAGCGAGCTGTATTGATTATCTTCCGTAGATCATCGTTACGTTGTAGAACATAGTAGCGATAGTGGAACGTGCAGCCGCACTCTGTGCAGAAAGTACAGAGGTCTTTTCGAGCTTGCCCATATAAACGGAGTTGGAAATTGCCCACTGCATAGCTTCGGATGCCCAAGTGTTCATCTTGCTGCTGTCGCTGTAGTTGCTGAACGTGAGCTGCGTATCATACGGAGCTTCTTTATAGTCGAGGAAGCGCGCGAGTATTGTGCAAGCCTGCTCAACGGTTATAGCATTATCTACACCGAAAGTGTCGTTGCCCAGACCCTTGATAATACCGTTCTCGGTTGCCCACTCAACGTAGGGGGCATAGTACGCGTCGCTTTCAACGTCGGTGAAGGAAACTGCGGTATACTTCGAGGCATCAACGCCTGCATATCTGCCAAGCACCGTAACGAACATTGCACGCGTCATAGAGTCACTCGGAGCAAATTCGGTATCGGATTTGCCGTAGAAGAGTCCTTCCTCGGTAACGTAGTTAACTGCATTGTAGTAAACTGCGGTATCCTTAACGTCGGTAAAGGTTGTGGTTGTTTCGGGAGCAAGCTTTTCTGCCTTTCTCTGTGCAAGCAGCCAGTCTGCAATTTCGGCATCCGCGTATGCCGGTACCCAAGCCCAGTGCTCCCAGTTAGTACTGCTGTCCCAGCTGTTCTGGAACTTTGCCTTGGTTATGGGATCAGAGCTGTCGTATTCGGTGTATCTTACGTTGGTTCTGCCAAGGTTCTTAAGCGCTGCGGTCATAGCGCGGTCGCCGATAACCTTAACGGTCTTGTCTTGCATAGTGTGTACAGCCCAGATAGCGAGGTCCTCGCGGATATTTGCTGCCTGAAGCGGATCACAGTAGCCTGCAACGGGAAGTGCGGCTGCGAAGAGGTCGGGCTCACGAAGGATTATATCCCAGGTTCCGCCGCCGCCCATCGAGTCGCCGCCGACGAGGATGCGGGACATATCAACGTTGTACTTAGCGATAATTTCTTCATAGATATAGTTTACAACTGCATCCATGGCGGGAGAAATTGCGGTGCTCTCGTAGTTATAAACACCGGGAACCCAGCTGGGGCTTGCCCACTGCTGCGGCTCCTTGGGGCATCTGGGAGCGAATACGATAAATTCGTCGCCGGATTTATTGATTATTGCCTTGGTCAGCACGTTACCGGTGCCGGAGGAGATAGAAGGACCGGCTCCTCTACCGCCTGCGTTATGGAAATAAACGAGAAGACCGTATTCCTTTTCAGGAGAATAATTCTTGGGTAAATACAGGCTCGCACCGATGGTGAAATCATTGTAAGTATAGGTGCTGCCGTTAAACTGACCGAATATCATGGTATCGGGAACCTCGGGAAGCTCCGGCTCCTCCTCGGGATAAGTCGGAAGAACGCCGGTAGATATGTAGCTGTTAGCGTCCTCTTCGGAAAGGAAGAAGGTAATCTCGTTGATGTAGAAGTATACATCGTCGGAAGTGTCCCCGGGGAGAGTTACGAAGAGCGGACAATGCTGTGCATTGTTAAATCTGTCAAGAATACCGCTTGCTTCGATGTTTACAGGAGTAGAATAAACGTACTCACCGTTTGAAGCACAGACATCGTTTGCAAGAGTAAGAGTGCTGCCGGAAGCACTGTTGGAAATTTTAAGTGATGCAGCCGTGGTAGCATTTGTCTTGTAGCTTACTACGATCCAAGGACGGTCGCCCACAACTCCTGCCTTGGGCATAACGTGGAAAAGATAGTAGCCGCCGTTATAGCTTGCGGGACCTTTCTTTAAACTGAGTGCGCCCTCGGTCGCGTCAAAAGCGTATGTTCCTACTGCCGCACCAAAGCTGTGAGACGTGCCTTCCGGTACGTCATCGGTTTTATATATGCTGAGATTTTCGGTTGCCTTTGTATAGCTTGTGAGAATACATACTACTGCCGAGGTTTCAGCTCCCGATACGACTGTTCCCATTACAGTGAACAAAGGAAGCAGGAGCATAGAGCAGAGTATGAGTGATACTGTGCGTTTGAATTTTTTCATTGGTCTTGTCCTCCTGAAAAAATAAAATACTACATAATAATTATATCAAAACGACATAAGTATGTCAATAGCATACTTTCGCATTTACAAGGCGCAGAGGCTGTTTTTTAGGACATTCGTATTCAAATTTTGGACATTGATTGCTATTTTTTGTTTCATATTTTTTAAAAAAGCTCTTGACAAACTCCGATAAAGGTGCTAAAATGAATTAACGCGATAAAATTCGCGCAAATGCGATGACCGGGAAACGGCGATAGCCGTGACGGTATTACAAGATCACAGAGAGCTGCCGGTTGGTGAGAGGCGCGGTCTTAAGGATATCGGAATTACTTCCCGAGAGCAGCGGCCCGAACATAGAGTAGGCGTCGACGGCGGTCCCCGTTAACGGACGTAGAGTATCGGCGTTAAGCCCGTACTTGGTAAGGCCTATGCTGTGAGGCGTGGGCGAACAGAGGTGGTAACACGGGAATTCTCGTCCTCTGCAGTAACAACTGCGGAAGGGCGTTTTTTTGTGCCTCTTCCGAAACAAAGAAAGGGGTATTTTTATGTTAGCAAAAATTCTTATGATAGTTATTTTCTTTGCGATCACCGTCGCTATCGGCGTTTACTGCCGTAAAAAGGCTACCGACGTCAACGGTTTCGTGCTTGGCGGACGATCGGTCGGACCGTGGCTGACTGCGTTTGCGTACGGAACGTCCTACTTCTCGGCGGTGGTATTCGTCGGCTACGCAGGGCAGTTTGGTTGGAAGTACGGTATGGCGGCTACGTGGATAGGTATTGGAAATGCTATCATCGGAAGCCTTCTTGCTTGGGTAGTGCTCGGCAGACGCACGCGCGTTATGACGCACCACCTCGGCGCAAAAACTATGCCCGAGTTCTTTGAAAAGCGCTTTGGCTCAAATGGACTTAAGATAGCCGCCGCGCTTATCACGTTTATTTTTCTCATTCCGTACACCGCGTCGGTTTACAACGGTCTGTCGCGCCTTTTCGGTATGGCGTTTACCGTTCCGTATGAGGTATGCGTAATCGTTATGGCTGTACTTACGGGCGTGTACGTTATCGTTGGCGGATATATGGCAACTGCGCTCAACGACTTCGTCCAGGGCATCATAATGATAGTCGGTATAATTGCCGTTATCGGCTCCGTGCTTGCGGGGCAGGGCGGCTTTACCGAGGCTATTATGGAGCTTTCAAAGGTGACGGATGCATCGGATACATCTGCACTTGCCGGAATGGAGGGCGCATTTACCTCTATGCTCGGCCCCGATCCGCTTGGACTTCTCGGAGTGGTGATACTCACCTCGCTCGGTACATGGGGACTTCCTCAAATGGTGCAGAAGTTCTACGCGATAAAATCGGAGAAGGCGATAAGCAAGGGTACTATCATTTCGACCGTTTTCGCGGTCGTCGTATCGGGTGGTTGTTACTTCCTCGGCGGCTTTGGCAGACTGTTCGGTATTGACCTCTCTGCCTCGGGCGCACCCATATACGATTCGGTTATTCCGAATATGCTCGCAACTCTTTCGGACGTTCTTGTCGGTATTGTTATAGTGCTTGTACTTTCCGCATCTATGTCGACTCTCTCGAGCCTTGTGCTCACCTCAAGCTCGACCATCACACTCGACCTTATCAGGGGCAATATCGCAAAGAAGATGGATGAGAAAAAGCAGCTTCTCAGCATTCGCGTATTCATCGCCATATTCATCGTGCTTTCAGCCGCTATTGCTATATTCCAGTACAATTCCGCGAGCACGTTTATCGCACAGCTTATGGGCATTTCGTGGGGCGCACTCGCAGGCGCATTCCTCGCGCCGTTTATGTACGGTCTGTACTTGAAGCGTATCAGCATCGCGTCCGTATGGGTAAGCTTTATAATCGGTGTTGGACTTACAGTATCGAATATGTTCTTTAAGTTTATCGCTTCGCCTATCAATGCCGGTGCTATAGCGATGATTGTTACGCTCATCGCGGTGCCGATAGTATCGCTTATTACACCGCGCCCGAAGAAGGTTGACGTTGAGGAAATCTTCTCCTGTTACGAAAAAGAAGTAACGGTACAAAAGAAGATTGCAATAAGCGACAACGAGGACAAATGATCTTAAAAGAATAAAAGCAGGCTTACGAGCCTGCTTTTGTTTTTCTGTATTCCCCGGGTGCTAACCCAACTGCATTTTTAAAATGGCGGCTTAAATGAAATTCGTCGCAGAAACCGAGGTTTTGCGCAATTTCGTAAAGCTTCATATTTGGAAAGTTTGAAAGATAAAATTTCGCTTCTTCGATTTTCGCTTCGATAGCGTATTTGTGAAGTGTCGTGCCGTATGCCGCCTTGAACGTATTTTCCGCCGTTTTTACACTCACACTTAAAGCTTTTGCGATTTCTGTGTTTGTAGGTATCTTTTCCGATGAAACTATAAGCTGGCGTATATCCTCGGCGAGATTACTGCTGCTTCTCTTCATACACGCGCGAAGCTCGCAGAGTAGGGTATCGAAATAAACCGAGGCTAAAAGCTCGTTTTTTGAGGATTTTGCGTAAATGATCTTTTCGAAGATGTTTTTGACTGCGGTATTGCCGCCGACTTTTATAAGACTGTCGAGAATTACAGTGTCACTTTCGGGATTATCGCACGTGTTACCGCCGTCAAACATAGCGTGGATATACATCGTTTTGGTGCCCGCAGTACAGTTCTTGATACCGTAGTGCGAATGATTTGCTGCGAGGATGAGAACGTCGCCTGATTTTATGTGAAATTCTTCGCCTTCCTGCCCGATTATCCATTCGCCGTCAAGCATATAGATGAAATCGTGCTGATTCATATTTCTGTCGGGATGCGGCGTGGGAGTTGCGAAATTATTGTGATTTGCGGCTCTTATTTCGTGCCGCGATGAGATATTAAAGTAGTTGTCCACGCTTTTGACCTCCGCTACGTTTTTCTTAATTATACATATAAAAATCCGTTTTGTCAATGTACATTTTTCGCTTTTAAAGGTATAATTGTTGTATAAATTTTGGAGGTGGGTTATGAAAAAGATAAATGTTGCAATAGTCGGTGCCGGCTTCGGAGAGGTTTTTCTTAATATATACAAGAGCCATCCGAACGTTGGGGAAGTGACGCTTTGCGATGTCGATGAAACTGCGCTTGGGGCGTGCGTACAAAAGCATCCGGGGCTGAAAACATACCTGTCTTTTGAACAGATGCTTGCGGATGAGAGTATAGACGCGGTGCATCTTATGACGCCGATACCGATACACGCCGAGCAAACGGTTAAGGTGCTCGAGGCGGGTAAACACTGCGCGTGTACCGTGCCTATGGCGACGACGCTTGATGAGATAAAGCGTATTTGCGATGCGGTGAAAAAATCGGGCAAGAATTATATGTTAATGGAAACGTCGCTTTATACTTATCATATGTTCTACGTAAGGCATATGATCGAGAGCGGTGAGCTCGGGCGCATACAGTTTATGCGCGGCACACATTTTCAGGATATGTCGCGTTGGGGCGAATATTGGATGGGGCTTCCGCCTATGCACTACGGCTCACACGCGATAGGTCCGATGGTCGCACTTTCAGGCTCGCGCATATGCAGAGTTAACTGTTTCGGTGCCGGTACGATGGAAGAATGGCGTACGAAGAAGTACGGCAACCCGTTCCCCATAGAATGCGCCCTGTTTGAGTTTGAGAATGGGCTCAAGGGCGAAGCGATACGATCGCTTTTTGAAACGGCGAGAGTTTACCAAGAGGGGCTAAACGTATACGGAAGCAAAAAATCCTTTGAGTGGGGATTTGGCGAGGACGACGATCCGCTTGTTACAACGCTTGCAGATCCGAGTACGCCAAAGGGCGGTGAAACGGCATGGGCAAATGTAGTTGCGCTGCCGAATTTCCACCGTAATTTGCCCAAGGAGATACAATGCTTTACCGTTGGCGATGATTACGGTCCGGATGATGTTATCGAAAATATTGAAATCGGCAAGGGCGGCGGACATCACGGCTCGCATCCGCATCTTGTACACGAGTTTGTGATGAGCATCCTTGAAAGCAGAAAGCCATACATAGACGAGGTGATGGGCGGCAATATTACGGCGGCGGGTATCTGCGCGCACGAATCTGCGATGAGAAACGGCGAAGCGGTTACCGTTCCCGAATTTTGAATAAAAAGCCCGTGCCACCTGGCACGGGCAATATTTTGTTAGGAATTTGCTTCAACATATGCGAGAATGTCGCCTGCGGTTTTGAAGTTTGGCATATCCTCGTCGGGGACGGATATGGAAAACGCTTCCTCGACCGCCATAAGTATCTCGACGAGATCGAGCGAGTCTGCGCCGAGGTCCTCGATGCGGGTGTCCTCTGTAACGGCATCGGCGTCACAGTCAAGGCGGTTTGCGATAATTGCAGTGATTTTTTCGAGCATATATTACGTCCTCCGAGGCTTTGATAGTATATTTACATTATACAGCATTTTTCGTGCTTTTTCAAGAGGTTGCGACGAATTTCTTGCGAAGCTTTTCACTAAAGCGCGCTTATTGACAAACGGCGCGTTTTAATGTATAATTTAGTTGAATGATTTTTGCGGAGGTGCGGCTATGCAGCAAAAAAACA
>JAZSJI010000128.1:0-13202 GCA_045534235.1 Candidatus Flemingiibacterium sp. | reverse complement strand
AAGAAGACTGCGGAGGATCATTTCTTCTACTTTCCCGTAAAGCACGATGGTCAGACAACCATATTCGCAAAGGCACGCGAGTTTACTGACGAAGGACACATCCGCAAGGTTGACCAGATGAATATGGACTACGTTCTCGTTGAAAAGGGCGCGGTACTCAATTGGTTTGACAACGATGCTCCCGAGGGACGCTTCTCTCTTAACGATAAGCTCGGTGACATCATGGCTTGTCCTCGCGGAAAAATGTGGTTCTTGAAGCTCGGTCTCAAGCTCAAAAAGAAGATGGACGCCAACAAGAAAAAGAAGAAAAAAGGCGAAAAGGGCGGCGGATTTGATATTGACATGAACAGCATGGGCGGCGGAATGATGGAGATGATGGGAAGCTTTACAATCCTTCGTCTTTCCAGCATGATGGGCATGGCTAATATTAACTTTACCAAGGAAGAGCTCCTGAAAATGAACAAGCAGCTCAACAGGATCAAAAAGCCTAAAAAATAAAAAAACAAAGGGGGAAGGGCGTGCACAATTAGCGGAGAAATTCAGAATATTTGCCTAACACACAGTTCGCCCCTACGGATAAATACTATACAGAAAACAAAGATTAACCCCGACAGATTTTCAAGTTCTGTCGGGGTTCGTTTTATTTTGTTCGATAAATTGAAATTTACTAATACAGTGTTATATTTAAGAGCCTGCTTGATGATAAATTTTCACAATCTCACTAATAGTTTCTTCAGGCGTTTTACCTTCTGTATAAACAACATACTTGGCTGCTTTTTTGTTCGTTTCGGAGGCAATAAAAATATCATTCAAAATTTTCTCATCAATGTTCCTTGCTCGGTTTCCAAGTATTTGCGCACTTCTGACAGAGTTCTCACAAGGCAACATTAGAATAACAAACGGCTCATCCTTAATGAGGCTCAAAAAAGTAGCTGCTTGGGTTTTGTCGGTATATACGCTTTGACCACCACCAAATTCAATAACAGCATTCGTATGTTGTTCAAGTAGAGTTCGTACCGCAAACAGTTCATATGGTTTTTGATAGTCATGCCATCCGCCTATCCCGCCCTTGGAGTATGCTTTTTTCAGGAGTTTTTTTGAGAAGTCAGTTAGGGCATAAATTTCTTCACGCAATTCATCCATATCAATATGCTTTTTTTCTGTTCTGCGAGCAACTTCGGGTGCAACAGTTGATTTTCCGACACCAATAGGCCCAATAATTATAATATTATCATTCATTTATAACGACCTCTTCGTCAAATTCTTATTTATCGTTCTGTTTTATCGCCAGTTTCACATTTGTTTTTCAAATGCATCGGGCGAAGCCCGTACCCCTATGTTTGCACGTATCCAAAGGCTCCCTCCGGGAGGGAGCTCCCGACGAAGTCGGGTGAGGGAGAGCGCGTTACAATGAAGTTAGTACAAATCTAAAGCCACGCAGGCTCCTTCCGTCACGCTACGCGTGCCACCTCCCTCTCGGAGGGAGGCTTTCTGTTAGCCTCATTATAACACAAATCGGCAGAGAAAACAAGTTTTCTGCCGAAATTTGTAAACATCCTTATGAGAACGTTCCTAATGCAAGTGCTTTTTTTATCCAAGCCGCAGGCTTGGTATATCATCAGCCCTTCGGGCTGTATCTCATCACGCGCCAGCGTGTATCCCCCTGCGTGCGGTATTTACTACGAGCTTCATTGGAGCTGATATAATCGCTTCCCCGAATTTATTCATTCACACTTTATCTGCAATTTGTGATTTCTTTCGACTTTTTTTAACAAATTTTAAAAAATCCTTGACAAATTCGCTAAAATGTGATATATTTATTATGTTCTTATGAAAGGAGGACATTACAATGCAAAACAACAATCTCGTACGTTTCCTTTTAACATTCTTCCTCGGTTGGATCGGTAGCCTTATCATCAACCACACTTCTCTTAAGCCCGAGGGCTACACCTGCAGAACCGCTGCTTACTTCTTCCTTACCATCATCACCTTCGGTATCTACGGTCTTGTTGCTTCCATCTGCAACCTCACCTTCGATCCCGCTAAGGAAAAGAACATCGGCTACAAGAAGGGCTAATTGTATTACTTAATAAAGGAATCGCCAAAGCGGCGATTTCTTTTTTTGCGCGCTTTACAAAGTGCGCAAAATATGCTATACTGATCTTACCGATGAATGAAACGAAGGAGCCGTAATGTCAAATCACCGCAAGGTATACCTTGAAATAACAAACCGCTGTAACCTTTCCTGCGCGTTCTGCCCGGGTACACGCCGCGCGCCGAAAAGTCTTACCGAAGCGGAGTTTACAACGCTCGCCGAGCGTATCGCGCCGTGGGCGGAGTATATATACTATCACCTTATGGGCGAGCCGACGGCACACCCTCTTTTGCCGCGCTTTATCGAAATTGCGACAGAGCTTGGACTAAAATCCGCCATCACAACAAACGGCACGCTTCTGCCTCGGCGCGGCGACGAGCTTATCGCCACCGCACCGCATAAGATCAGCATTTCCCTGCACGCGTTCGAGGCTAACGATTTTGATATTCCGTTTGAAGACTATATAAACGACTGCCTTGAATTTGCCAAAAAAGCCGCCAACGCAGGCATTATCACCGTGCTGCGCCTCTGGAACCTCGACGGCAGAGCCGAGGGTGCGCTTAACACAAAAAACGAGCAGATCCTCGCTTTAATGCATTCCCACTTCCCCACCGAGTGGGTGGAAACGCGCTCGGGCTACCGCCTTGTGTCGCACGTGTTCCTCGAGTGGGGCGAAAAATTCGATTGGCCCGAAACAGACGGCGACGTACTCTCTGACACAGGCTTTTGCTACGGACTGCGTGACCAGATAGGCGTGCTCGTCGACGGTACGGTCGTGCCGTGCTGTCTTGACCGCGACGGAGATATAGCACTCGGCAACCTCTTTGACACGCCGCTTGAGGATATACTCGAAAGCGAGCGTGCGCGCGCCCTCTACGACGGCTTCACGCGCCACGAATGCACCGAGGCGCTCTGCAAGCGCTGTATGCGCGCGGGATATTATAAAAATGTCCACAGTTAAAAAATGACTTGACAACATAAGTACACTTATGCTATACTTAACTGAGTCAAATTTTACCACAGGAGAGGTAACTAAAATGTATAAGATAGGATCATTCTTCGGACAGCTTAACGCAGGCGTGAAGGAAGGCTTTGCCCGTGACGTTGACGAGGCTCTCGCGAAGGGCCGCGAGCACGGCATCGAGGAGCTTGACTTCAACTCCAAGGAAATAAACGCCGACACCGCAGCTATGCTCGCACGCGCAGGTATGAAGGCAGCGTCGGTACACGGCTTTGCTCCCCTCGAGTTTGAAACGCGTGAGAAGTATCTCGCGTCACTTGATTATATGAAGCGCGCGATGAACAAAGCTGTTTCGATTGGCAGCCCGTATTTTATGAACGTGCCGCAAATTCCTGACGGTATGCCACCCGAAAAGCAGGATGATTACGTCAAAGCACTGCGCGAGCAGTTCCACGATCTTTGCGAGTACGCAAAGGGACTTCCGATAACCGTAACCGTTGAGGACTTCTCAATTAAAAAGAGCGCGTACGCAACTATCGAGGATATAAAGTATCTTCTCGATAACAACCCGACGCTTATGTACACATACGACAGCGGAAACTTCCCGCTTGCAGGCGTTGACGAGATCGAGGGCCTTAAGGCGCTCATCGACCGCGTGGTTTACGTGCATCTCAAGGACTTAAATGTGACTGACGGCGAAGGTCTCCTTCGCGACGGCGTCGTTTACGACAGCCTTGAGCTTGGCGGCGGCTTCGTTAAGAATACCGAGGCGATGAAGATAATTAAGGCTGCAGGCTGGGTTGACGGTACCGTTACCGTTGAGGTCAACTCTGAATTTGATATTTTCAAGAGAACTATTCAGTCGGCGGATTGGGTAGCTGACCTTTTCACAAAGCTGTAATTTGATAAATGCGGGAGGAGCAAACGCTCCTCCCTTTTTGCTTGCAAAAAGCCACTCTCCGTATGGAGAGCGGCTCTGTTTATATCACCACTTAAATAAGATCGGGCAGCTTTTTCTTTTTGTAAACAGCTTCCCAGTCCTTCTCAAATGCGTCGATCGCGTAATACGTCAGCGGATGGTATGTCAGCATATCGAACACCTCGGGATTTATGGTAACGCAGTGTGCACCCGTGAGGCATATCTTGTGAACCTGCTCAACGGTTTTGAAGCTTGCCGCGAGCACTCTTGTAGCTGACTTGTGCTTTTCAAACATAGTCACGATCTCGTCAACCACGTGTACGCCGTCAGAAACGATATTGTCAAGACGGTTGATGTAGGGCGCAACGAAATCAGCGCCTGCTGCGGATGCAAGCATAGCCTGCTGCTGGGTAAAGATGGCCGTCATAGTAACTCCGATACCCTTGTCCTTGCAGATAGCAGTCGCCTTAAGGCCCTCGCTCGTTATCGGTATCTTTATGTAAAAGTTTTCACCCACTACCGAGCGCAAAAGCTCTGCGTCCTTTACGATGTCAGCAGCCTCGGCGGCGGTCGTCTGCACGTGAAGCATTCTCTTGTCGCCGATAATGTCGCGTATCGTATAGATAAGCTCGCGCACGTCCGCCTTTTCCTTGGATATAATGGTGGGGTTGGTAGTAACGCCCGCGATGGGGAAAAATTCGCAGCAACGCTTGATATCCTTTATGTTGGCTGTGTCAATAAGGTAAAGCATTTATAGACTTCCTTTCACTTCGTTAAATATCTTTGATAAAATTATAACACACTTTCTCGGAAATATCAATATCCCAAATTACCAAACTTGAACGTTACCAACAGACCACTTGGTGCAAATTAACAATTCGCACCGAAAATTTTAGCTACTTTTCACAAATTCACATTAAACGCTACATCCAACAATCCCGTCTGCCGACAGCGTTGCCCTCGCGCCGACACCTTCAACTATGAATTGGCACTTGCCGTGGAAGGTCTTGACCTCATAGCATATACCCGGCATAGGATCGTTCGGGTTGCCGTTACCGCAGCCGATGAGCGTGCCGCCGTCAACGCTTATCCGAACGACGTTGTCCGCACCCGATACGTGTACACCGTTCTCGTCGCATACGGTCACGTTGATCGCCTTGTGTCTGCCCTCTCCGATAACCTCTACCGCAAGCTTTGCAGGCGCACCCGGCGTTACAAGTGCGTCCTCTATACGCTCGTTACCGCGCACACCAACGGCGCGTATCTCACCCGCCTCGAAGGGCACACGCCACTCGGCGCGACACTCCTTAACGTCCACCGTGCCCATATCCTTGCCGTTCACGTAAAGCGTGACCTTGTCCATATTGGTGAACGTCGCAACGCGAACCTCCTCACCTACCGCAAATCCCTCCCATTTAGGGAGCAGATGCAAGACGGGCGCATCGCAGTAATAGCTCTTTACGAGATAGTATATGTCCTTTTCAAAGCCGCAGATGTCGCAAACACCCCAGTGCGAGCTCACGCTCGGCCACTCCATAGGCTGCGGCTCACCGCGGTAGTCAAATCCGCTCCAAAGAAATACGCCCGCAACCCACGGATGCTTTCTCGCTGTTTCAAGGGTATCCTCGATAGTCTGCCCCCAAGTCGGGCACTCATCGCCGTAGTTGCCGTAGACCTGCGCCTCATAATCGGTGTTGACCTCGCCGCGCGTTGCGTACACGGGGCCGTTTTCCGTACCGAGCACGACCTTCTTCTGATAGTCGTACAGCTTCTCGTACTTGTGCACCGAGTAGTTCATACCCATAACGTCAAGCACGTCTGCCGCAGACTCGCCGTCTATATTCTCGGCGAGGTTGATAGCGCCCGTTATCGCGCGAGTAGTGTCGTACTTGTGTATCTCTGCGGTAAGCTTCTCTGCAAAGCGCTTGCCGCGTATTTCCTTCTGCCACGGCTCCTCGTTAAAGAGGCTGTAGAGGAACACAGACGGGTGATTGCGGCAGTTTTTGACCATATAGCGAGTTTCCGCCAAAATATCCTCGGACGAGCCGAACTTGCGGTTCTCGCTCATTACCAGCATACCAAGCTCATCGCACACGTCAAGGAACTCGCGCGAGGGATTGTGATGCGCCACGCGGTACGCGTTACAGCCAAGCTCGCGAAGCTTCTTAACACGCCAATATATAAGCTCGCGCGGCACGGCAATGCCGACGCCCGAATGGTCCTGATGGCAGCAAATACCCTTGATAAGACACTTTTCTCCGTTTAAGTACATACCGCCGTCAGTACGCCACTCGATAGAGCGAAGTCCTATGCGAACGCTCTCGGTGTCGACAACCTCCCCGCCCGATTTAACGGTAAGCGTCGCCGTGTATAGGTACGGCGCATCGGGCGACCACAACTTTGCATCCGTGAGAACAAGCTCTGTCGCACCGCTATGGACTACTTTACCCTCGGTGTCTGCAAGCGTAAGCGTGACCTCGCCCTGTCCGACAAGGTCGTACTCGGCGCGAATACGCCAGCCGCCGTCGACCTTTTCGCTCTTAACGTACGTTTCCATCGGCATAAGGTAAGCCTTGTCGCAGAAATGGATGCGCGCGGGACGGTAAATGCCCGAGCCCTCGTACCACCAGCCCTCCCAATGCGAGCTGTCGACGCGAAGGGTTATCGTATTTTCAGTAGGCTTCAAGTAGTCGGAAATGTCGCAGACAAAGCCCGTGTATCCGCTGTAATTGCGGCAGACGAGCGCGCTGTTGACGTACACCTCGCACTCGTTTGACACGCCCTCGAAGTCGATAAGCGTCGTGCCGTCAAAGTTTTCGGGTAAGTCGAAGGTCGTGTAGTACCAGCCGACGTTTCTCGGCTTGTAGCCGTGCGAGGGTGCACAAGAGCGGTCGGTGTCCTGCGCGATACAGTAATCGTGCGGCACGGTGACGTCCTGCCACGTATTAAGCGTCAGATACGCGTCCTTGCTGCCAAGCTTACTGCCCGCCTTCGACATATCGTATATCACGTCGTGCGAGTGGTACTCGTACATTTTAATCTCGCCGAGATGAAATTTCCAATTTATAAGGTCAAGTGTGGTTTTCACTTTTCAGTTCTCCTTTAAAGGAATATTCTTATAACGTCATTATACATCAAAGCGACGGCTTTGTCAAGCCGCCGCCCTGTTTTATTTAGATTACGAGCCGTATTTGACAGCGGCATCCGTCAGAACACCGTTACCCTCACCGATCGTTACTCTGCTCCAAGCAGCTTCGCTGCCTGCAAAGGTAACGCTCGTGAGCCTCGTCGCGCCGTAGAACGCGTTCGCGTCAATGCGGACAAGCGTCGAGGGAAGATTTAGCGTCGCGAGCTTCGTGTTTATCACAAATGCGTATTCGCGGATAACCGTAACGCCCTCGGGGATAGTGTACGAGCTGCCCGACTTTGCGTATGGGTAGCACGCGAGCGCGTTCATATTCTTGGTGTAGAGTACGCCGTCACTTGTGACAAACGCCACGTTGCGTGCGTCCACCGTGAATTTTTCAAGGTATCCCGCGCCGATAAACGTCGTTGGATCAATACTGTAGAGGTCCTTGTTTATTGCGATCTCGCGGACATTCGAATTGTAGAACAGTCGGTACGCCTCGATAGCCGTAACACCGTCGGGAATGGCGTACGTGTCGCCAAAGCGTGCGAGTGCCGCCGCGTAAAGCTTCGTGCCGTCGCGCGAGGTAAGGCTTCCGTTCTTTTGAGTGAAGCTGCGGTTCGCGCTATCAAGATTGATAGCCTTAAGGCGCGTGGTGTTATAAAGTGAGGTCTTATCTATCTTGCGGAGCGTGTCAGGAAGGTTCAGCGTTTCCACGGCTGTGTTCGCAAACGCGTACGCGCCGATCGAGGTAATTCCACTTTCAACCGTAACGGTCTTGATCTGCGTCTTGTACGCGCTCCAAGGAGCACCGCCGTCGCCATAGCTTGCAATATCGCCCGTTCCGCTTACCGTCAGTACACTTCCCTTGAGCGTCCACTTCGCCTTCGCACCGCACGTGCCCTCTGCGCTTATCGGCTCGTTTACGGTCACGTTAAAGCTCGTGACAGCGCCGCCGTAGCTTACGGTCACGGCTATCTTTCCTGCCTTATTAAGCGTCGTCGGCGAGCAGGTAAAGCCGCTCGTTAAGGTCTGCGTCTTACCGTCGGAATAGGTGACGGTTATCGAAAGCCCTACGCTGTTAAGCGTGTCGCCTACCGTGTAGCTCGTGGCATTAGGCATAGTGGCGACGGCTATCTTTGTGATAGTGGGCTTCGGATTGGTAACGGTCACGTTAAAGCTCGTGCTCTTACCGAGGTAGGTTACGGTAACGCTCTGCGTGCCTTCCTTTGTGAGCGTCTTTGGCGTGTAGGAGTAGCTGTTCGTGATTATCTGGCTCGTGCCGTTGTCGAAGTACGCCCACATCGAAAAGCCCTTCATAGCGAGCGTTTCTCCGACCGTGTACGCGGTCTTGGCAGGCATAGTGCGTACCGCGACGCGCGTGATATTCGCACGTGCGACCTCGACCTCAAACTCAAGCGTCTTGCCGCCGTAGGTAACGGTGACGGTCTGCTTGCCCGTTTCGGTAAACTTTTCGGGAGATACCGTAAAGCCCGAGCTTATCTCGCCCGTGGTGCCGTTCGGATACTCGGCAAGTATGGTAAGCCCCGTAGTGTCAAACGCCTCGCCGACGTAATAATTAAGCTTCGTCGGCTCCTCTATTACTTCAATTCGGTCCACGACCGTTTCAACTATGTTGACAACGAAGCTTACGGATTTTTCGCCGTAGCTTACGACCACCTTCTGCTCGCCTATCTCAACCGAGGAGGTCGGCTCAAAGGTATATCCCTCATTTATCATCTCGTGCGAGCCGTCGACGAAGAGCACGTCGATAAGCATACCCGAGAGGTCAAACTCCTCGCCGATCGCAAACTCACGGCGTGCGGGAAGCTGCTCAAGATACAGCGCCGACACCTGCTTTTGTACTACTGTTATCTCAAAGCTCGCCTCGGCACCGTTATACGTAACTGTGACGGTCTGCGTGCCTACCTTTTCGGCTACGTTGGGCTCGAGCACAAAACCGTCGGTTACGGTTTCTGCAGTTCCGTCGGCGTATATAGCCTCAAGCGTAAGTCCGGCGGCGTCAATCTCCTGTCCAACGAAGTAGGTAAGCTCGTTTGGCTCGCTCACAACGGTAAGCGACTGCGCCATCTGCACCTCTACATCGTCAGGCGAGGAATCAAGGAGGCTGCTTATAAGCACCGCGCCCGCGATGATACAGCCAAGCAGAATTATCGCCACCACAGCAACGATTATTGCAACCGCAACGGTCTTCCTTTTGTCGGGCGAGCCCACAGAGCGCGCCTTTTTCTTGTTTCTGTTCTCGTAAGCGATGCGCTGTGCGTCTGTAACTGCACGTGAATTCTGGATAACGTCGCTTCTGCGCGTGGCGGTGTCCTCGCCAAATGCCGTGTCGAATACGTACGCGTCGTCCGCAACCTGCTCTGCTCCTGCAGCCGTATCCCCCATAGGCACGCCAAAGGCTATCGTGTCGCCAGCCTCGCCCTCGGGAACGCTTACTACCATAGTATCCTCCCAAGGCGCGGTAAATGTGGGGCGCTTTGAGTTATCCTCGGCAATACGCCGTTTTTCGGCGTCCTGCTCGGTGCTCTGTATATCCTTGCGCACAGCGGCAACGCCGTCCGTCTGCTTGTGCACCTCGTCCGCGATAGAAACACTCACACCGTCAAAATACATCGACGCATGCAAATTCATCAGCGCTTTTTTCATCTCGAAAACGTCGCGAAAACGCTTCTCGGGATCGGGCGCAGACGCCTTTCTGATAACGGCGCGAAGCTCATCTGAAGCTGTACTAACCTCGCCCGTCGCGCCGTCACCCGTAAGGTAAGCGAGCACCATACCAAGCGAATAAATGTCCGCACGCGCGTCAAAGGCATCGCCGCGCATAAGCTCGGGTGCCGTAAAGGCAGCGTCGCCCATATCCGCAGCAGGCCGGCCGAGCGTGTACTCGCCCGACTTATCAACGAAAATATTGTCGGGGCAAACGCCCTTGTGTGCCGCGTTGATACGCGAATAAGATGCGAGCACCTCGCAGACTGCCATACCGATTTTCAGCACCTCGGCTTCCGGCAGAATACCGCCGCCAAGATGTACAAGACCTGTATTGTTCATATCGTTATTATCCAGCATATAAGTCACCTTTTATGTAAAATAGTCGTTAGGCTTATCTGATATTGCTATTTAAGTATATTATATACTTTATACGGCGCTTTGTCAAGATGCTACACGCCCCATACGCATGGGGATACGTCCCTGAGCCGTGCATACAAAAACGGGAGGGCATACGCCCTCCACGCTTTATCGTATGTTCACTCTCTCGCCGCCACTTTCGTAAACGGCGAAAATGAGCCGCATAAGGCGTGCCGCCTCTGCGGCAGTTATCGGAAACTTACGTCCGCTTGCGACACAGTCGTAAAAATCGTCGAACAGCGCACCGTGTGCGTTGCCGTAATACGACTTGCAAAAGCCCGGCATCGTGCCGTCGTCGGTAAATATCAGCCTATCGTCGAGCAGTACCGACTTTTGAAATACCGTCAGCTTCTGTCCGCCCTCAACCATAAGCACTATCTCGGTCGGCAGATTTTCCGCAGCGTTGATAGTCGCGAAGAAGGAAAACTCCACCGCGCCGCCAAAATGAGCGCTTACGGTGTCCTCAACCTCGACGCCCTCTCGCGCCTTCATAATATCCGCGCGTGCCGTAACGTAGCTTGGCATACCGCAGAAAAGCATTAAAAGGTCAAGCGTGTGAAGTGCCTGATTTATGAGCGCGCCGCCGCCTGCCTCGTATAGCTTCCCTCTCCACGGGCTCGCGGCAAAATACTCGACGCCGCGACTCCATACAACGCTCGCGTGTCCGCTTGTTACCTTGTGATAGCGAAGAAAATCAAGTGCAAACCGCGTCGCCGCGTTGTAACGGTTCTGCTGTACGACGCCGAGCTTTGCTCTCGAGCGCTTTTCGGCAAGCAGCACCGCCTCAAGCTCGTCAGGATGTGACGCGAGCGGCTTTTCACACAGTACATTCACGCCGTGCTCAAGCGCGTATATTGCCTGCTCTACGTGCAGATAATGCGGAGTGCAGATATGTATGACGTCGATTTTTTCGACGGCAATCATTTCTTCATATTCGGCGTATATTCTCGCATCGGGAGCGCATGCCGCGGCAAGCGAGCGCGCCTTGGCGATCTCCGTGTCGCATATGGCGCAGACGCTTCGCCCTTGCTCTGAGAGTATTCGTGCGTGTATCGTGCCGATAACGCCCGCGCCTACAATTGCAGTTTTCATAAGACTTTTCTTTCTTTTCGCATTTATTTTCTGTCAGGCAAAGAATTTCTCGCTGTCCTTGACGGTAATTATCTCGCCCTGAAGTGCCGTAACATTAGTGTAAGAAACATCATTCTTCGTAATGTTATCGTTGTTTACGAGTATCGCCGTCTGGGAGTTTGAGATAACGCCGTCAATACGAACGCCCGTAATATCGCCTTCCTCTTGAGGTGATACTGCGACATATCTTACGTCGCCGATACGGATGCACGCATAGCTAGGGATACCCACACCGTCGACAGAAGCATCACGGATATTGGACAGCGCTACGTTGTAGATCTTCTTCGTATCGTGGGTTAAAAGTCGGATTATACCGTGACCGCCGCTGCAGCCTGCGTTGATGTCCCTTATAGTAACATCGTGTATGTCGATGTCACTACAGCTATCAACAGTCCACCATCCGTCAAGTATTCCGGCAGCTGTAAGAGCTACGGTGTCGTCACCGGTAGCACCCGTGATATTGTAAATGTCGATGTTGTTGCAGCCCGTGCGAAGGTCGATGCCATCTTGATTTGGCATTTTGTTATGGCAATCAAAACGGATATCGTGAATGCTTCCGTGACGTACGGCAATATTCGTAAAGCACCAATATCTCGGCTCAACACACTCTATTCCGCCAATCTCAAAGCCCTCAACGTTACGAAGGAAAATGAAGGAATTGTGAGTCATATGATATTTTACCGAAACGGTTTTCTCCGTCTGTCCGTTGGAGTTGCCGCCCTCAAATCTCGCGCCGTTTTTGCCGAGAATTTTGATATTCTTGTATCCCTTATTGACAGCCTCGCCATCGCGGTTATCCCACGCGCCAACACTTGCAAACATATTGCAAGTAACGTCGTCCGCAAAGCGGAGCGTGCAGCCGTCGAGGATAACGGTTGTGTCGGAATCAAGCCACACGGTCGAAGCGATATTGTAAATTTCAGCACCGGTAATCGGGTTTATCCTCGGAATAATCGCGGTAGTTTCGCCATTTGCTTTTGCCGCAGCGATTATATCGCGAATTACCTGCGCATCATCGTGTAAAGTTATTGTAGACATTAGATAAACCTCCGTTTATATTATTAGAAAATTTATATTATTTCAGAACGTTCCGGTAGTATCGGCAACTTTAGAAGTAACAACAACCTTATGTCTTGAGGTTGCACGGCGACGGTTAAGCTCCGTCAGATACTCGTCCTCGTCAACGGGAAGCTGTACTCGTGCGCCGCCCTTCCAGCCGGAAAGCTCGATAGCATTCATAAGCTCAACGCCGTTTATGCCCTCCTTACCGTCGACGAAAAGCTCCGCCTTGCCGAGAAGCGTTTCGGTAAAGTTGTTGATAATGCCTGCGTGCTGGAAGTTTTCGCCGTCGGTTTCCACCTCGATTATCTCCATCGGCGGCTTTCTGAAGCCGTTTTCGCTCGTCTTCGACCACTCCTGCGAGTCGGTTTCGTTCTTATAGAAGAAGAGCTTGTTGTCCTCACAGAGAAGCTTACCCTTCGTGCCCGAAACCTCAAAGCGGTTCGTGCCGGGAGCCTCGCCCGTCGTAGTGATGAACATACCCGTCGCGCCGTTGTCGTACTCGAAATACGCCGTTACCTCGTCCTCAACCTCAATATCGTGCCATCTGCCGTACTGACAGAAGCCGTTGACATACCTCGGCTGCTTGCCGAGCACCCACGAAACGAGGTCGATCTGGTGCGGACACTGGTTGATGAGAACGCCTCCGCCCTCACCTGCCCAGGTAGCACGCCAATCGCCGCCGTCGTAATAGCTCTGCGTGCGGTACCAGTCGGTGATTATCCAGGTAACTCTCTGAAGCTCGCCGATCTCGCCGCCT
>JAZSJI010000166.1:0-2007 GCA_045534235.1 Candidatus Flemingiibacterium sp. | reverse complement strand
TTCTGTTACACTACATATTGTATCATATATTTTTGCATTTGTATATAGTTTTTCAAAAAAATTAATAGTTTTTTTCCATTCTATTAGATTTTGCGTAGTCTGTGCTACTAAAATCGGGCGCTTTTGGGTAAAATCGACAAGCGCCATCTTTTTTTCGAGCTCGTCGGCAGTCGGTGCGACCACACAGCCGCAATTTGCGTAGCTTACGAAGCTCTCGACCTCGGGATGCTTTTCGTCGCCAAGCACGCAAAGCACAGTGTCCTCACTCGTTTCCTCCGCTGCTATTTTGTGTATCTTCTTAACGTACGGACAGGTGCAGTCCTTAACCGTAAAGTGCGGATACTTCCCTTCAAGCTCGCGAAGTGCCGCGTCAAGCCCCTTCGTAATGCCGTGAGCTCGCGTACATACGACCGTCGGGTTATCTTCCCCCGACGCCGCCGCAACAGCCTCTATCTCTTCCGCGTCAATAACGCGTACGCCGCGCGCCTCAAGATCGCGGATAAAGCCGGGGTTGTGAATAAGCTTACCGAGCGTGCAGACAGTGCCACCCTCGGCTATTGCCGCTTCGACAGTATCGACTGCGCGCGACACGCCAAAGCAAAATCCGGCAAGTTTTGCAACGGTTACGCTCATTTCGTCCTTCTCTCCTCGGGCATCAGTGCCGCTATACGCTCGTAAATAACCCCTGCCGCGCTGTCATACTCCGCCGAGCCGCCCGACTCAAAGCCAAGCTCGTCATACTCTATCTGCTTTCCGATATAGACGTCTATTCTGCGAAAGAGTGCGACCTTGTCGTTTTTAGTGGCAATAAAAATCGGCAGGACGGACGACTTTGCACGGTAAGCGACCATCGCCGCGCCCGATTTGACATTTTCTCTTGCCGTATCGAACTTGACGCCTGTGTATCGGTGACCTGTCGGGAACATTCCGACGACCTCGCCTGCATCAATCAGCGCGATTGATTTTTTTATCGGTGCTACGGCGCTTCCCTTTCTGTCAACGGGAAACGCTCCGAGCGCCTTTATAAGTCCGCTGAGCAGTGGGACCGAGAAAAGCTCCTTTTTTGCCATAAAGCGTATCTGCGGACGAATTGACACGGCAAGGCTGAAAACGTCGAGAAAGCTTATATGGTTTGATACCACGAGGTATCCGGCGCTCTTTGGTGCATTTTCGGCTCCGTGAATATGCACTCTGAAAAGGCACTTGTAAATGCCTCCAAGACACACTCTCACGCCCTTGTAAAAACTCATATCTTCTCCTTGATCACTTCAAATTATTTCGCCGACGCGATTATTTCGAGCGCACGCTCTATCGTGCCCTCCATATCAAGCTCGCTGTTATCGAGCAGTACCGCGTCGTCTGCCTGCTTTAATGGAGCGGCAGCACGCGTGGAGTCAGCGTGGTCACGCGCTCTCATATCAGAGAGTACCTCGTCGAAGGTGACGTTCTGCCCCTTTTCGAGAAGCTCCTTGAGTCTGCGCTCGGCACGAACCTCGTCGCTCGCGGTTAAGAATATCTTAACGTCAGCGTCGGGAAGCACCACGCTTCCGATATCACGTCCGTCCATTATAACGGACGAGCGTCTTGCGAACGCACGCTGTGTATCAAGCAAAAACGCGCGTACCACGGGCAGTGCCGACACCGCGGATGCGTACATCGACATCTCGGGCGTGCGTATAGCGTCGCCGACACACTCGCCGTTAAGGTAGACCTGCTGAGTACCGTTTTCGATCTTTACGTCGATATCAAGTCCCGACAGAAGCGGCTTTACCGCCTCCTCGTCGTGCGGATCGACGTCGTTTCGTCTTACAAAAAGTCCGACCGTGCGGTAAAGTGCGCCCGTGTCAAGGTAAACGATGCCAAGACGCGCGGCAATAGCCTTTGCAAGCGAGCTCTTACCCGCACCGCTCGGTCCGTCAAGTGCGATTACTATTTTGTCCATAGTTTGATCTCCTTAATTTAACATATAGGATACGGTCGCTTTTTGAAAAAAGCTCCGCAAAAACT
>JAZSJI010000039.1:0-5113 GCA_045534235.1 Candidatus Flemingiibacterium sp. | reverse complement strand
CGCCGTAATGCTCGACAAAGAGGTCGGCGACATTAAGGATATGATCAAAACCTACGAAAAGGACGGCGTTATCCTTGGCTACAAGACGCTCGTTGACTGGGATAAGACCGACAGGGAATACGTGACCGCGCTTATTGAACTTAAGGTCGCACCCCAGCGCGACCGCGGCTTTGACAAGGTCGCACAGAAGATATACAACTATCCCGAGGTACAGTCGCTTTACCTTATGAGCGGAAGCTTTGACCTTGCGGTGTTTATCGAGGGCCGCACTATGAAGGAAGTTGCCTTCTTTGTAGCGCAGAAGCTTGCGCCGATCGAATATATCGTTTCCACGTCTACACATTTTGTGCTTCGCAAATATAAGGATAAGGGCGCTATTTACGGTCCGTGCGAGGTTGATCTTCGAGGTACGCTGTAAAAATGGATTACTCTAAAATTTTATCCAAAACGGTTCAGAATATCGAGCCGTCGGGCATACGCAAATTCTTTGATCTGCTCGGTGACCGTAAGGACGTTATTTCCTTGACGGTGGGCGAGCCTGATTTCCTCACGCCGTGGCATATCCGCGAGGCAGGCATCGAGAGCCTTGAACGCGGTAAAACGTATTACACCTCGAACGACGGTATAATGGAGCTTCGCAGGGAAATATGCAACTACTTGAACCGCCGCTTTAACCTCGCGTATACGCCAAAGAGTGATGTTATCGTCACCGTTGGCGGCAGTGAGGCTATAGACATCGGCGTTCGTGCGCTCGTGAACCCCGGCGACGAGGTGATTATACCGATCCCCGCGTTCGTCTGCTACGGACCTATAGTGGAGCTTGCACACGGCGTGCCGGTTTATATCGAAACCAAGGCAGAGGACAATTTCAAGTTGACACCCGAAGCACTTCGCGCGGCAATTACTGACAAAACCAAGCTTTTAATACTCCCGTTCCCGAACAATCCCACGGGCGCGGTGCTTACGCGCGATGAGCTTGAGGAGATAGCCGACATCCTTCGCGGCACTGATATAATGGTACTGTCCGACGAAATCTACGGCGAGCTTACATACGGCTTCAAGCATACGCCGATAGCTACGCTTGACGGAATGTGGGAGCGCACGATAACCGTATCGGGCTTTTCGAAGGCGTACGCGATGACGGGCTGGCGTCTTGGCTACCTCTGCGCGCCGGCACCCATAGTTGAGCAGATACACAAGATACATCAGTACGCGATAATGTGCGCGCCTACGACGAGTCAGCTCGCGGCTATCGAGGCACTGCGAAACGGTGATGCTGATATAGAAATGATGGCAAGCGAATATAACCGCCGCAGGAAGTACATTTTAGCAGGACTTCGCGGACAAGGCATCGAATGCTTTGAAGCAGAGGGCGCATTCTACGTATTCCCGAACATTGGAAAGTTTGGTCTCTCGAGTGATGAATTTTGTCAAAGACTCCTCGACGAAAAGGGAATAGCTATAGTGCCCGGAACAGCGTTTGGAAAATGCGGTGAGGGCTTCGCGCGCATTTCGTACGCATACTCGGTCGAGCATATCGGAAAAGCAATCGAAGGCATCGGCGAGTTTGTAAAGAGCTTATAACAGATAAAGTGCCGCCGTTTACACGGCGGCACTTTGCATACTTTGTAGCGAATGGCGCAGAAGGGGATGCATATTCAGCCCTACTGAAAAATAGTGTTCATTATACAAAATGCAAATTTTGTATAATCCAGGGAAGCGAAATAGGTCAAAATAGGGGTGCGGTGTGTTCTGCACCTGCTTTTTTGTGGCTGTAGCAGCTATTCTGAGAATGTGAAACGTATAACTATTAGTTTGGCGTTGTGCTGTGAGCTGCTACAGGCTAATTGTTACACTAGCGGCTTACTCTGCAAATTTCTCACAGCCGCTGGCAAGCTCCGATTCTTATAAGTATACGTTCGACCTCACGCTATTGGATGTCAGATCGGTAATTATGCGTATTCTCACAGCTCACAGCGTGTGCGCGGTAGTATCAAGTATACTGTAGGCGTCACGCTGTAAGGAGCCACAAAGTCGCCATATGAATACGCATCCAACAAGCGGTACGCAAACACAGTGCGTATAACTGTATAATAAGCAACGTAAGCTTGGATACCGCAGCGTGACACCGAGCGTTCACGAGCTCGTAGACTCGCGGCTATACCCGCTCCACCTAATAAAAGTTTTGCGTGCTGGTGCAATTATACAAAATTTTACTGGATGTCCTTTTAAGATATTAATTATACAAAATAATTACCGTTGTATAATTGTTGAACAAATGGTGTCGTATGCATTGTACTCAACTTTTATAAGTGTGGCAGTACTAAAATGTTTACTAGAAATATATCTGACATAAAAAGAAAAGACGGTGTATAACCGTCTTTTTCTTTATTTTTAAGGTGTAATCACCCGTAAAAAGCCTATTGTTTAGGTACTCTTCCCTGTTTTAGTAAATGCAGGAATACACCGCATTTATAAGCCTCGGCTGATACCATTCCTCACGCGGGTTTAGCATGTGCTGCACAAAAAATACGCCAAGACGCTCGTCTGTATCGACGATTACGTTTGCGCCTGCCGCGCCGCCCCAGCCGAACTCCCCGAGGTTGGCGTTAAGTCCGGAAATGCGCTTGTCGATATGCGTACGCACGCCAAGCCCGTAGCCGTGTCCGATGTGCTGCTTCCAGTTGAAATCTACCGTTTGTGCGGCGTTAAGGCGATTTACCTTCATAAGCTCGACTGTTTTCGGTGAGAGTATACGCTCGCCGTTTGCGCCAAGGCCGCCGCACGAGAGCGCCGCTGTAAGCTTTGCGTAGTCGTGAACGGTGGTGATAATTCCTGCTCCTCCGCTGTCAAACTCGGGAGAAGTGCCTGAAACTGAGCCCTTGGCTTTGCCGACGTTCTTAAAGTAGCCGCTCGACGCATTGCCGCGTATCTGCGCTTCTACCATAGAGAGATTTTGCTGTGATTTATCGTTCGGCACGAACGTGTACTGCGACGCCATTTTTGCCTCAATTTCGGACGTCAGGTGGTAAACGGACTTGTCCATTTCGAGCGGACCCGTGATGTTTTCTTTTACGTAATCGCGGAATTTTTTGCCCGTTATGACGGATATTAAGCCGCCGAGAAGATCGTGGCTGTGCGAATACTGCCAATGAGTACCCGGCTCGAAGTAGAGGGTGTCAGACGCTCTTGCACGCAGGAAATCGGCAGTCGTATAGCTTGGATTTTCCTCACGAAGACGGGTAAGTGCGGGCGAATTAAAGTTGTAGTCAAAGCCTGTGCTCATCGTAAAAAGATCGCCAACGGTTATAGGATTTTTCGCCTCGATTATGTCGCCATCAGCCGTTTTTATCGACATATGCTTATATTCGGGCACGTACTCGTAAAGCGGATCGTTTAGAAGAAACTCGCCGCGCTCGAGCAGCTGTGCGCCTGCCGTGACGGTGAGCACCTTTGAGCAGGAGTAGATGTTGAAATACTCCTCCCCCGTAAGTGGTGTGCCCTCTTCGATGGAAGACACGCCTGTGGCGTGTGTGAACGCTACCTTGCCGTCCTTATAAACGGTTACGGCACAGCCGGGAGTACGACCGCTTTCGACCATACTGTCAAGAAAACTTTTGAGGTTTGTGAAGTCCATAACTGCTCCTTTATTCTTCGTCAACATATTAAGATAATTCTACCACAAGTCAACCGTTTTGTAAACCTTTTCCGACAAAAATCTTGCAAACAAAAGTTAGGAGCCTTTGCTTATGCTCATGAAGAGGATTACAAAATTGCAGGGACCTTCGACCGCGACGCTCCGCCATACACGAATTTCGTCAGAGAACTTGTTTTCTCTGCTGATTTTTGCTATAATGAATGGTGGCATGAGCTTTGCCCTTCACCGTTGTCATGCAAAAGAGAAACCGGCGATAAAACAGAAATGTAAATAAGAATTTGACATCAAAATCTACTCTACAAACGGTTGATTTCTCCCCAACTAAACCATTGGTAGGTGTACTTTGTGAGTAATAACGGCTATACTGTAAGCAAAAGGAGGCCAACTATGGATCAATTGAAAATAGGAAAATTTATTGCCGAGTGCAGAAAAAAGGTAAATCTAACACAAATGCAGCTTTCTGAACAACTCAACTTCACAGATAAGGCAGTATCAAAGTGGGAACGCGGCATCGCAATGCCCGATACTTCGATAATGCTTGAGCTCTGTGATATTCTCGGAATCAGTGTAAATGAATTGTTAAGTGGGGAGAAGATCTGTATGGAAAACAACGATCAAAAAAATGAACAGCTTTTGCTTGAAATGGCAAAGGAATTGGAAAAGAAAAACAAAACTATTTGGAATGCAATGTGGACAATTATGACAGTGAGTATCATTGGATTAATTGGAGGTCTTGCGATTATCGCGGCTTTTATGCCCGAGGGCCCTTGGATGCTCGTTGCAATACTTACGCTCTGCGCGGTCTTTCTGATACCGTGCTTCTACGCATTAAAGCTCGAGGTCAGCGTAGGTGCTTATAAGTGCAAAAATTGCGGTTACGAGATCGTACCTACCTACAAGCAGGCACTTAATGCGATGCATAGAGGAACGACTCGGTATTTGACGTGTCCGAACTGCAACAAACGCACTTGGTGCAAAAAGGTATTGAAGAAGTAATGTCTGATTCGCAGAGGTATTTATGAAAGGGTTTATAAAGACGTATTGGAAAAACCTATTATTTTTCGCGATCGTAGGTATTGTTGGCGGCTTTTTTACAGGCATTTATGTATTAGACAGTTATCCCGCAGAGATGCAACGGCAGCTTCTCGAAGAGTTGGATGCCGGCGGACTTGGAGGCTTTCCTCCTGATATCATTATGGGTGTTATTACCGCAATGCAGGCAGCGGTATACGGCATTTTCTTGGGAGCCGCAGGCATCTGGCTCGGCAAGGAAACCGGGCTTTGGAGGGGTGAAAAAAGGATAACAAAAAAGCCGTTGATCGTTTCTGTCATTCTTTCTGTTGTTGGCGGTATGGTACTTATTTTATCCGATCTGCTTTTCTTTGGAAACTATTCGCAAATTATTATGGATTCGTACAGTGTAAAGCCAACGATACCGTACTTAATAGCATCTGT
>JAZSJI010000072.1:0-2154 GCA_045534235.1 Candidatus Flemingiibacterium sp. | reverse complement strand
GGGATCATCGACCGCAAGGCCCTCCTGCATCGCAATAAGTCCTTGGTCGTCTACGCTGTCGTATATCTCAGCTTCGCTCTCGCTGTCCATAAGCTCCGTCGAGTCAAGGTATTCAATATCTACGCCGTTTTCCTCAAGCTGCTCATAGACTTTATCAATATCACAGTCCGAGCCCGCGAGTGCCTGGGTGATCTCCGCAGAGGTTATCGTGCCCTTGCTCTTTGCGCGCGTTATCAGCTCCGTGACGGCATCGCGCTTTTGTGCCGTTTCGTTGTTTTCGGTTATGTTTTTCAAACCTTTAGCCATCCTTTGTTTTAATTATTTTATGAGTTAAATTTCAAGTAGGTCAGCTCTTTTTATTCTTGTTTCGCTTGCTTGCGAGTATATCCGCGATCTGTGCCATATCATCTCCGGACATTTTACGCCTTGACGATTCCTCGCGAAGCCTCTTTATCATATCGGAAAGCAGCTCTGCACCGTTTTCCTTAAGCTGTCTGCGTCGAACGACCATAGACGTTATACGCCCCATCTCATCCGCATCAAACACCTCGTTGAGCAGGGTAAAATCAAACTTGCCCGTTTCGTCGCACCGCGCGAGCGCTTCGTTAAAGACGCGTCTGTTGAACTCCGAGAAGAAATCGTCTTCTGAAAGCCTCAATGTGCCGCGCTTAACGCTCGCCAAATGCTCGGGATATATCAGCAGTATTCCAAGGATATTTTCCTCCGTATTGACCGCGCCCGTATTTTTTACCGTATCGGGGTTTACACGATCACCGTAGCCCGCGGTCTTATTGACAAGTCCGCGAAACTCCTCTTTTTTCTGCACTCGCTCGTTTTTCTGCATCATACGCTTGACGTCATTCTTCAAGCTGTCGCGCGGTATATCGAGCTTCTGCGAAACAACGCCGATATAAACCTCGCGTTCCGCCTCGGAATACACCTCGCTGATAATAGTGCAAAGCTCCGACGCCGCTTTAATACGGCCGTCAACTATCGAGGTATCGTATTTGGAGAGTACGTTGTCAAGCTTATACTCAAACTGCGTCTTACTTCCGTCAAGCAGCAGCTTAAACTTCTCGTGCGCCGTCGAGCCGTTTTTCTTCATAAACTCGTCGGGGTCCTTGGCACCCGTAACGCGAAGCACACGCACGTCAAGTCCGACCTCGCCAAGAAGCTTTATCGCCTTATTTGCAGCACGCTGTCCTGCCTCGTCCGTGTCATATGAGATTATGACCTGCTTCGTATATTTCGCCATAATGCGCGCCTGCTCGGGAGTTATCGCCGTGCCGAGCGTTGCGACGGCATTTTCAAAGCCGTTCGCGTGAAGCGCGATGACGTCCATATATCCCTCGCACAGAATTATTCTGTCCGAGCAGTTGTTTTTCGCGTAGTTCAGCGCGAAAAGGTTTCGACTTTTTTTAAATGCAGGCGTGTCCGACGTGTTAAGATACTTCGGAATAGAGTCGTCCATAACGCGCCCGCCGAACGCTACCACGTTGCCCGTAACGTCGATTATCGGGAATATAACGCGGTTGCGGAAATAGTCGTACGGTCTGCCCGTCTTTTTGGATATTCCGCAGAGAAAGCCTACGGACATTTCCTCGGCTGTATATCCAAGCTTTGTTAAGTGATCGGTCAGTGCGCCAAATCCGTCAGGCGCAAAGCCAAGACCGAAGTGTTTTATTGTCGCGCCTGAAAGTCCGCGCTCGGTGAGATACTTAAGTCCTTTTGCACCGAGCTTTGGATCGTAAAGCGCCGCGTGGAAAAATCTCGCCGCCTCACGGTTCATCGAAAGCACACGCTCACGCTTCACCGTGTTCGCCTCTTCCTCACGCGTTCTTGCGTCCTTCGGAATTTCAATTCCGACGCGGTTTGCAAGAAGCTCGAGTGCCGAAACGTAGTCGAGATTTTCGCGCTTCATAATGAACGTCACAACGTCGCCGCCCGCACCGCAGCCAAAGCAATAAAAGCTGCGCGTTGCGGGGAACACCGTAAAGGACGGTGTGCGCTCGCTGTGGAAGGGACAGCTTCCGTTGTAATTAGAGCCCGCGCGCTTTAGGGGCACGTAGGTGTTTACAACGTCCACGATGTCGTTTCTGTATTTAATTTCTTCAACAATTTCGGGTGATATCATATGTAACCACCTCTCATTTG
>JAZSJI010000209.1:0-7429 GCA_045534235.1 Candidatus Flemingiibacterium sp. | reverse complement strand
GCTCAGACGCCGCTCCGCCCTCCTCCCCTGCACCCCACCACCAGGCTCGGCTAACTCGGCTAAAAGTTATGAAATGTCCGACTAAAAACGAAGTTTTAGCCAAGGAGATGGGGGTGTCGGGGGAGGGAACTTCGGCGTTTGAGATGGTCCCTTCCCCCGACCGAGCACCCGTTGAACGGGTGCGAGCAATATACAAGCGGTTACGGCAAACCAATCACTCTATCAAAAGAGGAAGAAAAATGCAAAAAAAGAAGCTTGGACTCTACGTCCACATCCCATTCTGCCACGCGAAATGCGCGTACTGCGACTTCTACTCACAGTCGGGCGCTTCGGACGCGCTGATGCAGCGTTACGTCGACGCCGTGCTTCTCCAAATGGAGGACTACTCTGCGGCGGCGCGGAACTATATCGTCGACAGCGTATTCATCGGCGGCGGTACGCCGACCGCGCTTCCCGTCGACACGATGTGCGAGCTGCTCGCAGGCATCAAGCGCAACTTTAACGTAGCGCGAGGTGCGGAGTTTACAATAGAGGCAAATCCCGCGACGGTTACGCTTGCATCACTCAAAAAATACCGCAAAATGGGCGTCAATCGCCTGAGCATCGGGCTTCAAAGCGCGCAGGCAGACGAGCTTGCGGCGCTGTCGCGTATACACACGCTTGAGGAGTTCGAGGCGAGCTACAAGGCGGCGCGTCAGGCGGGCTTTGACAACATAAGCGTTGATATTATGTACGGTATTCCGCTTCAGACGGCGGATTCGTTTGCGCGTACTCTCGATTACGTAACCGCTATCGCGCCCGAGCACATCTCCGTGTACGGGCTGAAGATAGAGGACGGCACGCCGTTTGCGCGCCTTCGTGACACGCTGATACTGCCCGATGAGGACACCGAGGCAGATATGTACCTCGACTGCATCTATAATCTTGCGGCGAGAGGGTACAGGCAGTACGAAATATCGAATTTCGCAAGGCCCGGGCGTGAATGCCGGCACAACTTAAAATATTGGAATGCCGAGGAGTACCTCGGTCTTGGCTGCGCGGCACATTCGTACTTCAACAATATGCGCTTCTCGATGAAGCGCGATATGATGCTTTACATTGATTCAATGGAAGCGGATATGACAAAGGGCGGTATGCTGACGGGTGACGGTATCTTTATGGAGGAGCAGCACCTAAAGGGCGCACAGCCCGTGGATGAGCTTTACACTCTCGCGCCAAACGAGCGCGTGGGAGAGTACATAATGCTACGGCTCCGTCTTACCGAGGGCATCTCATCGAGGGAGTTTTCCACGCGCTTCGGGCTAAACTTCGATGCGCTTTACGGCAGACGCTTACAGCTCTACATCGACAACGGCTTTATGGTCTACGACGGCGATAGGTACTTCTTTACGCCAAAGGGGATGTACGTATCAAACTACATCTTATCGACTATACTTGATTTTGACGAGAACAGCCGCATCGTCGGCGGTATCGCCGACGGCAGCGATAAGGCGTAGGAGAATGCAAAAGAGAAAATGCGACGCATAAGGAGAAACGCGCTTTCTTGAAAGAAAGCTGTGCAAAGAACTTTATAGGGCTTCGCCGCAACAGAGTGTTTGGCTAAACTGTAGCCCACGCTCTCGGTATCCAGGGGCCTCGGCGACACCCGTGTCGCCACCCCGGAAACCGTGTAACCAAAATCAAGCAGCTTCACATCTTTGGAGTTTGCGCACCCGGTACCCACTCAGAGCGGGATATTACCATCATCCGATAACCGCTAAACAGTTGCCGGGATGCAGGGCTCCCGGCTGGATATGGCGCGGGATACGATGCTCGAAGCGCAAACTTCGATCGCGTATCGAGAGCGCTAAATTTCGACTTTACATTTGCTGACAAAATGTGAGCGAAGCGTTGAGTGAAGTTTTTGCGGAGCTTTTTTCAAAAAGCGACCGTATTCCCTACAACAAATAATTTAGTACAATATAATATCAAGGAGATATAACACAATGGTAGAACAATTTTACACCGATCTCGACGGACTTCTTCGTATTCCGAGCGTTACCGAGCAGGGCGACGAAACGTACCCCTTCGGCAAAAACTGTGCGGACGCGCTTGACTATGTGCTCGCGCTTTGCGAGGGCTTCGGCTTTCGCACCAAAAAGTGCGGCAATATGCTCGGCTGGGCAGAGATCGGCGAGGGTGATGAGATGATTGGCATTTTGGCACATCTTGACGTCGTTCCCGCGGGCGCGGATTGGGATTATCCCCCCTTCGCGCTGACACGCGTTACCGTCGACGGTGAGGAGCGCCTCATCGGACGCGGTGTACTCGACGACAAGGGACCTGCGCTTATGTGTATTTACGCTATGCGCGTGCTCGCAAACGCGAAGATTCGCCTCGGGCGTCGCGTACGCATCATCTTCGGCCTTACCGAGGAAGCAGGCGAGTGGCGCGATATGGAATACTACAAAGAAAACGAGGAGCTTCCGACGTTCGGCTTTACCCCCGACGCTAATTTCCCCTGCGGATACGGTGAGAAGGGTATTTCGGTGTTCGAACTCAAGATGCCTCTTTCCGTGGCAGGCATTGACAGCGTTTCGGGCGGCCAGGCATCGAATATGGTGCCTGATGCGTGCGAGTGCGTAGTCGGCGGCGAGAAGTTTGCGGCAACGGGCGTGTCGGTACACGGCAGCACTCCCGCGCTCGGTGTAAACGCTATCATTGAATGTATGAAGGCGGTAAACGAAAAGTCGCCTTGTGCGCTCTCCGAGTTTGTGACGAAGAAGTTTGGTGCAAAGTGCGACGGTGCGGGTCTTGGCGTTAACACGTGGGACAGCGAGAGCGGCGAGCTTACATTAAATCTCGGTGTTATAGAGGTACGCGGCGACGAGGTCGTTATGACGGTCGACATCCGCTATCCTGTAACCAAGAATTACGACGCGATACTCACGATGCTCACGGCAAACTGTGCGCAGTACGGCGTAAGCGTGGATGCGTGCGCTAACAAGGCTCCCGTTTATATGGACAGAAACGGCTCGCTCATCAAAACTCTCCACGAGGTTTACTGCGAGGTGACCGGCGATACTACCGAGCCCTTCACAATGGGTGGCGGTACGTACGCTCGCGCTATGCCGAATATCGTTTCCTTCGGCCCCGTTATGCCCGGCTGTGAGGAAACCGCGCATCAGAAAAACGAATACATCACCGTCGACAACGTAGACAAAGCAGTGCGCATCTACGCGCAGACGCTACTTAGGTTGATGGATATATAACGAGGGCGAGGAGAAACGCGCTTTCTTGAAAGAAAGCTGTGCAAAGAACTTTTATACAACGCTTCGCTCATATCTTGCTTGCGAAATCAAGAACTGAATTTAGCGCTCTCGGTCGGCACATCACGCTTCGAGCTTCGTGCACCGCGCTCTCGGTAGCCGGGCCCCACATCCCGGCAACCGTTTTGTGGTTATCGCTTTTTAGCGACATCTTTACGTGAGTGGGTGCCGCCTTGCTTCGCTCGGCGGCGAAGGTAGCGCACAACGCGCACGAACGTTTTGCGCGGAGCGTAGCAACGCGCCTGCGGCTTCGGCTAACTTGGCGCACAGCGAAGCGTCTGCGCCTTAAGTCGATGCTTCTGACGTGACTTCGCCATCGCTCGGTGCCGCTAAACAGTTGCCGGGATGCAGGGTTCCCGGCTGGATATGGCGCGGGACACGAAAATCGAAGCGAGTTCGAGCGGTTGCGTATCGGGAGCACAAAACTTCCGAGCTTGCTTTTGCGAGCAAGAGTTTAGCGAAAACGTTGATTAAAGTTTTTGCCGTCGTTGCAAACGACTGCTTTTCTACAAAAAGCGACCGTATCCCCCGTATTCCCATACTAACAAAAAGGAGATATAATACTATGGCATTCAAGGAAAATTTACAGGAATATGCAAGAATAATCGCATCGCTCGGCGTAAACGTAACGAGCGATAAATACGTTGTACTTCGTTGTCCCGTTGAGGCGGCAGAGCTTGGCAGAATGGTCGAGGAGGAGTGCTTTAAGCTCGGCGCGAAGGACGTTGTAATGATGTGGGACGATGAGCGTGCGGCGCGTATACGCGTCGACTATGCCGACCTTGAACAGTTTAAGACTGTACCCGAGTGGAAGGCAGAGTCGCGCAACTACTACGCACGCGAGGGCTGTGTTTCCATAGCTATCGTGGCGGAGGATCCCGATATTTTTGCGGGTGCAGACAGCGACAAGATGATGGCGAGCACACTCGCAGGTCGCAAGGCGTTCAAGGAGTTCTATAAGATAATGGATGAGGGCGGTGTACGCTGGACTGTCGTTGCGTACCCGAACGAGGCTTGGGCGAAGAAGGTGTTCCCAAGCGACACACCTGCAAACGCAGTCAAGAAGCTTTGGGCGGCTATTTTCAAGACCGTACGCATCGGACGCGGCGACTGCGTTAAGAAGTGGAAGCGTCACGACAGAATGTTAAAGCGCCGCGCTAAGGTGCTGAATACCGAGCGCTTTGTAACGCTTCGTATGAAGAACTCGCTTGGCACCGATTTTACCGTAGGTCTTGCCGACGGACACATCTGGAAGGGCGGCTCGGAAAAGTGCCGCGATAAGGTGTCATACTTCCCGAATATGCCCACCGAGGAGATATTCACGATGCCAGACTGCAGAAAGGCAGAGGGTAAGGTATATTCCGCAATGCCGCTGTCCTATCAGGGCGAGCTTATCGACAAGTTCTGGCTTGAATTCAAGGACGGCGCAGTAGTAAACCACGGCGCAGAATCGGGACTTCGTGCGCTCGACCGCTTACTTGACACCGACGAGGGCTCGCGCCGACTCGGAGAGGTCGCGCTTATCCCTTACGACTCGCCTATTTCAAACCTCGGCATACTTTTCTACAACACGCTCTTTGACGAGAACGCGTCCTGCCATTTGGCGCTCGGCGAGTGCTACCCCGACACGATGAAGGGTGGCGAAAAGCTTACCGAGGAGGAGCTGCTCGCACGCGGCGGTAACCGCAGTGCAAACCACGTCGACTTTATGATCGGCACGGCTGATATGGAGATTGTCGGCATCAAGGCTGACGGAACTGATGTTAAGGTGTTTGAGGACGGCAACTTTGTAATATAATGAAAGGCGCTGACCGTTTTCTCTGCGGTTTTTTGTTATAATGGGGCTAACAAAAAGCCTCTCCCTTTGGGAGAGGTGGCGGCGTAGCCGACGGAGAGGGCAAAATGGAGCGAGAACCGTTAAAGAAAAATAATGAGTTGTTGAATGTCGCAAGAATTTTACGCCGTAATATGACTCGGCATGAAAAACATTTATGGTATGATTTTTTGCGATATTACCCGGTAAAGATATACAAGCAACGAATCATAGATAATTTTATTGCGGACTTTTATTGTCATAGTGCTCGTCTTGTGATAGAGCTTGACGGTTCACAGCACTATACAAATCAGGGCAAAGCACACGACGCGGCAAGAACTGGAATTCTTGACAGATATGGAATTTATGTTTTGCGCTTTTCCAATAAAGACATAGATGAAAATTTTGACGGCGTTTGCCGAATGATCGATAGAGTGATCAATGAGAGAATAGAAAAATTGCTGTAAATCGCCCTCTCACCCGCTATCGCGGGAGCTCTCCCAAAGGGAGAGCCTTTGAATTCGCGCAACCTTAGGGGTATGGGCCTTGCCCTGAGTCTTTGTAATACAAATGCGAAACTGGCGATAAATGACTTATATAACAAACAGAAATTATATATTGGAGGTCCTATGTGAAAAAGAAAATACTTCTTTCGGTTATTTGCACAATTATTCTTTTGGTATTATCAATCGGCATTTTCCATTATTATCATCCTACCTATTATAAATTCAACGATAATTTTATTATTGGAAAAACAGAAGAGGATGTTGTTGAAAGATATGGCGAATTTACTAAATCGCGCCGTAACGAATCGGGAGAAATTACTTACGGAACGTATATGATTCGCGACAATACCCCCGAATGGATTATGAGTTATGATAATTCACTTTGGTATGAAGTTTATTTTGAAAACGGAATTGCTAAAGAAATTCGACTCAAAGAAGGTCGGTACGGTGGATAGTCTTTAATACTATCGAAACCCTCTTACACAAATTCGAAAAATTCCCCGACAGACCCTGAAAATCTGTCGGCGTTAATTATTTGTTTACTGCGGATCAACTTTGCTGCATGGTAGCAATCTGATTCGTCATTTCTCCGATAAGAACATCACGCTTTGCGCTCAGCGCTGCTTTGGTATACAAAAATATATGTTTTGTATACTAAAATCTATTGACAAGGGTAAGTGTGTGCTATAAAATATAGGTAAAATCGCATTACGCGGCGAAATGGAGATTATTATGAATACAACAGAAATGAGAGAAATACTTTGTAATATAGGCGTTGAGCCATCTGACCGCGAGTTTATACTTACCGCAAACGAGGTGATGGGCGGCGATATCGCGCCTATCGCAAACGAGTACTGCGAATTTGATATGGCGATCTCGCGCGACGATCTTTACAGAAGAACTAAGGAATATTTGAGACTTACCGACGCAAAGTGTGCCGAGGGCTATCACAGATACACGGCAGAGCTGCTGTTCTGGCTGCTCACGATTCCGTTTATGAAGCGCGAATACGAAAAGCGCGGAATTTCCGAGGACCTTCTTTGGGAGAGCCTTACCGACTTTACCGTTAAGGTGCGCGAGTGCCGCGAGCTTTACGGCATTACGGGCGTTTACTGCGATTGGTTCTTCCTCTTCACCGCAATCCGCATTTTCCGCTTCGGACGCCTCGAGCTTGAGGTTTCGGAGTTTCTTCCCGATAGCTATTCCAAGGCGGGCGTGGAGCTTAAGAAGGGCGACACCGTTTACTTCTCGCACATTCCCTCGGATGGAAAATTGACCGAGGAAGCGTGCATCGAGTCCTACAAGCGTGCGTACGAGTTCTTCAAGCCCCAGCTTAAGAGTAATATTATGCCTATCGTGTGCCACTCGTATCTCTTCTGGCCGCCCTACAGAGAAAAGGTTTTCGCTGACGGCAGCAACATTGCAAAGTTCGTGGATTCCTACGACGTCGTTCTCACGTTCCCCTATAACGTGTTCCACGATTGCTGGCGCATATTCAACCGCAAGCACGACGTCGGTGTTGACAAGCTCCCGAGCGACAGCACGCTTCGCAGAAGCTTTATCAGCTATCTTAAAGAAGAGGGCTGCACTCACGGCAACGGATACGGTGTACTCCTCTTCGACGGCGAGCGCGGCGAGATCATAAGATAATATTAAAAGCGGAAGCGAAAGGGCGTGCACAGTTAGCGGAGAAATCGCAAAACCTTTTACCAATACACGGTAGGGGCGAACTGTGTTCGCCCGCGGGAGACCGCAGGTCTCCCCTACGAACAAGAAAAAATTGTTCCGCAGTAAACAAATAA
>JAZSJI010000078.1:0-10680 GCA_045534235.1 Candidatus Flemingiibacterium sp. | reverse complement strand
GAGATTTCTATAATCTTCTAGTATATTTTATCCGATGCATGCGACACGTCGGGGATAATGCCAAGCTCGTGGCAGCGTCTTACGACGGCGCGGCAGAAATCGGTCAGTCCCTCGCTCGTATCGTGACCGCCGCCGATATGGCAGGTCGCGCTCCAAACGAGCGTTAAAAAGCGTACGTCGTTTTTGTAAAGCGCGTCAAGACGCGCGATATCGTCGCCGAGTAGCTTGCCGCCCTCGACCGCTAAAAACAGTGCCCCGACGCCGTCCTGCTCGCACGCGGCAAGCTCTGCATCGTTTCTGCAAAGGCGGTGCGTAGAATTTTCAAGCTCACGGTATAACAGCTCGCGCGCTTCAAAAAAGTGCGCGTAAGCCGTGTCATCGTCGATGCGCCAGCTACTCCACATCGCGAGCACCTGAACGTGCTTTTTGTATTCATCAAGCCGCCCAAAGGATATATCAAATTCGTTATCCTTGAGGCTCGCTCCCTTATCGTGGCACTTGTAAAGCGTGTCACAGTGAAGGTCAAAAAGGGGGATATTCTTCATTATGTAAACTCCTCTCGGTCACTTGTGGACCGCGTTGCGTATATGCTTTATCTCAGTTGGAATGAGGCGCGATATTTCAATAGGAGTGTCCTCACGTATCGGCGGAAAGTAAACCTCGATAACGTCAATTCGCGGTGCTTTTTGAGGCTTCTCGCGGCGAATGTACTCGCCAACCGCGCGAAGAAGCTTTTGCTTTTTTGTGTAGTCCACCGCCGCGCACGGTCTGCCATACCGACAGTTTGCGGGTGTCTGCGCCCTCGCCTTCACCTCAACGAAAACGATATGCCCACCATCCTCGGCGATTATATCTATCTCGTCGTACGACACGTGAAAATTTCGTGCCGTAACGTTATAACCGTTTTTTATAAGATACTCTGCGGCAAGCTCCTCGCCGCGTTTTCCGATGTCACCCTTGTAGCTCATTTCGTATCGAGATTTTTAAGAAAGCTGCGGCGGTATATCGACGGTATTTCGCCGTGCTCTGCTATGTACGCCTTAAGCGCCTCATAATGTGCCTTGGTGGGATAGCCCTTGTGCTTTGCAAGCAGTAGCGTCGGGTACGCCTTATCAAGCTCGTAAAGCTCGCGGTCACGCGTCACCTTAGCGAGTATCGACGCCGCCGCAATAGACGGCGACTTCGCGTCACCGCCGACGATTGTCACGGTGTCCATAGTGAACTCGCGCGCCACGTTGCCGTCGACGAGCGTGAGGTCGGGAGATGGCGTAAGCTTTGCCACAGCGCGTCGCATCGCAAGCTGCGAGGCGTTCAGTATGTTGTATTCGTCAATTTCCGCAGGCGTCGCCTCGGCGACCGCCCACGAAACGGCGTTTGCCGTGATAAGCTCGTAGAGTGCATCGCGACGCTTTTCCGTAAGCTTTTTGGAGTCGTTGAGATACGGAAGTTCTATGCCCACGGGCAGTATGCACGCGCCCGCGACGACGTTGCCGCAAAGCGGTCCGCGACCTGCCTCGTCCGTGCCGCATATGACCTTATATCCCTTCGCGGCGTATTCTTTTTCAATAGTAAATTCCATAAACGCCTCCAATATATATCAGGCGAACGCAGTTCGCCCCTACGAGCCAAATGCAAAACAATTAAAGCAAATCGACCGCTAAAGATATTATGCCCTCTCCGTCACGGCTTTGCCGTGCCACCTCTCCCAAAGGGCGAGGCTGATTATGCCAAAAACGCTAAAGATGTGGCAATCTGACGATTACCGCAAAACGGTTGCCGGGGTGGCGACACGGGTGTCGCCGAGGTCCCTGGCTGGGTGGAGCGTATCGAAGCGTTTAGCCAAAGCCTCTGTCAGCGAATGCGTTGTGTAAAGTTTTTGCGGAGCTTTTTTCAAAAAGCGACCGTTTCTCCCTATCTTACACAGGCGGCAACTCAAGCGTAATTCGTCCGATCTTCGCACCGCGGAACTCATCGAGGAGCATATTCGCGGTACGCTCGTAGTTTATCTCGCCGCCCGAGATGAGAAATCCGCGCTTCTTACCGATAACCTCAAAAAGCTCCCAATCCTCAAGCTCGTCGTACTGCGAGAGATCGCCAAGCTTGTATCGCTCCGAAAGCTTGTCGGGAGCGGTTCTCCTCAATCTACCCACAAGCAGTATCGCAATATGCTCGATGTCGAGTATATCATCCTTGATAGCACCCGTTATGGCGAGGTTTTCGCCAACGGTCTTATCCTCAAATTTCGGCCAGAGCACGCCCGGCATATCAAGTAGGTCAATGCCGATAGTCGTCGGTATCCACTGCTTCGTGCGCGTAACGCCCGGCCTGTCCTCGACCTTCGCCTTGCCCGTACCTGCGAGCTTGTTGATAAGTGAGGATTTGCCGACGTTCGGTATGCCAACCATCATCGCGCGAAGATGGCGTCCCGTCATACCCTTCGCCTCGTAGCGCTCGAGCTTTTCCTCGAGCACACGGCGTATAGCGGGCTCGATAGCGTTCATATTGGCACCGTCGCGGCAATCGTAGAATATCGCTTCTTTACCCTGCGACTTGTAGTATTCGCGCCACTTTTTGCTTATCTCGGGATCTGCAAGCCCCGACTTCGAGAGTACCGTAAGGCGCGGCTTATTCTCGCAAAGACGCTCGAGGTCGGGATTTTTCGAGCTTTGCGGTATGCGCGCATCGAGTATTTCTATAACTATGTCAACAAGCGGCAGACATTCCGTAATGAGCCGCTTGGTTTTGGCCATATGGCCGGGGAACCACTGTATTACTTCAGACGGCATATCGTTTTCCTCACTTTACAGAACCGAATTTATCAAGCGGAGTCACGCGAAACAGCACACGTCCGAATACGAAACGCGTGTCAACGAAGCCTATATCCGACTTTCGGCTGTCGTGCGAATAGTTGCGGTTATCACCCATCACAAAGATATGTCCCTCGGGAACGGTAATCGGGAATTTGACATCCTCCTCGCGCATGCGGTATCCCTCGAGGTAGTTCACATACGGCTCGTCAAGCTCAACTCCGTCGACGAAAACACGCCACATATCAAAGTCGATGTCAACGACCTGTCCCTCGGTAGCGATAACACGCTTTACAATACCGCCCTCAACACTGCTGTCGGGCGACTGAAAAACTACGATATCGCCCTGCTTTGGCGTGTAGAAAAGGTTGCTTACGACAAGCGTTTCACCGTCGTGAAGCGTCTGGTTCATCGACGGTCCGTCGACGTACGCGATACGCACGGCAAACGTGAATACAAGCAATATTACAGACATCGTAGCGACGAATATTTCAACCCAATCGTAAAGCTCGCGAATGAGTTTTTTTGCTCTCGGTGTGTTATCCTCGGGGAGCTCCGGCTCCATATCCGTGATATTTTCATTCGGAGATGTATTCATTTTGTTTATCCCCCAAATTAAAATTTATTTCTCTATCATATACGAGAGAAGATCCTGTCCGTGCTCAACGTAAAGTCCTGTCGCCTCGCAGTTTTCCTCGGTAAAGCACTCGACGCCGTTCTTCTTTTCCTTCGAGGAATATATGATGAACGGAACGGGCTCCATAGAATGTGTGCGAAGTGCGATCGGCGTGGGGTGGTCGGGGAGCACCATTATCTTATAGTCCTCGCCCGTCGACTCGAGATACTCGTATACGGGGCGAAGAATAAGCTCGTCGATCTTCTCAATCGAGAGGATTTTGTTTTCAAGCTCCGCTCTGTGACCGCATTCGTCGGGTGCTTCAACGTGAACGTATACGAAATTCTTTTCGTTCTCGAACGCCTCGATAGCCGCGTCCGCCTTGCCCGTGAAATTGGTGTGTACGTTGCCCGTCGCGCCTTCAACGTCGATGGACTGAAGCCCCGCACAAAGTCCGATGCCCTTGATAAGGTCGACCGCGGAAATAACTGCGCCGCGAAGTCCCCACTTCTCGTAGAAGTTCGGAAGCGCGGGCTTTTTGCCCGGGCTCCACAGCCAGATGGAGTTTGCGGGACGCAGACCGCGTGCGCGGCGCGCCTCGTTTATCGGGTGGTGGTTAAGAATATCGTAGCTTGCGCGCATAAGCTCATAAAACGGCTTACCCGCATCGCCCGACGGCAGATACTCGCCGATGCGCTTGCCGAGAATATCGTGCGGACGCATAAAATTATACTCCGAGGGAGTGTTGTTCCATATCATACAGTGGCGGTAGCTGACGCCCGTGTAGAAATGACGGAACTCCGTTCCGAAATGCTCCTCCATCGCGCGGATAAGCTCGCTTGCTTCTTCGGTGGTTATCTCGTCCGCGGAGTGGTCGAGGATTATCTTGTCGTCGTAATTCTCCTCGTCCTCGCTGAGCGTTACCACGTTGCAGCGGTATGCGGTGTCCTCGGGCCGCATCGTAAGTCCCATAGAAACAGCCTCGAGAGGAGAGCGTCCCTTGCTGTATATCTTCGGATCGTAGGAAAGCACCGCTATGTTTGCGGTGTCGGATTCGGGAACCATTCCCTCGGGAACGTTTGAAACGGTACCGCAAAGCGAGCTTTTAGCAAGCTCATCCATCATCGGCTTGTTTGCTGCCGACATAGGAGTTTTGTTGCCAAGCTCCTCTATTTTATAGTCTGCCATACCGTCACAGAGTAAAACAAAATATTTCATAGTAAATATTGTCCTTCAAAATCAAGTCGTTACGAATGGTTATGTGGGAACATAACTATTCATTATATATTATATCATAAAAAAAAGCTATCTACAAGTGCGAATACGGATAAATTTTTTACAAAAAAACGCGCTCGAGATGTTGATTTTCCCGAGCGTTGTCATAAATATTCGTCTTTTTGACTATTTGCGCTTTTCACGAAGGCGCAGGAAGAACTCCTGTAGCATCGCCGACGCTTCCCTCTCACACACGCCGAAAACTGTTTCCGGCTTGTGATTGAGCGGATAAAAATTAAGGTTTAGCACGCTTCCCATTGCGCCTGCTTTAGCATCCTTCGCGCCGATAATGACGCGTTTTATGCGCGAGTTGACTATCGCGCCCGCGCACATCGGACATGGCTCAAGCGTTACGTATAAGTCGCACTTGTGAAGCCGCCAACCGCCAAGCTTTTTGCAAGCCGCGTCGATAGCAAGCAGCTCCGCGTGAGCGATAGCGTTTTTGTCACACTCACGGCGGTTGTACGCCTCGGCGATTATTTCTCCGTCAAGCACGACCACCGCACCCACCGGCACCTCGCCGATCTTCGCCGCCTCTTCTGCCAGCTCGAGCGCACGACGCATAAACTTTTCATCATTCTGCATCGCCGCTTACCTCTGCGCTTGTTTTCGGCGCGACAAGCCAAGCGTTCGGAAGCCGTCTGCCGTAGGTGGGATTAAGCGAGCTGTTTTTGTTTATAACCTCGCCGTTATACGCGAGCACGCTCGACGAGCCGCCGTCACAGCACGCGGCGTTCACAATGTCGTATTTCAAAAGCACCTCTGTAAGATCACCCATCGTGCAGCCGATACTCCACGCAGGCTGTCTGCCGTCGATAACAAGGAACGCGATAACGCCGTCCTCGCGTTGACCGATAGCGGTACGCGGCTGTATGCCGTAGCCGCCCGAGCCTTGTATCTGCGCCTCGCCGTCCGCGATAAGAACGGGACCGAACTGTATACCTGCACGGATATTGTAGTTTTCCCAATCCTTTACGTTTCCGACAACGAGCTTATCGTCGTCAGTCAAAAGCACAGCGCCGTAGAAGCTTACCGCGTGTCCCCAATATTCGCCGTCAGAATAGGAAAGGCCGATAATATCTCCGCCGTGGCCCGAATCGTTCGGATCGGAAAATCCGCTCGCGTTGATGCCTGCAATAGCACCGTGGTGCTCCATCATAGCCTTTATGCGAAGTCCCTCAACGTGCTTATACGGCGTCGTGCCGAGATACACGCGCGAAGGATCGTCGATAAGCATCATAAAGCCCTTATACGCCGCACCCTCGATTTCGGAAATAACTATTCCCTGTTCAATATCGTTTACGAGAACCTTGTAGCCCGCATAGTCAGGCTCGCCGACGACAAGGTTATTCTGGCCGAGAATATCGTCCTCGTCAGGCTCATCGTCCGTTTTGCCATCGTCGGTCAGATGCTCTGAGCCTCCGATAACCTCGGACGTGTCTGTCATCTGCTCCATTACCTCGTCAATTATACTTTTCGGAATAAATGCCGTCGCAAGCCATTGATGGTCTGCTGTGGTCATAGCGGTTTCAATATATATCGTGCGCCAATATTTTATAAACGGTATGCCCGAAAATACGAAGGTCAGATACGCCGCTATGATAAGTATGAGTATAATAAGCGGTATAAGCACGCGTTTTTTGCGAATAATACGCAAAAATGCGTTGCCTTTTTTCGGCGAGCGCTTGCTCTCTGTCACAATGCTCTCCTCCAATCGTTTTTGAATTTACTACATACCATTATAAAATATGCTCCCGAATTGCGTGTTAATAATGTGTAAAATTTTATCACTTTTTCGCCGTTTTTTGAAAACGCCGCGCTTTGTTCCTCGCGGCGTAAATATTGTTACTCATACAAACGCCGAGCGTGCGCAAATTAAATCCGCGGCGTTTTTCGCCTCCTTTGATTATGTGGAGCTTGGAGAAATTTACAATGATTATAGCAAATAAAAAACGCTTGCCGCGTGCCGTTATATCGGTAGTCTGCACCGCTTTGATATTTGTCCTCGCGGGCAGCCACACGGTGCTTCACGCGGCGAGTGATAATACAAGGCTTATACCCGGCGGCGTGCCGTTCGGCGTTAAGCTTTACGCCGAGGGTGTTTCGGTGGTAGGTATCGCAGACGTAAAATGCGGCACCGAGGACGTCAGCCCTGCGCGTGACGCGGGCATTTTGGAAAAGGATATAATTTTAGCGCTCGACGGCAAAAGAGTGAGCGCCGTCACAGATGTATCCGCTATCGTAGCGGCAAGCGAGGGCGCGTCGCTAAAGGTAACTATACGTCGCGGCAGCGAGGAGTTCACGACCGACCTCAAGCCCGTTTTGTCAAATGAGGACGGCAAATATAAGGCAGGTCTTTGGATACGCGACGGTGCGGCAGGCATCGGTACGGTAACGTACGTAAACCCCGAGGACGGCAGCTTCGCAGGGCTTGGGCACGGCATATGCGAGGCCGGCACTACCGAGCTTGCGCCGCTGACACGCGGGGCAGTTGTTAACGTCGCGATAAGCGGTATCACGAAAGGGCAAGCAGGTGCTCCCGGTGAGCTCAAGGGATATTTCAGCTCCGGTAAAATAGGCACGCTCTTTGGTAATACCGAATGCGGCGTATACGGAGTATTTGCAAGCTATCCTACGGGGCTGTCAAACGAAGCCGTTGAGGTTGCCGCCGCGGGCGAGATTTGCGAGGGTGACGCCGAGCTTTGGTGCACGACAGACGGTACGGGAGTTTGCAAATATTCGGTTAAGATAAGCGACGTCGACCGCTCCGGCAGAAACGTAAAAAACTTCGTTGTAACCGTTACCGATCCTGCTCTGCTCGAAAAAACTGGCGGCATAGTTCAGGGAATGAGCGGTTCACCGATTTTACAGAACGGCAAGCTTGTCGGCGCCCTCACACACGTGCTTGTTAACGATCCCACGCGCGGATACGGTATATTTATCGAAAATATGCTGTCTGCGGCAAAGTAAAGAAATACGCTCATCGCTTACCGCAATGAGCGTATTTCGTTTATCTTTGAACTCTGCCCGAGCCGTCACCGCCCATAAGCGAGAGGATGTCGGCGGGCTTCGAGAGGTTGACGTCAAGCTCTATCGTCTGCTTGAGACAGGATGCCGCGGCAGCATATTCGATAGTTTTCTGCTCGTCAAAGCCATTCAAAATAGCATATATAAGACCCGCGCCAAACGAGTCACCGCCGCCCACGCGGTCAACGATGTGAATACGGTATTCCTTTGAGAAATACGCCTTACCGTCCCTATACAGAAGCGCTGACCAATCGTTATCAGACGCGCTGATGCTTTTTCGCAAAGTGATCGCAACCGTACCGATATTGTATTTTTTCGCGATCTTATCCGCTACCTCTATGTAGCCCTCGCGGCTTAATTTTCCCGAAATGATGTCCGTATCGGATGCGTGTATATCGAGAACGTCTGCTGCGTCCTCCTCGTTTGCGATAAGAACGTCGACGTATTCGAGGAGCTTCTCCATAGTAGCCTTCGCCTCGATACGTGTCCAAAGATTTTTGCGGTAGTTAAGGTCACAGCTTACAGTCAACCCAAGCTTCTTTGCCGTTTTGCACGCTTCAAGGCAAATTTCGGGAAGCGCTCCGCCAAGCGCAGGCGTGATTCCGGTAAAATGAAAATGACCGGCATCCGTCATTATTTCTTCCCAGTTATAATCCCACACCGTCGACTCACAGAATGCGGAGTGCTTGCGGTCGTAAACTATCTTCGACGGTCTTTGCGACGCTCCCTTTTCAAGGTAAAATATACCTATTCTCTCGCCGCCAAAAGCAATATGATCTGTACCTACGGAGAACTTTTTGAGCGTAGAGAGAGCACACTCGGAAATTAAATTGTCCGGCAGCTTTGTAACAAACTCTGTTGGAACTCCCATATACGAGAGCGAGGTGCAAACGTTAGCCTCCGCGCCTGTATAGAACACCTCGAACTTGTTTGCCTGAATAAACTTTAAGTACCCTTCGGGATTGAGGCGCATAATGTAGTCGCCAAAGCCTATTACTTTTTTCATATCAGTCATTCTCCTCACCCTCGAAATAATCAGCAAGGTCGCCAAGGCGTGCGTAGTAGAGCGCATCCTTGCCGCGGATACCGCTTTCGCCGTGCGGCTTATCGGGATAAAGCTCGCTGTTGGACCATATCATAAACAGCTCGCCCTTGTAGTTGATGATATCGTAGTATACGATACCGTACTTGTCGACGATGGTAAATATCTCCTCATACTTCGATACGTCCTCTCCCTCACCGAGCATAAGTCGGATATTATTTCTGTCGCGGCCCATTAAATTAGGCTTGAGCCCGTACGCGGAGTACGCCATAAGCACGCGCCCGTTGTACTCGAGCATCTGCGGACGGGTTTCAACGAGCGGAACTCTTGTCGGAGTTTCACAGAACGTCTTGCCGAGATTGTGCGACACATAATAATTGCAGTCCTTTGCCGCACGAAGAAGCGCGTACATATCACCCTTAACTATTGCTATCTGACACTCGTACGATGCTATTTTCGGGATAATCCCCTGAAACTCATATGTAAATCCGTCAGTGCATTTCCATATAATCGGCTGCGAGCAGCCCGACGTAATGCAGCCGTAGTATGCGCCCTCATAAAAGCACGGCTTTGCTACGTTTATGATGTTTTCTCTTGGATCAAAATCCAGATTGAAATCAGTCATACCGTTTGCCGTAAGATACTCTGCTACTGCCTCTTTGGTAAGCTTAAGTGCCTCGCCGTCCGGGCTGAACTTACACATAATCGGCTTTATTTTAGACATTGTGTTCGTTTCCGGATCAAAATCCAAATAATAATATTCGCTCGAATTTGCAAGGAAATATATTCTGACCTTACCTTGCCAGAAAATAGAGCTTGCATCGACCGGATTTATATAAGTAACGCCGTCGATAATGTCGCCGCTGTCGATAAGAACGAGGTTTTCTGCCTTGTGTGGCTGCATTATCGGCATCTTCATAAGCATCATCGTGCTGAACTGCTCGCCATAGCTTCTTCTGCCTGCGTGATACGGGGTATACAGCATACCGCGCTCGCCGTCAAAGCAGCTTATAGGTGCGCTCGACGAGGTAAGATTTGCGGTGTCGCTCACGCAAACCCTGTGGTCAATCATAATATGACGCCACTCTTCGTTAGTTCTCTTTGCCATTTTATTTTCGCTCCTGCTCATATATTGAAATGCATTTCATAATGCGATCTCTGACAGCCGCGCTGTCCCCCGCAGCAAGCATATCCTTCGGAGCCATAAAGCTTCCGCCGCAGGCAAGCACGTTTTTTTGACTCAAATATTTGCCTAAATTATCCATAGTTATGCCGCCCGTCGGAATGAATACGTTGTCGGCAAGTGCTCCCGCGTAAAGCTTTAAAACGCCGGTGCCACCCATAGCCTCCGCAGGAAAAAGCTTAACGGTAGTTATTCCAAGCTCGCTTGCCATATACGCCTCGGTCGGAGTAGCAACACCAGGCAAAAACAGCATTCCGCGCGACTGCGCCAGCTTAATAAGCTCTGTATCAAGCCACGGCGAAACACAGAAATCCGCGCCGCTTTCAATTGCCGTTTCAAGGCGTTCCTTTGACGTAACCGTACCCGCGCCGACAATAATTTGCGGATATTTTTCCTTGACGAGCGCGATAGCCCTCGGTGCAAAATCGTTTCGCAGGGTTATCTCGATGCACCTAACGGGTGTTACAGTAACAGCGCCCATAAGCGTGTCAAGTTCGCCCTCATTTGCAACGGATATTACAGGTATTATACCGACCGCCTTTAGTGCATCGCCGAATTTTTCATAAAACAGATCCATAGTAATCCCTCCCTCAACTTAATCATACACGCCAACCTCAAAAATGTAAATAGCAAAAATTGCTTGATTTTTAACTTGAATTGCTGTACAATTATAGCGAGGTGATATTATGCTTCAAATCAACGAATACTTTTACCGTCTAAAGGGCAAGGA
>JAZSJI010000137.1:0-3788 GCA_045534235.1 Candidatus Flemingiibacterium sp. | reverse complement strand
AAACCGTATGTGCTCTGCATATTCTCAAGATAAGCACAATATTGGCTTTTATCTTTATTCTTTATAATCCGCTGCACCGAATAAATCATTCGGTACATAAATCTACGTTAAATTATAGCATAATTCTCCATAGAAATCAATGGTTTTCAGTTAACTAAAGCGAATTGCAGGATGTTTTGCATAGGTGAAAATGATTTTTGTGTATTTTGTAGTCAAAAACTGCGTCGAATGATTTAATCGACGCAGTTTTAGGCTAAAGAATATTTTCGAGCTTGTTCATCATTTCAATTTTTGTGTCCATCATGCTGTGCGCATAGCGATTCAGCGTTATTGACGCATTTTTATGTCCCATTATTTCTGACAGCGTTTTTATGTCCATCCCACACTCAATAGCACGTGTTGCAAAAGTATGGCGCAGAGCGTGGAAATTCAGTTTTCGCACACCTGCCTTTTCAGTGAGCCTTTCAAACATATATTGGTACGAGCGTATTGACATTCGCTCGGCTTTTTTGTTTTCTATTACAAATTTACTTTTTGCGGTGCTTTTATGCCGCTTTAGTTCTTCGGCAACAAATGCCGGCAGAGGAATAACTCTCTCGGATGACGCAGTTTTAGGTTTGTCCACATATAGCTGCCATTCGTTATTATCATCCTTTTCACGATATACCGTTTTATCGATTGTTATGATTCCTTTTTTCAAGTCCACATCGCTCCATTCAAGTCCGAGAAGTTCGCCAATTCGAAGCCCTGAATAAAGACAAAGCGTAATTCCAAATAGTCTGCGATCATCCTCCTGTTTGATTATCAATTCGAGTTTACGCTGTTCATCTTTGGTATAGGCATCAATTTTACGCCCATCTTGTGGCGAACGCTTCAAGCGGACGCAGGGGTTGTTATCTGCAAGCTCCATATCTATGGCATATTCAAATGCCATATTCAGAATAGTCAGCATCAGATTTATGCTTGTAGCAGAAAGAGTTTCTCCGGTGCGGATGTTTCCGTCCTTTTTCTTGTTTGATAGGAACTCTTGTATTTGCCGTCGTGTCAACTCGGTAGTGTCAGTTTCACCGATATTTGGACTTATGTGCAAATCAATCAGTCCCCTATATCGGCGGTAAGTCCGCGGCTTGATATGTTCTTTTTCATAGTTTTCAAGCCATCCATTTAATAATTCGCTTGTTTTCATAGTAAGATCTCCTTTGGCTTTTTTCTTTTATTTTAAACCAAAGCTGTGTTTTTGTAATGAATTCGCATGGTATAGTTAAAGCGGATTGCCGTAACTGACAATCCGCTTTTTGATGATATTAAATTCGGGGAAACTTTCGGCGAATAGTGTTTAAGTTGTTGGTATCAATCCACTCCTCACAAAACCCACAAGTTCCACAGACGCATCTATTCACCTTGATTATACCAATTAATCCGGTCGGGATGACATTTCCTGAAGCGTATCCGTTGCCAACAACTGCCTCAACTCTGTAAATTTCAGTTCTGCCGCATTTAGGGCATTTTCTTGTGTATTTCATATCATTATCTCCTTGTATTTGATAATACAACAATATCACAGAAGCTCTAAGAAGTCCAGCGTAAAACCGATAATTTAATTGATAATTATTTGTTACGATATGCCATACCATAAATACATCACAAAGCGCAGAAAAGCCATTACAAACTTATAATCTGTAATGGCTTTTCTGTTTTTGCCCTCAATCGGTCATTTAGATAACATCCTTATTCGGATGCGCCCTTGTTCGCCCTTTTGTATTTACTGATAATCTACAACGCCAACCCAGCTCATAAGGAATTCGCGCTCGTGCTCGTTGCCCTTAACGGACTGTGATGCCGCAACGATAGGCATCCATTTCTGAACGTACTGCTTTGCGGTGTCGCTCTTTTTGCAGAATGTGTCAAGGTAATAATCTGCGCCTTCCTTATCGCCACCGAGGCAGAAGAGCAGGTAAGTGCGTGCAACGTCCGCTGATGCATTACCCTGTGTTGCGTGTGCCCAGTCGATGATATAGGGAGTGCCGTAGGAGGTAATGATGACGTTTGAGGGGTTGAAGTCGCCGTGGCAGACCTTGTTGTGCTTTGGCATACCCTCAAGGTGCGTGTGCAGGTCGTAGCGCGTGGTTGCGTCAAAGTCGCTTTGGCTTATCTTACGGTTCATCTTGTCCTTGAGCTTGGTGAGCAGGGGAGAGGTCTTATCGTGAACGCTCATCTGAATATCAACGAGAAGCTCGATGTACTCATTCTTCTTCTCGGGATTTTCCTCCATAAGTTGCGCGAGAGTCTTACCCTCGATATATTCGTAAACGATAGCCCATTGTCCGTCAACCATATTTACGCCGCGAATCTTTGGAATATTAAGCCCCGTTTCTTCAACTCGCGCCTGATTGAGTGCCTCATTGAGCACGTCTGCCTTGGAATATGCCGAGTCAAAGACCTTTATGCACTTGTCGCCGTCGCGATAGATAGTTTTATGCTTTCTTGTTGCAATTACGTTATCAAGTTTCATTGTATTTCCTCCCTTGATTATGCTTTTTTGCTCTTACGAGCCGACTTCTTTGCCGGCGCTTTTGCGTACGGCATATCAGCCTCCACGAAGTGCTTACCGTAGTAAGCGTTAAGGTACATTTGCTTTATCTCGTCGATAAGAGGGTAGCGTGGGTTAGCACCCGTGCATTGGTCGTCGAATGCTTGCAATGCCATATCGTCAAGGCGTGCGAGGAAGTCAGCCTCGTCAATGCCGTAATCCTTAATTGTTTCCTTGATGCCAACGCGTGCCTTGAGGTCGTTTATAGCCTTGATGAGGTTTTCAAGCTTATCCTCATTAGTCTTACCTCCAAGTCCGAGATAATCTGCAACCTCTGCGTATCTTGCGAGCGTGTGAGGATGGTCGTACTGCGAGAAGGTACCCAACTTTGCAGGTGCTTCTGCGGCATTGAAGCGCAGGACCTCCTCGATCATCAGCGCGTTTGCAACGCCGTGGGGAAGGTGGTGGAACGCACCGAGCTTATGAGCCATAGAGTGACATACGCCAAGGAATGCGTTCGCGAACGCCATACCTGCCATAGTAGCGGCATTTGCCATTTTTTCACGCGCTTCAACGTCTGTCTGACCGTTATCGTATGCTCTCGGGAGGTACTCGAAGACGACCTTGAGTGCGCGAAGCGCAAGACCGTCGGTGTAGTCAGTCGCGAGCATTGCCGCGTAAGCCTCGAGCGCGTGGGTTACAGCGTCTATACCCGAAGCCGCGGTAAGTCCCTTCGGTGCTGACATATGGAAGTCGGTGTCGATGATAGCCATATTGGGAAGCAGCTCGTAGTCGGCAAGAGGGTACTTAACGCCGGTCTTTTCGTCGGTGATGACCGCGAAGGGCGTAACCTCGGAGCCTGTACCTGCGGAGGTGGGGATAGCGATGAAGTATGCCTTTTCGCCCATCTTGGGGAAGGTGTAGACTCTCTTGCGAATGTCGATAAATCTCATCGCCATATCCATAAAGTCTGCCTCGGGATGCTCGTAGAGCACCCACATAATCTTTGCCGCGTCCATAGCAGAGCCGCCGCCGAGTGCGATTATAGTGTCAGGCTGGAAGGCTCTTAAAAGTGCCGCGCCCTCGGTCGCATTCGCGAGGGTGGGATCGGGCTGTACGTTAAAGAAGGTCGTGTGCGCGATGCCCATCTCGTCGAGCTTGTCGGTGATCGGCTTTGTGTAGCCGTTCTGGTAAAGGAAGCTATCAGTTACGACGAACGCCTTCTTTGCGCCTCTTAAGTCGGAGGCCAAGCGGTCTT
>JAZSJI010000051.1:0-4564 GCA_045534235.1 Candidatus Flemingiibacterium sp. | reverse complement strand
ATCCGTCCTGCCTTCGATGCGGGCGCAAACGGGTTCGTTGCAGGCTCGTCCGTATTCAGAGCGGCTGATATGCCTGCCGCTATCGCCGACCTTCGCGCCGCTTGCGAGTGATTATAAGGGCGTGCGGCGTTAGTAAGGGAGTTACGGTCGCTTTTTGAAGAAAAGCGTCGTTTTCAACGACAGCAAAAACTTCAAACAACGCATTCGCTAACAGAGGCATCGGCTAAACTGTGATCCGCGCTCCCAGCCATTTGCAGATTGGCTTCGCCAACTGCGTGAGTTCGCAAGCGAACTCACCGGGGCCCTGCCGACACCCGTGTCGGCACTCCAACAACTGTTTGGTGTAGGCGTTCGTATTGCCACACTTTTGAAGTTTGCGTGGCATAATGAGCCTCGCCCTTTGGGAGAGGTGGCACGGCGAAGCCGTGACGGAGAGGGCGCCACAACTTTTGGAGTTCGCGCCGTTGCCGCCTTGCTTCGCTCGTCGGCACAGTTAGATTGACGCGCATTGGGTTTGACTCGCGCTCAAACGATTTCACGATCACAAAAAATTCAGGAGAAACCAATGACACAGACCTATGAATACGTCGCGACTTGCCTGTTTGGGCTTGAGGCGTTGCTTGGCGAGGAGATCGACGCGCTTGGATACGAGCGCATCGAAACTATCGACGGCAGAGTAACGTTCCGCGGCGATATGGCGGCTATCGCGAGATGTAACATAAATCTGCGCTTTGCCGAGCGGCTTTATCTGAAGCTTGGAAGCTTCAAGGCGGCGACGTTCGCCGAGCTTTTCGACGGCACGAACGCACTTCCTTGGGAAGAATGGATCGGCCGCGACGATGCGTTTCCCGTAAAGGGGCACAGCATCAAAAGCGCGCTCACGAGCATTCCCGACTGTCAGAGCATCGTCAAAAAGGCGGTCGTCGAGCGGCTTTCGGGCGAATACGGCATATCGTGGTTCAAGGAAGAGGGCGTCAAGTATCAGATAGAATTTTTTATTCTGAAGGATATCGCAACGCTTATGATAGACACCTCGGGCGTCGCGCTTCACAAGCGCGGATACCGTCCTGCGGCAGGTGTTGCACCGCTTCGTGAAACGCTCGCGGCGGCAATGGTCAAGCTATCGCGTCCGCGCGAGGAGGTACTCTTGTGGGACCCCTTCTGCGGCTCGGGCACAATCGCTATCGAGGCGGCTATGATGATGACGGGTACTGCTCCCGGCATAGCGAGAAGCTTCGCGGCAGAGGAGTTTTACGACGTTCCCGAGAAGATATGGACAAACGCACGCGAAGAGGCACAAAGTCTTCGTCACGCGAGCGAATTCGAGGTGTACGCGAGCGACATCGATCCGAAGATGGTCGACCTTGCACGTGCAAATATCAGGCGTGCCGATATGGGCGCGCACATAAAATGCTTCGTGCGCGATGCGACAGAGATAGTTAAGGCAGACCGCCGCGCGACTATCGTATGTAATCCGCCCTACGGTGAGCGTCTTTCGGATATGCGCGAGGTCGAACAGCTTTACCGCAAAATGGGACAGTGCTTCTCGCGACTTGCGCCGTGGCAGATATACGTGCTCACATCCGTGCCCGATTTCGAGCGTATGTACGGAAGGCGCGCCGACAAGGTCCGCACACTCTACAACGGTATGATCAAATGTGGGTATTTTCAGTACTTTAAGAATGAGGAGAAGCGAGCTTTTTCCTCGAAAAAAGCTGATAAAAGATTTTAATATTGAACGTTAGCGCTCTCGATCGAGGGCGCTGATTTTTTAGCCTCGCGTTTCGGGACAGCGGCGAGGTCACACAAAAGGCGCTGTCCTTTCGGACAGCACCCTCCTATATTATCGCCTCAAGCGCACTGATCAGCGCGCGCACTTCCCTTTTCGTGTTGCTTATACCAAAGCTTACTCGAACCGCCCCGTCACTCCCGAGCCGATCGTGCGCAAGCGGCGCACAGTGAAGCCCGGCACGCGTGCATATTCCGCACCCGTCGAGCGCGGCGGCTACCTCCTCGCACGGCATACCGTCCACGTTAAAGAGTACGATACCGCCGCCGTGATGCGGCACGTAAACCTGCACGCGTCGCATATCGAGAAGCGCCTCCTTGAGTGTGCGCGAAAGCTTCTCCTCGTGCGCGAGTATTGCCGCAGGCGTTTTCTCACGGACAAACTCGATCCCGGCGCGAAGTCCTGCTATAAGCGGGGTCGGAAGTGTCCCCGCCTCATACCTCTCGGGCGGAAGCTCCGGCATTTCGGGTGAGCGTGACTGTGCACCGCTTCCGCCAAATAAGAGCGGCGGCAGCGTTGCACCCGCTCCGAGTATCATAATGCCGCACCCCATCGGACCGTATAGCCCCTTGTGTGCCGGCAAGCACAGCACGTCGATATTGTCGCGAGCAACGTCGATGTCGTGCGCTCCTCCTGCCTGTGCCGCGTCTACGATAAAGAGTATCCCTCGCTCACGGCAAAACGCGCCTATTTTTGCGATAGGCATATCGGCGCCGCACACGTTAGACGCGGCGTTGCATACGCATACCGAAGCACCGTCCGCCAACGCTTCAACGTCGGCGAGTATCATCACATCGCGTTCATCCCCTGAAAGCTCCACGTACGAGTTAAATATACGTACCTCGCGTAAGCTCGCACGTGCCGGGCGCAGAACCGAATTGTGCTCGAGGTCGCTTATCAGTATCGCGCCCTCAGATAAGCGTGCCGCGCCTATAGCGAGGTTTAGTGAATGTGTTGCGCCAGAGGTGAATATAACCCGCTCGGCCGATGCGCCAAACATCGCCGCCACAGCCTTTCTTGCGGAGTATATCTCGCTTGCCGCACGCATTGCGAGCGCGTGAGCGCCGCGTCCGGGATTGCCGTCACTCCGAAGTGACGCGCTCACAGCCTTTACCACCGCCGCGGGCTTCGGGAAGGTCGTTGCGGCATTGTCAAAATAAATCATCGTTTTTTCCTTACTGTCTGTCACTTGCGCCGCCCAAGGCTCCTATACTCTATATCAGCCTTTTTTAGCAGCTCCTCGGCACGCAGGACGTCAGCAAGCGCAATTTCCAGCCCGAATGCACACCCCTCTGTACTATCCCGCCCAAGCCTTACGACCGTCGCCGCTATGCCGTATTTTGAAAGGATCTCGCGCCCCTCTATTGCGTACGTTACCGAACGCACGCCAATCTGTGATACGCGTGGCATAGTGTCACCTCCCTTCGATATATCCTATGCCGCCACGCCAAAGTAAGTGCGCATTTACCTCTTGACATCGGTGCGCATTTGTGCTATAATACTCTCGACAAAAGAATAAACGCAGGTCATCGAAGCGTATTCGTTTCGTTGTCGGGCGTACCGCTTGTCGGCACGCTCGGGGATAAGGAAAGCGCGGTGCAAATCCGTCGCAACAGCCATTACCGTAAAAGTCGGAATGCTTACCGGTCTGTGACACGTAAAGGTCCTTCGGGCAAATGGGGGGAACGCGTGGCAATACCGCTTGGCAGGAAGCGGCTCTTTTTGCGCGTTTAGTACCCCGTGGAGGGTACTTTTATTTTATCCTTTTGCAAAAAAAGAAAGGATATGAAAAAATGAAAAGATTAACAGCTATTATTCTCGCACTCGTGCTTCTATTCTGTGCCGCTTCCTGCGGCAACGCTGTCGATGCAAACAGCCTTTGGGCAAACGCCACCTATACCGAGAACACAACTCTCGGACAGGGCGCAAAGACCGTAACCCTCGACGTGACAATTGAGGACAAGACTATAACCTTCACCGTCAAGACCGACGCTGACACCGTCGGTGCAGCTCTGCTCGATAACGGTATTATCGCAGGCGAGGACGGCGCGTACGGCCTTTACATAAAGACCGTCAACGGCGTGCTTGCCGACTACGACGTTGATCAGAGCTATTGGAGCTTTTATATTAACGGCGAATACGCTATGAGCGGTGTTGACTCGACCGAGATCACCGAAGGCGATACGTACGCCCTCGTTTACACCAAGTAAAATGACGCTAAAACGCCGTGCGCTTACCGTTCGAGAGATGGCGGTATTCGCTATGCTTGGGACTATAATGTTCATTTCGAAGATAGTTATGGAGTTCCTGCCCAACATTCACCTGCTCGGAATGCTCACTATGCTCTACACTGTCGTTTTTCGAACAAAAGCGCTTATTCCAATCTACATATACGTCCTTTTAAACGGCTTGTTTGCAGGATTTAATATGTGGTGGATACCGTACCTCTATATCTGGACTATCCTTTGGGGAATCACGATGCTGCTGCCTAAAAAGATGCCGCGCGGCGCACGTATGGTCGTCTATCCAATAGTCTGCTCTTTACACGGGCTTGCCTTTGGCACGCTTTACGCGCCCGCGCAGGCGGTGATGTTCCATTTCACCCTCGAGCAAACGCTCGCGTGGATAGCGGCAGGCTTGTGGTTCGACGTCACACACGCGATCGGCAACCTTTGCCTCGGGCTTTTGATAGTTCCCCTCTCGGAGCTGCTCCATAGGATATTTTATAATAAGCGTATGGTGTATTAAAAAATGGCTTCGCAAACTCTTGTTTTC
>JAZSJI010000108.1:0-12712 GCA_045534235.1 Candidatus Flemingiibacterium sp. | reverse complement strand
CGAGCTTGACATCTACTGCGGCAACGACGACCAGATCGTGCCGATGCTCGCGCTTGGCGGCAAGGGCGTTATCTCGGTGCTTTCCAACATCGTTCCAAAGGAAACGCACGATATCTGTCAGCTTTGGTTTGACGGCAAGGTTAAGGAGTCCGCAGCGCTTCAGCTTAAGCTTCTGAAGCTTGCAAACTCGCTCTTCTGCGAGGTAAATCCCGTACCCGCAAAGACCGCTATGTCGATGATGGGCTTCTGCTCCGAGGAAATGCGTCTGCCGCTTTGCGAAATGGACGACAAGAACAAGGCGTTCCTTGCGTCCGTACTTAAGGAATACAAGATAATCTGAAAGCGCAAGGAAACTAAAACATAGGAGTTAAAAAATGAAACAGACAAGAATACTTTTCTCGGGTATCTCGGGACGTATGGGTAAGGCTACCCGTGCGGCGGCAGAGGGCAGCGAGGAGTATAAGATAGTCGCAGGCATCGACATCGCACCGAGCGTTGACACTATACCGATATTTGCAAGCCCCGACGAAGTAAACGTCGAGGTCGACGCGATAATCGACTTTTCGCATCACAGCGCAACGCCGAAGCTGCTCGAGTTCGCGATTGAAAAGAATATTCCCGTGGTCGTTTGCACTACGGGACATACCGACGAGGAAACCGCACTTATCAAAGCGGCGGCAGAGAAGATTCCCGTATTCTTCTCGCGCAATATGTCGGTCGGTATAAATCTGCTTATCGAGCTTGCTAAAAAAGCGGCAGAGGTGCTCGGTCAGGATTACGATATTGAGATAATCGAAAAGCATCACAACAAGAAGCTTGACGCGCCCTCGGGTACGGCACTTATGATTGCCGACGAGGTGGCGGAAACGGTTGATTTTGATGCCGAGTACGTCTACGAGCGTCAGTCAAAGCGTGCGGCGAGAGGGAAGAATGAAATCGGCATCAGCTCCGTTCGCGGCGGCACTATCGTCGGTGAGCACGACATTATGTTCTGCGGTGCTGATGAGATAATCACGATAAGCCACAGTGCGGCATCGCGTGACGTTTTCGCAAGAGGCGCACTCCGTGCGGCGGCGTACATCGCAGGCAAGGACGCGGGCTTTTACGATATGTCCACGATGATAAAAGGTGAATAAAATAAAATCTCACGGTGTAAAAATCGTGAGATTTTTTATTTTAGCGACACAGTTCGACAAAATATGCGCGGCGAGTGTGGTATAATGTTGGTGTAAAAAGAAAAGACACTCCGCCGGCGGCTAAAATAATAGCCGTAGTGGGTTCTAAAGACCCTATGGGGAATGTCCTTGCAAATAGTATATCACAATTCTTGCGATTTTGTCAATACTAAATTTCACACCACGGAGAAACCCAATGAACTATAAGAGCCTTTGCGCCATATTCGGCGAGAACCCCGACGAGCTTGAATTCGGATACGATGAAGAATATTACACCTGCTCGAAAATGAAGCTTCGGCTTGTGCTTGCGATGCAGAAGGCGGTCACGGACGGCTGTGACTCTTTTATGTCGACGGTGGAGCAGGGCGCGGCTATGTGGGGCGCGGAGGCGTGCGTCGCGATGCGCGAGAGCGGTACGGACGTCGGGCTTGTGTCCGTACCGACCTCGGAAACGCAGGCGGTGCGGTGGCATCCAGAACGCCGTGAGCGGTACTACAATGTGCTCGAAGCGTCCGACGAGGTCGTAGAGGGCAGAGGTGATGTAAGTGCCGAGGAGTACATACTCTCGCGCGTATCATACGCAATCGTGCTTGGCAAGCCTGATAATGCGCGGCTTTCGGCGCTCATCGACAGAGCGCGCGAAAAAGGTGTCGAAATAATCGCGCTGTAGCGTCATAACGCATCTCACGGCGGCATATAATAAGCTTAAGGACGTCGATATATTCGGCGTCCATTTTTTGTTTTTGAGGTTTGCTATGCTTGGTATAATCGAGATCTTATCGCGGCTGCTTTTTGTGTTCCTTCGCGTACAGAGCGACGGAGCGTACGGGGGTACGTTTCCCGAGCCGCTTTCTGCCGCACGCGAGAGGGAATGCTTCGAGCTTATGAAAAAAGGCGACAAATATGCACGTAATGAGCTTATTGAGCACAATCTTCGTCTTGTCGCGCACATTGTTAAAAAGTATTATTCGACGAATAAAAATCAGGACGACCTCATTTCAATCGGTACAATTGGGCTTATAAAGGCTGTCGACTCCTTTAATCCCGACAACGGCGCGAGATTCGCAACCTACGCGGGAAAGTGCCTGCAAAATGAGATACTTATGTACTTTCGCGCGCAGAAAAAGCTCGCCGCAGAGGTGTCTATGAACGAAACTATCGACGTCGACAAGGAAGGCAACCCACTCACGTGGGGCGATATAATCGCCACTGAGGACACTATCGCGGACGACCTTGACGTAAAGATACGCTCCGCGCGCGCTATCTCGATAATCAGCAGCGAGCTTACGCCGCGCGAGAGGCAGGTCATCTCCATGCGCTACGGCATCGGCGGAGCAGAAGCGGTGACACAGCGCGAGGTTGCCGAAAAGCTCGGCATATCGCGCTCGTACGTCAGCCGCATCGAAGGCGCGGCGCTCGACAAGATAAGGGAAGGGCTCGAACGGTATTCGATGTAAATAAAAACTCCCGAAGGCATCGCCCTCGGGAGAGTTACTTTTATTCGGGTTTTTTATCAAAATCAAGCGTAAGGTCGTAATCGCCGAGCTTGTTTACCTTGAAGCCGTTTTTCTTGTATTCTTCATAATCGAACGCCTCGAGCTCGTCAATCGAAAGCTTGTGGAACTCGTAAAAGTTGTGCCACCACTCCCAGCCGGAGCCAAGCTCATTCGAGAGATACGCGTCCGCAATATCGCACGCGGTCTGCGGTGCTACGTAGAACGCTCCCATTGCGAGCGCGTTTACACCGTTGCCGGTAATAGCGCGGAGTGCAGCGGGAAGGCTCTCAACGACACCTGCGTGTACGTGGGGACACTTGCTCGCCGCGATGTGTATACCCATACCCGTTCCGCAGAAGAGAAGTGCGCGCTCGTAGTTGCCCTCGGAGATCTCTGCGCCAACGCGAAGTCCGACGCGGTGGAACATAAGGTCAGTGTCCTTCGGGTCGCTGTCCTTCTTTACGCCGAGGTCAAGTATCTTCCAGCCTTTTTTCTCGAGGTGCTCAACAACTACCTCTTTAAGGGGAAATCCTGCGAAGTCCGCGCCAACGACCAAATGCTTGTCTTTTACTGTTTTCATAGCTTTATCTCCTTTTTTTTATTTGTTTTGGGAAATTATACGTTCGTGGACGCCTGCTCCGAGTATCTCGCCTTTGAAATTAGCTGTGAGCGTGCCGTCTACGGTTAGCGTTACCTTGACGCTGTCGGTTTCCTTTTTCCAATCAACGCTGACGTTGCCTGCAGGAAGCTCCATGCTTCCGCGTGCGAAATTGAGCCCTTCAAAGAAATGCGGCTCTACGTTTACACAGTCAGCTCCCGGTGCTGAAAGTTCAAGACCGATAATAGTTTTCATCATCCACGACATAAAGTCAGAGAACATATGGTGATTGTGTGAGGCGTTGGATTTGTCCCACACCTCGTAAAGCGTCGTCATACCGTCCTCGTACCAGTTGCGGTAGGAGGGGAAGCCGTGCGCGGTGATGATACGGTAAGCGTAGTCGTAAAGTCCGCACTTGTTAAGTGCCATATACAGATGACGCAGTCCGACCATACCGCAGTCGTGGTGGAAGTCCTTTTCTTCAACAAGACGCTTAAGCTGCGCCCCAAGCGGTGCAAGATCGTCGTAAATTCCGTGGTAGATAGTCATTGCAACGGCGGTCTGCTTTTCGATATTGCAGGTGCCGTCTGCGCGCAGGTATTTCGCCTTGTGTGCGGCTGTCTGTGCTTCAAGCTGAGGGGTGTATACGTTCTCTTTGGCTCCCGACAGCGATGCGGCAAGCTCTGCTATGCGAAGGAATTTTACGCGGTACGCGGAGTTTATAAACGTCGCACCGACAACGCTGCTGTCGTCGGGAGAAGTCCAGTCGGAAAGTCCGAAGGTGACGTCGCCGTTTTCATCCTCGCGCGTTTTGAGGTATTCGATGTATCTGTCGAGATAGGGAAGAGTGTCTGTAAGATAGCTTGCATCACCCGTGTGCAGATAGAGTCGGTACGGCACCTCGAAGATAACGCCGTCGGTGACGGGACCGTTCCACTCGTCGTATCCCCAACCGCCCGACGGGATAATGCCGGGCATCTGACCTGCGGGAAGCTGTGCATCGCAGAGGTCCTGAAGGTATTTTTCAAGGAATTTTACAGAGTGGAAGTTTGTCAAAAACTGCTCGGCAGACGACTGCACGTCATTGCACCAACCGAGCTTTTCGCGCGTCGGACAGTCGGTCGGCATATAGAACATATTAGAAAGCGTTGCCATTTGACCGGCCTTGAAAAGTGCGTTAAGAAACTCGTCCGAGCATTCAAACGCGGTCTTTTTCTCTATCATCTGATGTACGAAAACGCCGGCAACGGTATCGAGCGTGGGATTTTTTAGTCCGGTTACTTCGACGTATCTGAATCCGTGATATGCGAACCTCGGCGACCACGTGATCGGCTTACCCGAGCAGATAACGCGGTCGGTAGCAAACTGTGACTCGTGGTAGTGATTGAACATTTTGTAAAAGTTCATCTCGCCGTTTTCGTCAAGTCCTTCGGCGTAACGGATAGTGAGAGTGTCACCTGCGCCCTGATGTACGTTCAGGCGAACGTAGCCCGAGATGTTCTGCCCGATGTCGAAGATGTATCGGTCCTCACCCATTTTTGTGATAGCTTTGGCAGGGTAGATGCGGTCCTCACGAATAGGCTCGCACGTACACGGACGAAACACTCCCGCGGGTGCACGCGAGTCAAAGCGTGCCGGTACCCACTCGCTGTCATCATAATCAAGGGTGTTCCAAGCCTCGTCAAAAAGGCGTGCGTCAAAATGCTCGCCCGAGCGAAGCTGGTTATATATTATAGCAGATGTCGGCGAGCACTTCCAGGTGTTGTCGCTGGTAAGCACGACCTTACCGTTTACGGTAAGCGAAAGTATAAACTTCGGATTGTCGCGCCAATGGGCTAAATTGTGATCCCACGTGGTCTTGAAATATTCGTTAAACCAGCCGTTGCCGCATATAACGGCGAATACGTTTTCACCCTCGTTTAGCTTATCGGTTACGTCGTAGGTGTTATACCACAGCGTTTTTCGGTAGTCGGAAACGGGCGCGGTGAAAAGGTCGTCGCTGACGGGTGCGCCGTTAAGATAGTAGTAGCCGTATCCAAGGCCGCAGACGTGCAGTACCGCGCTCTCGATATGGGCATCTATCCTGAATTTGCGGCGGAACATCGGCGCGTCACCCGGCTTTTTCGGATCGAATGCCGTTGGCGCTTTAATGAAATTTATTCTCGAAAAAGGGTTCGCCATATGGATTTTCCTTTCAAAAGCACTGTCACTGTTCGAAAATAACCTCGGCAAGACTTACGGCAAACAGCCAATGCATATCCCTTGTCGGGTGGTTGAGATAGTTTGAAAGCAGGCTTGTAATATCAACGCCGTTTTCATAGAGGTTCATCCATTTAGCATAGCAGTCGCATACCGGAACGCCGCATTCCTTGGCAACGTCACGTGCGGTGTCCATATATTTTGCGAAAAGTCCATTATTAAAGCTTTCGGCAAGCTGTGCACCGAAGCTTCGGAGCGCATTGCCTTTGAGCTGTGTATGTACGCGCGAGCATATCGGCTGCGGCGTCATAAGAATGACCTCGCTGCCGGCATTTTTTATCTTTTCGATAATGGCAGTAAGGGAAGTACGGTATTTTTCGAGCTTTTCCTCGCCGTAGCAGGAATCGTTAAGACCGAAGCACACTACCGTGAGATCGGGCTTGTAGGGGAGAAGATCGCGGTCGACTCGCTTAAGGCCGCCCGTTGCATCATCGCCCGATATTCCTGCGTTCACAATATTTATCTGCGCCTCCGGGTAAAGCGTTGTCAGAATGCGGCGAAGCTTTGCTGCGTATGCGTTCTCCGTATCAAAAACGACGTCTAAGCCCTCGGAGCCGTCCTCCTTGATTGACGGTAGCACCTCAAAGCAGCCGTTAGTCACGCTGTCGCCGATAAAGCCGATAGTAACGGGGCGGTTGCCCATTGCATCGCTGTTCTTTTTATTTAAAAGCGAAACGATCTTCATAGCCATAATTAAGATCTCCTAACTATATTATTCTATATCCTAATTTTACAATAAGTCAAGAAAGCATATCAATGTACAAATCACTCATCTTTATGCACAAATCGCCTGCGAGAGATGCAAAAAGGATGTCACACAAAACATGTGACATCCAGCTATTATTTATTCTCGCCCGTCCAGTTGATACGGTCGAATATGCTCTTTACGGGAACTATGTCCACACCGTCAAATTTGAGCTTTTTGCCGATGCGCTCACGCTGCTCGATATTGCGCGCAGGCACGATTATCTTACGAAATCCAAGGCGTACCGCCTCGGAAACTCTCTGCTCGAAATTCTGTACTGCACGGCACTCGCCTGCAAGTCCGATCTCACCGATTGCGATGAGGTCGTCCGCCACGGGCTCGTCCTTTATCGAGGATATGAGCGCCATTGCGACTGCAAGGTCTGCGGCAGGCTCGTCTATGTGTAATCCGCCTATTACGTTGAGATACGCGTCGTTGACCGAGAAGCGATAACCGAGTCGCTTTTCGAGCACTGCTAAAATCAGGCACATACGGTTGTAGTCGATGCCGTTTGACGTGCGTCGCGGCGACGGATATGATGTCTGCGCTACGAGTGCCTGCACCTCCGCGATTATCGGGCGTGTACCCTCCATAACGCACACGGCACAGTTGCCCGACACGCCCGTCGGACGCCCTGCGAGCAGAGTTTCAGACGGATTGTCGACTTCGACAAGTCCTTCGTCGCTCATCTCGAACATACCTATCTCGTTAGTCGAGCCGAAACGGTTCTTGATAGCGCGGATAATGCGGTAGGAACGGAGCTTTTCACCCTCAAAGTAGAGCACCGCGTCGACCATGTGCTCGAGCACCTTCGGACCTGCGATGCCGCCTTCTTTATTCACGTGTCCGACCATAATGACCGAGATGCCCTCGTTCTTCGCCTTGGCAATAAACGCAAGCGCCGATTCACGAACCTGCGCGATGCTGCCGGGCGCGGACGCAACGCGTTCGTCGTACATCGTCTGTATCGAGTCGACGATTATCACGTCGGGATGCACCTTGTCACACTGCGTCATAATGCGACGGACGTTGGTTTCGGTCAGGACGTATAGGCTCTTGCCGCCAACTCCGAGCCGCTTTGCGCGAAGCTTAAGCTGTCCCTGCGATTCCTCGCCTGATATGTAGAGCACCTTGCGCTCGGTAGCGTCACCTTTACAAAGGGAAGAGGATATCTGCAAAAGAAGCGTGGATTTACCGATGCCGGGCTCGCCTGCGAGCAGGACGACGGAGCCGTGTACAAGTCCGCCGCCGAGCACGCGGTCAAGCTCGCCCATACCCGTACCCGAACGGATAAAGGAGGGAAGCTCAAGCTCGTCGAAGGCGATGACGTCTGACTCGTATTCGGGCGTGATGCGCTTTATTTTTGCGGTAGGCGCGGCGGCTTCGTATACGGGCGCGTCGCCCTCCTCCATAGTATTCCACTCACCGCACGAAGGGCATTTGCCGTACCATTTTGTCGTAGTGTGGCCGCACTCGGTACAGGTGAAAACGGATTTCGGTGCTTTCATAAATTCACCTCATAAGCTTGTAATAAGTATACTAATATTATACCTCACAGCTCGGATTATGTCAACGCCTCGCGTACGAAAAAATATTTTCAGATTTTCTTAAAAACCTATTGACAAACGTATTTGGTTGTGGTATAATATATCACGTTGCAGGGCAAAAGCTCGGCAATACGCGAGAGTGGCGGAACTGGCAGACGCGCACGTTTGAGGGGCGTGTGGTTCACACCGTACGGGTTCAAGTCCCGTTTCTCGCACCAAAAGCACTGCAAGAGCAGTGCTTTTTTTATCGCAGATGCAGAAAACGTATTTCTTCTGCATGACACTATAATTAAGGAGATCAAAATTTTATGATTGCACAGCTTTTGAATTGGTATATCGGTCTTACGGATACGCTTATAGGCTCGCTCGCGCTTTTTGCCGTCGGTGTTTTGTTTTTGATCAAGGGCGGCGACTGGTTCGTAGATGCTTCCGTAGGCATCGCAAAGCGCTTCAAGGTTCCCGAGATAATCATCGGTGCTACGATCGTTTCTATCGGAACTACGCTCCCCGAGGTAATGGTGTCGGTAACGGCTTCGCTAAACGGTAACGGTGCCATTGCATACGGAAACGCGATTGGCTCGATAATCTGCAACACTGCGCTTATCGCGGCACTTACCATTGCTATCCGTCCTGCACCCGTAACTCGAAAAACTATAGTTACACCTGTAGTATTCTTCTTTATCTCTGCTGCAATCTATCTTGTTGCCGCATACGGCTTTGGCAGATTTGACAGATGGCTCGGTATTGTGATGCTTGTTGTATTCGGCGTTTATATGACGATGACCTTTATGAAGGGACTTAAAAATCAAGAGACGGTCGAGCAAGAGGCTGAGGAGGACGACCAAAAGAGCTCGTCCTTCGTTAAGAATCTCATCGTACTCATACTTAGCGCAGGCATTATCGCTGTTGGAGCGGATATGCTTGAGGGATCGTCCGTTTCGCTCGCTACTATGGCGGGAATTCCCACTGAGGTTATCGGTGTTACGGTTGTTGCACTCTGCACCTCGCTTCCCGAGCTCGTTACTGCTGTTACCGCGCTTCTCAAGGGACACGGCGCGCTTTCGCTCGGTAACATCATCGGTGCAAACATATTTAATCTCGTTCTCGTATCCGGTGCGGCAGTAACCCTCTCTCCGTTTGCTGTGCCGGCAGGAAGCACGATTTTCGGCCACAACACCTCGCTCGTTCTCGAAATTCCCATTATGCTGGCAGTAATGGCGATTATGACGCTTCCCACGATCTTTAAGGGCAAGCTTCGCCGTTGGCAGGGTATAACGCTCCTTACTGTCTACGCGGCGTTCGTTGCACTTCAGGTGCTTATCGCGCTGGGAGTATTTTAAATTCACACCACTTGACATCCCTCGAAACTCGTGGTATAATCAATATATTACGACAATCAAAGGAGACATACAATGTCCAAAATTATACTTACGGGCGACCGCCCTACGGGAAAGCTTCATATCGGTCACTACGTTGGTTCACTTCGCCGTCGCGTGGAGCTTCAGAACAGCGGTCTTTTCGATAAAACCTATATTATGATAGCCGACGCGCAGGCGCTCACTGATAATGCTGACAACCCTGAAAAGGTGCGCCAGAACATCATCGAGGTCGCGCTCGACTACCTCTCGTGCGGACTTGATCCCACGAAATCCACGCTTTTCATTCAGTCGCAGATTCCCGAGCTTTGCGAGCTTTCGTTCTACTATATGAACCTCGTAACCGTTTCGCGCCTTCAGCGTAACCCCACCGTCAAGGCGGAAATTCAGATGCGCAATTTCGAAACGAGCATTCCCGTCGGCTTCTTTACCTACCCGATAAGTCAGGCGGCGGATATAACCGCATTCAAGGCGACTACCGTACCCGTTGGCGAGGACCAGCTCCCGATGATCGAGCAGACACGCGAGATCGTTCGCAAATTCAACGACGTTTACGGCGAAACTCTCGTTGAGCCGGACGCGCTTCTTCCTACCGATGCCGCTTGCCGCAGACTTCCCGGTATCGACGGCAACGCGAAGATGTCCAAGTCGCTCGGCAACTGCATCTACCTCTCTGAAAACTCGGCTGACCTCAAAACCAAGGTTATGAGTATGTTCACCGACCCCGATCACATCAAGATCGCCGATCCAGGTAAGATCGAGGGCAATACCGTATTTACCTATCTCGACGCGTTCGCGCGCGACGAGCATTTCGCAGAGTTCTTGCCTGACTACGCAAATCTTGACGAATTAAAGGCGCACTATCAGCGCGGCGGTCTTGGCGACGTTAAGGTTAAGAAGTTCCTTCTGTCCGTGCTCGAGACCACGCTTGAGCCGATACGTCAGAAGCGTGCGGAGTATCAGAAGGACATCGCAGGCGTTTACGAAATCCTCAAAAAGGGAAGCGAGGTCGCACGTGAAGCAGCGGCGGCTACTCTTGATGAGGTAAAGTCGGCGATGAAGATAAACTATTTCGACGATGCGGCACTTATTGCCGAGCAGGCAGAAAAATACAAGGCGTAAAAAATGTATCGCCACGGTCAATGACCGTGGCGATTTTTCTATTCGGTTTTACCGCTCAACATAGCTTCTGCCGCATCGAGTATCATACGGTCATTTTCGTAAGTGATAAGTCGGCGCGCGGTTTCGTATCCGCACAGACGGTAGGAGCTGACCTCCGAGGGCTGTATCTTTATTTCATCGCCGTCGAAGCGACCGAGAAAATAAACCGATTCCTTTTTCGTGCGAGCGGAAAGGGAATATTCAACAGCCTTTCTGAAGCCCTCGACAAGCGTTATTTCAACGCCCGTTTCCTCGCGTACCTCGCGAATTGCGGTTGCAATTTCGTCCTCGTACTTTTCCGTGTGGCCCTTGGGAAGCCCACAGTGACCGAGGTTCATACGTATAATGAGGTACTTGCGCTCGCCGCCCTCCTCGGTGAACACGACAGCACCGCAGGATTTTTCGCGCAGACAGTAGATCTTGTTGTTATTTTCGCTCTCCCAGTAGTCAACCGCCTCCGCGATCTCGTGCTGGTAAAGAAAGCTATCCTTATCGGAGAGCACCACCGATACGCTGCCGCTACTTCTGTCGATAAGTATGCCGACCGCAGTTCCCGATACTGTGGCGTTGGTGTTTTCTTTGCTACATATCACGTATGCTGTATGTACGCTGGACGCGCCACGGTTATTTATCGTGACGGTTCCGCGAAGTACGTTACCGTGACGTGCGTAAACGCGTGCGGTATACTCTGCGCCAAGCACGGACTCGGCGAACGAGCGCTCGGATTGATCCGCAAATCTGCGTCCCTCACCAAAATTACGCTGTCCCATCGGTGTCGCCTCCCTTCGTTTTGTGAATTTAAAGCATAATCATATATATTATATCACATAATTCGCGCTTTTACAAATATTTTTTTAAAATATTTATAATTATTTCACAAAAGCGTGGAAGAAAGAGGGGAGTTGGCGTGCTTATCTCCCCTCAACTATGTAGAAGAACGGGCTTGTGGGCGAGTTCATCATTTTAAAGCACGCGACTGTGTACTGCTTACGCTCAAGCTTCGAGAGCTTTTCGCCAACAAGCTGACCTTCGATATCGCCTTCCGCGTGGCCGGGGTAGACAGCGATAAGAATTATCGCGTCCTTGTCCATAAGCTCGATTGCCGCGTCGATCGCCGCGAGCGTGGTGTCACGCATCGTGGTTATCGACTTGTCGCTTCCCGGCAGATATCCGAGATTGAACATTCCTGCCTTAACCTTTTCCTTAACGTAATCTTTTACGAGATGGTGCGACTTGCAGATGAGCGTGTAATTCTCGGGGCAATTCGCTGCCGCTAAATTTTTTCTCGTCGACTCAACTGCCGCCTCTTGTATATCGAAGGCGTAAACCTTGCCGCTCTCGCCAACCGTTTTTGACAGAAACTCCGTGTCGTGACCGTTGCCCATCGTGTAGTCGACGGCTACGTCACCCTCGCGAAGGTGCTGTAGGATAAAGTATTTGTGCATATCGAGAAGATCTACCTGTGCCATTTTTGTGCTCCTTTAAAATAATAGGGAAGTGCTCGAAAACACGGGCACTTTCCCTTGTTGTTTTATTGCTTTCTAAACTTATGCCCATGAAATAGTGCGCGGCATTGGCTCCCTTATAATGCATTGGTTTAGAGCCTGTACAGCCTTTTCAAGACCTTCGTCTATGCTCATAAGACTGTCCTCGTGTTCGATTGACATAACCTTGTCGTAGCCGGCAAGACGAAGCTCCGAGCAGATAGCCTTCCACGTGCCAAGGTCGTGACCGAAGCCGATAGAACGGAAAATCCACGAACGGTTAGGCTCGTCCTTGAAGCTCTTTGTGTCGAGTACACCGTTGCGCGCTGTGTTGATGTCATCAATCTTTGTATCCTTTGCGTGAACGTGGTAAATAGCGCCGCGAAGCTCGCGTATGGCTGCAATAGGATCGATGCCCTGCCAGAAAAGGTGTGAGGGATCAAAATTAGCGCCGATTGTCGGTCCCACCTCTTCGCGAAGGCGGAGCAGGGTTGCAGGATTGTAAACGCAGAAGCCCGGGTGCATTTCAAGTGCTATTTTTGTAACGCCGTGAGCATTTGCGAATTTAACCTCTTCTTTCCAATAGGGAATGAGCACCTCGCTCCACTGATAGTCAAGAACTTCGCCGAAATCGTTAGGCCAAGCGCAGGTTACCCAGTTGGGAAACTTTGCGCCGGGGTGATCGCCGGGACAGCCTGAGAAGGTGATAACAGTGTCAAGTCCCATTTTTTCAGCAAGAAGGACAGCGTTTCTGAAATCGGACTCAAACTCTGCTGCAATTTCTTTGTTCGGGTGAACGGGATTGCCGTGCGCGGCAAGAGCGCAAGGCTCAATGCAAGTCGGATCGTAGCCATGTCGTTCTGTGAGCCAA
>JAZSJI010000206.1:0-7684 GCA_045534235.1 Candidatus Flemingiibacterium sp. | reverse complement strand
CGAGGAAACGGTGCCTACGCGAGCGATATCAGCAGTACCCTTAACCTTTGCGGAATTTGCGGTAAGACCTGCAACAGCCTTATCAACAGCCTTCTGAATGCCCTTGCGGATAACGATGGGGTTAGCGCCTGCCGCTACGTTCTTCATACCCTCGGTAATAAACGCCTGAGCGAGAAGGGTTGCGGTGGTAGTACCGTCGCCTGCCGCGTCGTTAGTCTTGGTAGCAACCTCGCGAACGAGCTGTGCGCCCATATTTTCAGCCGCGTCCTCAAGCTCGATCTCCTTGGCGATGGTAACACCGTCGTTAGTGATGAGGGGAGCGCCGTACTTACTATCAAGAACCACGTTTCTACCCTTAGGACCCATAGTGATCTTAACAGTATTAGCAAGCTTATCAACGCCTGCGAGCAGAGCGTTTCTTGCTTCGATTCCGTAAATGATATTCTTTGCCATTATTATTTACCTCCGAATTAGCTTATTCTACAACAGCGAGAATGTCGCTCTGACGAACGATGATGTACTCGGTGCCGTCGCACTTAACCTCGGTGCCTGCGTACTTGCCGGTGATTACCTTCTGGCCAACCTCAACAGTCATAACGACTTCCTTACCGTCAACCATTCCGCCGGGACCTACTGCAACGACCTCTGCGACCTGGGGCTTTTCCTTAGCTGCACCTGCTAAAATGATGCCACTCTTGGTGGTCTCCTCAGCCTCTACCATTTTAACGACAACTCTGTCGCAAAGCGGTTTGATAGTCATAATAAATTCCTCCTAATATTTGAGCCGTCTTTCGACGTGCTTGTTTTCTTGTTTTAGCACTCAAGACCTTCGAGTGCTAACGTACGAGTATATTGTACACCCCTCCGATACAAAAATCAAGGCTTTTTTCTATAGTTTACACTTTAGTTACAACTTATTTCCATAATATATAATTATGCTAAAATGCGCGATTTTGTGCGTTTTCGGGCGTTCTTTACCGGCGTAAAATTTCATATATTACTACCGATACGATTTTTCGACGGAGGACGCTATGCTCAACACCATTCTCGATTTTGCCAACACGTACGTGTTCGGTCCCGGCCTGTGCCTCGCCGTATTTTTCTGCGGCGTGTACCTGCTCTTTCGCCTCGGCCCGTTTTTTATCACCCACCCGTACAAAACTATCGCAGCCTTGCGCGGCGGCAACTCGAACGGCATCTCGCCCGTACGTGCGATGATAATCGCACTCGCAGGTACGCTCGGCGTCGGCAACATCGCCGGTGTCGCTTCCGCGATAGCCATAGGCGGCGCAGGCGCAGTATTCTGGATGCTCGTCAGCGCCATTGCCGCGCTCCCCACAAAATACGCGGAGATAGCGCTCGCCGTTCAACACAGAAAGCGCGACGTGCACGGCAAGCCGCACGGAGGAGCGTATTTCTATATCGCCGAGCACGGTACGCGCACTGCAAGATTTTTCGCCGCATTTTTTGCGGTGCTTTGCCTTGCGGCATCACTTGCAATGGGGTGTGCCGTGCAATCGAACGCGATCTCGGTAAGCATGCGCGACACGCTCGGGATACCGCCCATACTGTGCTCCATAGCCGTCGGCATACTCACGTTTACAGTAGCCGCAGGCGGTCTTTCTCGGATAGCCTTGCTCACAGAAAAATTAATACCGCTGATGAGCGGCGTGTACATACTGATGTCGCTTTACGTTATTCTGACAAACACATCACTCCTCGGCGAGATAACAGTCGATATAATCACGGGAGCGTTCGCGCCTGACGCGATAGGCGGAGGGCTTATCGGCTTTTTAACGAGTCGCGCACTTCGCATCGGCGTGACACGCGGCATCGTATCGAACGAAGCAGGCTGCGGCACAGCACCTATCGCGCACGCGAGCGCCGAGGTAAAATCGCCGGCCGCGCAAGGCGTTTGGGGAATGTGTGAGGTTGCTATCGACACTATAATTATCTGTACGCTGACCGCTCTTGTAGTGCTGATTGGCGAGAAGCACGGCATCGCGGTTTCGCCTGACGGTATGCTCACAGCAGCATCCGCCTTCGGAAACTTTATTCCATTTTCCGAGCTTATACTGTGTGCGTCCGTGGCAGTGTTCGCCTTCTGCACGATCGTGTGCTGGTTCTATTACGGCACGGAAAGTCTTGCTTATCTCACGAAAAGCAGGCACGCGAAATACGCATATCTCGCAGTATACTCATTTTGTGCAGCACTCGGCGCTCTTTCGTCAAACGAAACCGTATGGAGCTTCTCCGATCTTACAATAAGCGCGATGTGTGCCGTCAATCTTGTCGCCGTAATGCTCGCCTCTCGCGAGATAAAGCGCGAAACTGACAATTATTTCGGCAAAAAATAATGTAAAATTGTGAATAAGAATATTCCTATTTTGCATAATACTGTTGCAAATCGTCGAATTTTGTGATATAATGGAGGTAATATAATTCTTAAGTTCAGAAAGTGAAACAAAGCTATGAAAAAAACAATCCTTTTGGCCATCCTCGCAGGCATCTGCATCGGACTTGGCGGTACTGTGTACCTCTCGGTCGAAAACAAGGTCGTAGGTGCCGCGCTCTTCAGCATCGGTCTTTTGACTATCCTGGCGTTCGGCTTCAACCTTTTTACCGGCAAAGTCGGATACGCACTCGAGAATAATTGGACCTACATAGGCACGCTCGCAGAGATATGGCTTGGCAACCTTATCGGTACCGGCCTCGTAGCACTCCTCGTGCGCTTCACCCGCGTATACGACACACTTGCACCGAAGGTTAAGTCCATCGTCGAAGCAAAGCTTTCGGATAATCCTATAAGTATTCTTCTTCTCGCTATCGGATGCGGTATGTGTATGTTCATCGCCGTTGACCAGTATAAAAAGCAGCACAGTATGGTAAAGGCACTGTTCGTCATATTCCCCGTAATGGTGTTCATCCTCTGCTCGTTTGAGCACTGTATTGCGAATATGTTTTATTTCGCACTCGCAGGCAGCTTCACGTTAAAGACGCTCGTTTACCTCATCGTGATGACTGTCGGCAACTCGATAGGTGGTCTTCTCATTCCAGCGTTTACAAAGCTCATTGGCGAAAAAGCAGAGTAACCTACAGCTCGAAGGCAAATGCCTTCGAGCTTTTTAATTCTTTTCCCATTTAATTCCTTTATACAACAATTTTATTGTCGCAGGTATAATATTTATACATATTAATATCTTGACATAAACGCGCGAAAATGGTATAATATTGTGAATGGTATAATATTATATATGTACAATTATAATGGAGGTATATTATGCAGACCAAACCGACATACCTGATACTTGAAAACGGCACTGTTTTCTGCGGCAAGTCGTTCGGATACGAAGCAGAGATTCTTGGCGAAGCCGTATTTACGACTGCTATGACCGGTTATATGGCAACTCTTACCGATCAGGGCTACAAGGGACAGTTCGTTGTCCAGACATTCCCTCTTATCGGTAATTATGGTGTTGTTTCCCACGAATGTGAAAGCAAGGGTGTTGCTCCCGCCGCTTATATTGTCAGAGAATTATGTCAAGAGCCTTCCAATTTCAGATGCGAAGGTAGTCTTGGCGTTTTTTTAAAGGAAAATAAGATCGTAGGAATCGAAGGTATCGACACGAGAAAGCTCACACGTATTCTCCGCAACGCCGGCTCTATGAGAGCAAAGATAACCTACACACTCCCCGAAAAGCTCGACGGCGTTATCGCAGAGCTTAAGTCATACACCGCACCGAATACAGTTGCGGATGTCACCTGCAAGGAGCCTTCAACCGTGAACGCGGCAAACGCCGCACACAAGGTCGCTGTCATCGACCTCGGCGCCACTGACGCAATCGCAAAGGCACTCAATGCCCGCGGCTGTGACGTGATTACAGTTCCGGCTTTCACCAAGGCCGAGGATATCCTTGCATACAATCCGGACGGCGTTGTAATTTCGAACGGTCCGGACGATCCAAGCAAATATCCTGAAATAATCGCCGAGATAAAGAAGCTCGCCGACAAGAAGGTGCCGATGCTCGGTATTTGCCTTGGCCACCTGATGCTCGCACTTTCGCAGGGCGCAAAGTGTATAAAGCTCCCCCACGGTCACCGTGGCGGAATGCCCTCTATCAGACTTTCTGACAAGCGCGTGTTCATCACATCGCAAAATCAGGGCTACACCATAGACGAAGCAACGCTTCCCTCTGATATAAAGCCGACCTACAAAAACGGCAATGACGGCACGCTCGAGGGCGTTGCATACGAGAACATTCCGGCGCTTGGAGTGCAGTTCCGCATCGGAAATGCAGGCGGCCCGAATGCAACAGAGTTTATTTACGACGAATTCATCGGTATGATGAAATAAGAGGTTAGGAGGATTAATATGCCATTAAGAAAAGATATAAAAAAGGTAATGGTCATCGGCTCTGGTCCTATCGTTATCGGTCAGGCAGCCGAATTCGACTACGCAGGCACGCAGGCTTGCCGTGCACTTAAGGAGGACGGGCTTGAGGTCGTTCTCGTAAACTCCAACCCCGCAACTATTATGACCGACAACGCAATGGCTGACGAGGTTTATATCGAGCCTCTTACGCTTCCCACGATAAAGCGCATCATCGAAAAGGAGCGTCCCGACAGTCTGCTTTCCACCCTCGGCGGTCAGACCGGTCTTACGCTGTCTATGCAGCTTGCCAAGGAGGGCTTCCTTGACAAAATGGGCGTAAAGCTCCTCGGCGCGCGTCCTGATACCATCGACAAAGCAGAGGACCGTCAGATGTTCAAGGACACCATGATGAAGATCGGTCAGCCTTGTATCCCCTCACTCGTTGTAAACGATCTTGCCGCAGCGCTTGAATTTGCGCACGCAAACGGCTATCCGCTTATCATTCGCCCCGCATTCACGCTCGGCGGCACGGGCGGCGGTATCGCTTACAATGAAGATGAATTTATTGAGATCACCAACGGCGGTCTTAACGCCTCGCCTATCCACCAGGTACTCGTTGAAAAGTGCGTATCGGGCTGGAAAGAGATAGAGTTCGAGGTTATGCGCGACAGCGCAGGCAACGTAATCACGATATGCTCTATGGAAAACGTCGACCCCGTCGGCGTTCACACCGGTGACTCCGTGGTCGTTGCTCCTGCAGTTACCCTCTCAGATGACGAGTATCAGATGCTCCGCGGTGCGGCTCTCGATATTATTCAGGAGCTTCAGATCGAGGGCGGCTGTAACTGTCAGTTCGCGCTTCATCCCGAGAGCAAGGAGTATGCGGTTATCGAGGTTAACCCCCGTGTATCGCGCTCGTCTGCACTCGCTTCCAAGGCAACCGGTTACCCGATCGCAAAGGTTGCGGCAAAGATCGCTATCGGTTACACCCTCCCCGAAATTCTCAACGCAGTAACGGGCACTACCTACGCTTGCTTTGAACCTACTATCGACTATATCGTAGTCAAGTTCCCCAAGTGGCCCTTCGACAAGTTCGTTTACGCAAAGCGTACGCTCGGCACGCAGATGAAGGCAACGGGCGAGGTTATGGCTATCGGCACGTCGTTTGAGCAGGCTATGATGAAGGCTGTTCGCGGCGTCGAGATCGGTATGAATTATCTCTCGCACAAAAAGTACCGCGAGCTGTCCGACGAGGACATCGCGGCAAGACTCCACAACGTGGACGACGAGCGCCTGTTCATCGTTTATGAGGCACTCCGCCGCGGCACGAGCGTTGACACCATCCACGAGATCACGATGATCGACGAGTGGTTCTTAAATAAATTCCTTAACCTCATCAATATGGAGCGCCGACTCGGTGCAGAAGCGCTCACAGACGAGCTCTACCACGAGGCAAAGGTTCTCGGCTTCCCCGACAAGCTTATCGAGGAGTTTACGGGCAAGGCTCTCCCCGCAGGTATGCACAAGTCCGCGGTATACAAGGTCGTTGACACCTGCGCCGCAGAATTTTCCGCAAACACCCCCTACTTCTATTCTACCTACGACGACGAAAACGAAGCCGCAGAGTTTATCGAGAAGAAGAAGGATCAGAGTAAGAAGACCGTCATCGTATTCGGCTCCGGTCCTATCCGTATCGGTCAGGGTATCGAGTTCGACTACGCGTCGGTTCACTGCGTATGGTCGCTTAAGGAAGCAGGCTACGACGTTGTTATCGTAAACAACAATCCCGAAACCGTTTCCACCGACTTTGATACGGCAGACAGACTTTACTTCGAACCGCTTACTCCCGAGGACGTAATGAACATCATCGAGACTGAGAAGCCCTACGGCGTAGTCGTAGCGTTTGGCGGTCAGACGGCTATTAAGCTTACGAAGTTTATGTCCGAGCACGGCGTAAACATCCTCGGCACGTCCGCAGACTCTATCGACGCGGCAGAGGACAGAGAGCGCTTTGATGCACTCCTTGAAGCAAATCACGTTGCACGTCCCGAGGGCTTTACGGTAATGACTACCGATGAGGCGCTCACCGTTGCGGCGAAGATCGGATATCCCGTACTCATGCGTCCCTCATACGTTCTTGGTGGTCAGAACATGATTATCGCGTTCACCGAGGACGACATCAAGGAGTATATGAAGATAATCCTCGCAAATAACATCGAGAACCCCGTCCTCATTGACAAGTACCTTATGGGTATCGAGCTTGAGGTCGACGCTATCTGTGACGGCGAGGACATTCTCATTCCCGGTATTATGGAGCACGTTGAGCGCACGGGCATCCACTCGGGCGACTCCATTGCGGTTTATCCCGCTTGGAACATCACTGACAAGCTTCGCGAAGAGATAATCGCGGTTACCAAGAACCTTTCCACCTCGCTTAAGATAATGGGCCTTGTAAACATTCAGTACCTTATCAACAAGGTCGACAACAGACTTTACGTAATCGAGGTAAATCCGCGCTCGTCGCGTACTATCCCCTATATCAGCAAGGTTACAGGCGTTCCTATGGTAGACCTCGCAACTCGCTGTATGCTCGGCGAAAAGCTCGCCGATATGGGCTATGGCACCGGTCTTTATAAGACCTCACCGTACGTTGCGGTCAAGGTTCCCGTATTCTCGTTTGAAAAGCTTATGAACGTCGACAACCATCTCGGCCCCGAGATGAAGTCTACCGGTGAGGTGCTCGGACTCGCGGCTACCCGTGAGGAAGCACTCTATAAGGGACTTGTCGGCGCAGGTTACAAATTAAAGAAGCAGGGCGGCATCTTCATCACTGTACGTGACTCCGACAAGGCAGAGATCGGCGAAACCGCAAAGCGCTTCTACGACCTCGGCTTTGAGCTGTACGCAACCCGCGGCACGGCAAAGATAATCGAGGACTACGGTATGAAGGTAAAGACAGTTGATAAGATCCACGAGGGCGAGAACAACACCCTCAAGCTTATCGAATCCGGCAGAATCGACTACGTAATCTCCACATCGGCAAAGGGACGTATCCCGACGCGCGACAGCGTTAAGATACGCCGCAAGACCGTCGAGCGTGCTATCCCGTGCCTTACCTCTATCGATACGGCGAACGCAGTTGCAGACTGCCTTAAGAGCCGCTACACTCAGAGAAACACCGAGCTTGTCAACATCAACAATATGCGCACCCAAAAGACAAAGATGCCGTTTTCCAAGATGCAGGGTTCGGGCAACGATTATATTTATTTCAACAACTTTGACAATAAGATATCCTGTCCTGAGTCTCTCTGT
>JAZSJI010000151.1:0-10119 GCA_045534235.1 Candidatus Flemingiibacterium sp. | reverse complement strand
AAAGCAGGTCGAGGACGTTCACACTAACCAGTTCTTCCAGATGCTCTGCCATCGCTACATTACCGAGTGCGATATTGACAAGCATATCGAGGGTATCCGCGCGCTTTACCGCAGAAAATGCAATCTTATGCTCTCCGAGCTTGATAAAAATATGCCCGACTGTGTAAAATACACCCGTCCCGAGGGCGGTCTGTTCCTCTGGTGCACGCTTCCCGATTACATCGACCAGGGCGCGTTTATTAAAAAGGCGATGGAGAAGAAGGTCGCCGTCGTTCCCGGTCAGGCGTTTAACTGCGACACGAGTGCACCCTCGCAGTGCTTCAGACTCAACTATTCCACGCCGTCCGACGAGCAGATAATCGCGGGCGTGGGTTATCTTGCAGACGCCGTGAAGGCGATGATGTAAGGGAGCGCACACCCGTAGGGGCGATTCACGAATCGCCCGCCAAAAAATAACGAAATCATTTATGCGCCACACGGTGCAAAGGAGCTTACGTTATGACAACTACTGAAATTATATATCTTCTTGCGGCTGTTGCGCTTTCGGCGCTCGTTGCATTTACAACAACTCCCGCGGTGAGCGTTCTTGCACACAAGATCGGCGCTATCGACGTGCCGCGCGACGCAAGACGTATGCACAAAACTCCGATACCGCGTATCGGCGGACTTGCGATATTTGCAGGCTTCGTCGTGGCGACGGCGGTTTTCTGTAAGCTCACGCCCGAGCTTATCGCTATCTACGTCGGCGGACTTATCATAGTTGCCGTCGGTATTATCGACGACGTTAAGCCGATAAACGCGTGGCTCAAGCTTATCGCGCAGATCGCGGTCGCGCTCGTTGCAGTTTCGCAGGGCGTTGTGCTTGAATATATCAATTTCTTCGGCACGTATATCCAATTTGGCGTACTGTCCATACCGATAACTGTCGTGTGGATAGTAGGTCTTACCAACGCTATCAATCTGATTGACGGTCTTGACGGACTTGCGTGCGGCGTTTCGGCTATATGCTCAATGTCGCTTCTGCTCGTGATGCTCTTAAAGGGTGAGGTCGCGGCGGCAATGCTGACCGCTATTCTTGTGGGCTCGTGCATCGGCTTTTTACCGTTCAACTCAAACCCCGCGAAGATATTTATGGGCGACACCGGTGCGCTTTTCCTCGGATACACGCTTGCCGTAATATCCGTTTCGGGCGTTTTCAAGATGCACACGGTCATTTCCTTTGTCATACCGCTGTCGATATTCGGTCTGCCTCTTTTCGATACCGCGTTCGCGTTCGCGCGCCGTATACTTAACGGTAGATCGCCGTTCTCGGCTGACCGCGGACATCTTCACCACAGACTTATCGACCTCGGCTTCAACCAGAAGCAGTCGGTTCGTATACTCTACGCGATCTGTGCTATTCTCGGCACGTCCGCAATAATGTTCACCGAGGAAAATTTCGGACGCGCGATAATCATTATCGCCGTCGGCTTCATCATCTTTCTTATCAATTTTATCATACTTCGCCACAAGAGCGTTCGCGGCAAGATGGGACTTGAGCTTCACGATCCCGTTGACAGCGACAACTACAAAAAGCGCGAGGACAAGGTAAACCGCCTCGCTGACGACGTAAAAAATGAAGAAGAAAATAAATGACGGTACGGGCAATATTGCCCGCGGTACGGCAATAATAATAATCGCGATGGTTATCGTGTTCGGCGCGGTGTTTGCGTGGATGTACTCTATGGACATGCTGTTTTTGCCGAGCTTTGTCGAGGATCTTATCGGTAAAAACGACGATGAGCTTTCGTGGGATCTCGGAGCGCTGTCCGAGCTTGTCAAAAGCGGCAAGGACGAGAGCGGTGAGAGCGTCACCTTCGACGTGAGCTACGAGAACCTTCGCACCGCGCTCCTCGAGAGCGAGAGGGAAGACGGCATCTATATTTCGGCGGATATAAAATACTTCGCCGGTACTGATGCCTATATTCGCAGGGTTATATACTACCGTGACGGTGAGCGCTTTCGCGTTGAGCTTTACGACACAGCACCGCAGAGTGCTGTGAGCGTTCCCACGCTTCAAACAACAAAGATATCAGACGGCAAGAAGATATGCTTTATCGATAACAAGTCGGGCGAGTCGGGCATTCTCCCGTACGACGCGTCGATACTCCCCGAGAACGAGGCAGGTATACCGTCTGTTGACGAGCTTCTTTTAGCACTTGCCGAGTTTCCGGAAAGTGAGGGTGCGCCTTCATCGGACAATCCCATAGGCGTTCGAAACACTACGCTGAAGCTCGTTCGTACCGAACTTGGCAACGTCTATTACGTCGCCTTTACCTACGGTGATATAGGGCTTGTCGAGGAGTATTACGTTTCGCTCGAGCACCGCGCGGTCATTTCTATGACGAGTACGGAAAACGGCAAGACTGTATATTCATATGCCGTTAACTCTATCTCGGACGATGCTGACGTGTACACCTCGGACGGCCTTTACGATATTTCAAAAGCCTCCGAGCAGTAAAAGCGCGAGGAGAATGACGGTTTCGTCACGTCGGTCGCAGTCGTTCTGCAAGAGTAGTATGATAAGTCCGATAAGGAGTATGTCATCAAGCTCGAAGCCGCGTGAGAAGCGGCCGAGTATGCCGGACAGAAGTCCGCCTTGCTTGTCGTGCGCCCCTTTACAATCGTCTACACGCTGCGCCTCCGATAAGCACTTCGGGGGCGCGGCTTCTATCTCGGGAGCGCAGCAGTCACTCTCGCAGAGAGCCTCTGTATCGCAGGGCGGCTCGTCAAGCGTGAATGCGTTTCCTCGGTAGTTTGCCGGTATATTGTAGCCGTCGCGCTCAAAGCTTTGCATATCACCGTGCTTTTGAGGTGGGCTGTCGTTTTGCTGTGCGTACATTGCCTGCTCCTTTCTTAAAACAGCTTACCGCCGAGCATTCCGCCCGCAAGGTCGGCAAGGCGTAGCATATTCACGAGCGTGTCTATCTTTTCGGCTCTGCCGTGTCCCATATACGGCTTCAGCGCATAGAGAAGCGCGCATCTCGGATCGCCTTTCGTGCCGCCGCCGAGCATCTGCGCTATCGCGGCAACAGACGGTGCATCACCGCTGTTCTCGGACGGCGTTTCGGGGGACGTGACCGCAGGTACGGCTTCGGCGTCTTCGGCAACCTCGCTTACCTCATCGCTTGCGGCTTTCACCTCGGGCGCGGTGGGCATACTCCCCATAAGACTGCTCGCTATACTCATTGCTTTTGCAAGGGCTGCGGGATCCTCGAGCATCTTCGAGAGTGCGCCCGAAATATCGTTACTGTCCATTTTCCGCTTCTCCGAGCTGCTCCATTATAGCGGACACGCGCTCTTTCCCAAGCATTTCTGCGGCGTTTTTTATGTCTGCGTCCGTGGCGTTTGACAGGCTCGCGCGTACAAGGCGCAGGTTTTTTACGGCGCTTTCGATGATGCTTTGGTCAATACCCGCGCCGCTTGCGAGAGTGGTGATGGTCTTGGCGAGCGTTACGTCGTCGAGCGCTAAAAGGCGGTCGAGCGTGGTTTTATCTATCTGCATTAAAAAATCCCCTTTCAAAATGGTTTCAATATATTTTATGCAAACTCCTACCAATTCGTGAATTGAGGTTTTTATGAAATATCTTATTTTTTCGGACAGTCACCGCAAAACTCTCGGTATGTGCTCGGTCATCGACCGCTCGCTCATAGGGCTTGACGGCGTTATATTCCTCGGTGACAACTATGACGACACGGATATTATCCGGGAAAAATACCCACGCCTCGATATCTACGCCGTCGCGGGAAACTGTGACGCATCGCCCATATACCGCACGCCCGATTACCTCGAGCGCACCGCCACGTTTGACGGCGTGCGCGTGCTTATGGTGCACGGTCACGCGCACGGAGTAAAGTGGGGGCTTGGCGACCTTACAGCGTACTCGCGCCGAAACGGTATCGACGTGGTGCTGTTCGGGCATACTCACGAGCGGTACGAGTCCTACCGCGACGGGCTGTATCTGTTTAACCCCGGCTCGGTTTCCGAGCCGCGTGACGGCACGGCATCGTTCGGCGTGCTTACAATACAGAACGGGCAGGTGCTGCTCTCGCACGGCGACGTGTGGGCTTGATGAGGTGATTAAAATGACGTACATTCCAAAACGCGACAATAAGGCGAAAAATCTTTCGCTTCTTTCGATAATTACGGGCTTTGTGCTGATGCTGCTGTCGGCTGTTATGCCATACAGCGTGGTGTTCCAGGTGCTTGCGTTCGTGCTTATAATCGTTGGCGTATTTCTCCTACAGAGATACGTGCTTTGCGAGTACCGCTACATCATAGACGACAAGGACGACGGCTCGGCTGATCTTATCGTTTACAAAAAGCAGGGTAAAAACGACGTTAAGGTGTGCCACCTCTCGCTTCTTAACGTAACGGATATTTGCAAATTCGGCGAAAAGGCAGAGCGCGGCACGGCGCGCTACGCGTACAACCAGAATCTTACCGATAATAAATACGTAATCCGTACCGTTGACGGCGAGCGTGTCATCGAGGTTATAATAGAGCCTGACGAGGCGTTTTTGACACGCCTTCGCGAGCGTATCGGCGGCGGTGGCGGCGATGCGGCTTTTGCGATGTAAGCGTATTGACATCGGCGCGCTGATGTGGTATCATATCTATATCGAATTATCTGAAACGAGGTCGAAATTATGAAAAACTGTGCAAACGAGATGCTCTCTTTTATTAAAGCATCGCCGTCGTGCTTTCACGCGGTCGAAAATATAACGAAAACCCTCAAGGATAACGGCTACACCGAGCTTTTCGAGGGAGAAAATTGGGATATTGTACGCGGTGGCAAGTACTTTGTCACGCGTAACGGCTCGAGCGTTATCTCCTTTGCCGTGCCCGAAAAATGCGACGCGCCCAAATTTATGGTGGTCGCCTCTCACTCGGACTCGCCCACGTTTAAAATAAAGGACACCCCCGAGCTTGACGGCACGTACACTCGTATCAACACCGAGCGCTACGGCGGTATGATACTCGACTCGTGGCTCGATCGCCCGCTGTCTGTTGCGGGACGCGTAATGGTGCGTACGGAAAACGGCGTTTCGACGCGTCTTGTAAATATTGACCGCGACCTTTTACTCATTCCGCACGTGGCTATCCATATGGAAAACCCGAACGAGGGCAAGGCGTATAATCCCGCGTCCGATATGGTGCCGCTTTACGGCTCCGCTTCGGCGAAGGGAAGCTTTATGCCGCTTATTGCAGAGGCGGCAGGTGTGAAGGCAGAGGACGTCATCTCTCACGAGCTGTTCCTTTACTGCCGCACAGAGCCTGCCGTTTGGGGCGCGGAGAATGAATATATTTCCTCGCCAAAGCTTGACGACCTTGAGTGTGCGTATTCGTCGCTCGTCGCTATGTGCGACGCAAAGACGGGCGGCGCTATCCGCGTAATGTTCGTCGCGGACAACGAGGAGGTCGGAAGCGGCACGAAGCAGGGCGCAGGCTCGACCTTCCTTCGCGACGTGCTCTCGCGCGTATGTGACGCACTCGGCGGCGACATTCGCGTTGCGGCGGCGCAGTCTATGATGCTCTCGGCTGACAACGCCCACGCCGTTCATCCGAATAACCCCTCGCTTGCAGACCCCGTACACCGCCCCGAGATGAACAAGGGCGTGGTCATCAAATATAACGCATCCCAGCTTTACACGACGGACGCCGTATCGGCGGCGGTATTCCGCGAGATATGCGCGCGCGCAGACGTGCCTACGCAGGTGTTCGCGAACCGCTCCGACAAGCGCGGCGGCTCGACGCTCGGTAACATCTCGAACGCGCAGGTGTCGATGTCGGCGGTGGATATAGGCCTCGCACAGCTCGCGATGCACTCGTCCTACGAAACGGCAGGTGTGCGCGACGTGGAGTATATGGTACGCGCGATAAAGAAATTCTTTGAAACCGAGCTTACCGTAAACGGCGGCGACGTGGTTATTAAGTGAGGATTACAATGAATCTTATCAAAAATCAGACCTTTTCAAGTGAGCGTGCGCTTTACGCGCTCGCTGATACGCGCGTCGAAAACTGCACCTTTGCGGGCGAAGAGGACGGTGAATCCGCCTTTAAGGAGGCGAAAAACGTCGAGGCAGCAAACTGCCGCTTTGAGCTTCGCTACCCATTCTGGCACACGCGCGGATTTTCTATCACGGACTGTACTATGACCGAAACCTGCCGCGCGGCGCTTTGGTACGCCGAGGACGGCAAAATATCAAATCTCAAGCTGACGGGACCGAAGGCGCTTCGCGAATGTGAGCGCATCGAGATATGCGACAGCAGTGCCATCTCCGCGGAGTTCGGCTGGAGATGCCGCGATATTAAAGCCTCGAATACGAGCTTTGAGTCGGAGTACATATTCTTTATGAGCGAGCGAGTACACCTTGACAGTATAAAATTAAAGGGCAAATACTCGTTTCAGTATATAGACGGGCTTACTATCACAAATTCCGAGCTTGACACGAAGGATTCCTTCTGGCACTCGAAGAACGTGACCGTCGAGAACACGACTATCCGCGGCGAATATCTTGGCTGGTATTCGGAAAACCTTACGCTCAAAAACTGCAAGATTATCGGCACACAGCCGTTTTGCTACTGCAAAAATCTTAAGCTTATAAACTGCGAGATGGTCGACTGCGACCTTGCGTTCGAGTATTCAGACGTCGAGGCGGACACGCACGGACACATAATCTCGGTTAAAAATCCTCGCTCGGGTACAATCGTCGCCGATTCGGTCGGCGAGGTGATACGCGGCGACGCGGTATACCCCTGCGACGGAAAGGTGATAATCAGATAAAATGGAAGGAGGCGCGGTATGGACGAGAGGTTCAAGACCTTCACGGTGCTTATCGCGAGCATCGGACGCTCGATACGTAAGATAAAAACAGAGGAAATGGCGGAGCTTGAGCTTAAAAGTCCGCACGTGTCCTGCCTCTACTATCTTTATAAGGCAGAGCCGATGAGCGCAAAGGAGCTTTGCGACGTTTGCGAGGAGGACAAGGCGAACGTATCGCGCTCAATAAAATATCTTGAGGAAAACGGTTACGTTCACGCCGATCCTTCGCATAAAAAGCGCTATCAGACACCGCTTGAGCTGACACAAAAGGGAAGGACCGCAGGTGCGCTTGTTGCCGAGAAGATAGACAGTATACTGATGGCGGCGTCGGAAGGGCTGCCCGAGGCTGACCGCGAGGTTATGTACAAAAGCCTTGCGCTTATAAACGATAACCTTCAGCATATCTGCGCGCGCTACGACGGCGACCAAATATAAAATAAGTCCCAATTCAGTTTTGTGTTCCTGTCTGACGGAAAGCCGCCGTACAATTAACTTGAATTTTCGGAGGTAACAGTATGTTCGTTTACTCAATTATTATGTTTTCAGCTGCAGTGATTTTTGTGGGAATGAGCATTGCAATATACAGAGGCAAAACGGATTTGATTCACGATTACCACCAAACAAAGGTCACGGATAAATCAGCCTACGGAAAGGCCTTTGGAAAAGCAATGCTTGTTATCGCAGCAGCATTGCTCCTCAGCGGCATAATAGGTCTGTTTGATAGCTTGGCTATGATTGCTGTTGCAGTGCTTATTACAGGATTGGCTGTTGGAATAGGCTGCATCGTTGCGGTACAAAGAAAATACAATAAGGGCGTATTCTGAATTCCAACCTATCTGAACATCGATAACACAAAAAGTAATTGGGAGTAAAATAAAAAAATTTTCAAAACCTCTTGACAACCTTGACAGGTAGTGATAAAATATATAACATATTAAATTACAAAAGCGTTTGAGCGAAAAGAGTAGCGTATATGAAGCCTTCAGAGAGCTGTCGGGCGGTGCAAGACGGTGGCGGATATGCGGCGAAGTACATTTCGCGAGCTGTGTGTTGAACATAAGTAGGCACAACGGTGCGCCCGTTATCGCGCGATGACTTAGAAAGCCTATTAAGACGCTTGCCGTAAGACAAGCGCGAAGCAGCGTGGTACCGCGCATTTTGCGCCGCTGCGAGAGGGCTTTATTTTTTTGTTATTTTGGGCATACTTCAGTGTATGCTCCGAAAAATATTAAAGCGAAAATCGCAAATCTTTGGAGGAAACACAAATGAAAAAGATCCTTTCTATCTCACTCGCAGCACTTCTCTTAATTACCTCGCTGTTTACCTTTGCTTCCTGCGGCGAAGCTATCGACGACGGCAAATATACAGTTGGTATCTCCCAGCAGATGCCTCACGTTGCGCTCGACGCCGCAACGCAGGGCTTCAAGGACGCTCTCACCGAGGCTATCGGCGCGGAAAACCTGACCTTTATCGAGCAGAACGCTCAGGGTGACCCCAACCTCTGCGCTTCTATTGCAACTGACCTCGTAACCAAGAGGGTTGACCTTATTCTCGCTAATGCGACCACCGCGCTTCAGTCCGCGGCTAACGCTACCGCGACTATTCCCGTTCTCGGCACGTCTATCACCGAATACGGCGTGGCACTCGATATTGACAACTTTAACGGCCTCGTAGGCGCAAACGTATCGGGTACGTCCGACCTCGCTCCCCTCGATCAGCAGGCGGCTATGATAGTTGATCTGTTCCCCGAGGCAAAGACTGTTGCAATGCTTTACTGCTCCTCAGAGCCTAACTCCGAGTATCAGGTAAAGAAGGTTACCGAATATCTCGCAAATGAGGGCATCACCTGCGTTGACTACTCGTTCTCCGACTCCAACGACGTTGCAAGCGTTGCCGCAGCGGCTGCTGCAGCGGCAGACGTTATCTACGTTCCTACCGATAACACCGCCGCTTCCTGCACCGAAACCATAAACGGCGCAGTTCTTCCCACCGGTACTCCTATAGTTGCCGGCGAAGAGGGCATCTGCTCCGGCTGCGGCGTGGCTACTCTCTCCATCAGCTACTATGACCTCGGCGTTGCCACCGGCAAGATGGCGGCAAAGATCCTTAAGGGCGAAGCAAAGATTGAAGAAATGCCCATCGAATACGCGGCTACCTTCACCAAGAAGTACAACAAGGACATCGTAGACGCGCTCGGCATAGAATACGACTTCGAGGCAAACGGCTACGTTGCTATCGGTGAATAATAAAAAATACACACAATATGGCGAGTCCTCAAGGCAGGGCTCGCTGTGTTGAGTTCTTGAAAGGTTTTTTCAAATGGACGCAATATTAAATTCACTTACCAATTGGCTTGGCGCACTTCCGGGAGCGGCGGCACAGGGCATGATATGGGGTATTATGGCGATCGGCGTTTACGTGACGTACAGAATACTCGATATCGCCGACCTCACCGTTGACGGCTCAATATGCACGGGCGGCGCTGTTTGCGCGGTGCTTGTGACGAACGGTGTTAACGTATGGGTGGCGCTCCTTGCTGCGGTGCTTGCCGGTATGCTTGCCGGACTTGTAACGGGTGTGCTTCACACGTTTGCAGGCATTCCCGCTATTCTGGCAGGTATACTTACCCAGCTTATGCTCTGGTCGGTCAACTTAAAAATAATGGGCAAGCCAAACATCGGTCTGCCGTTTATAAAGTATAAGGACAAGCTTATTCTGGCGCTCATGAATGTTCCGAAGTCGCTTATCGTTCTCGTGATATTCATAGCCGTGCTTATCGCGGTTCTTTACCTCTTTTTCGGTACGGAGATCGGAAACGCGCTTCGTGCGACGGGCAACAACTTAAATATGAGCCGCGCGCAGGGTATCAACACGGATTTTACGAAGATACTCGGCCTCATTATCTCCAACGGCATCGTTGCGCTCTCGGGCGGTCTGCTCGCACAGTATAACGGCAACGCGGACGTAAGTATGGGACGCGGCGCTATCGTTATCGGTCTTGCAGCTGTAATTATCGGCGACGCCATTATATCGAAAATATCGCAGAACTTCGCCGTACGTCTTGTCGGAGTTATACTCGGCGGTGTTATTTACTATTTCGTATATCAGACCGTCATTTTCCTCGGACTTGACGCAGATCTTCTCAAGATGCTTTCCGCTATCGTCGTCGCGATATTCCTCGCGGTGCCGTATTGGAAGAAGAAGTATTTTTCGAAGCCGAAGGGAGGTCACAAGAATGCTTGAGATAAAAAAT
>JAZSJI010000194.1:0-9448 GCA_045534235.1 Candidatus Flemingiibacterium sp. | reverse complement strand
ACCTTGCCGTCAAACCAAAGCTGACAGATATCGTGCGTTTCCTTTGGAACGATGTTGGAAAGCACCGAGATAACGCCCTTGCCGCCAAGCGCGAGCATCGGCACGATCTGGTCGTCGTTGCCGCAGTAGATGTCAAGCTCGGGCACCTCTGCCGCAAGCTCTGCAATAGCGCTCATATTGCCGCTCGCTTCCTTTGTAGCAACGATGCGCTCGTGCTTTGCAAGCTCGCGGTATACGGGGAGTGTAATGTTGCAGCCCGTACGCGAGGGCACGTTGTAAAGAATTATCGGCTTGTCGGTCGCGTCGGCAACGGCGAGGAAGCTCTTTATAAGTCCCTTCGGAGTTGCCTTGTTGTAGTAAGGCGTTACGAGAAGAAGCGCGTCTGCGCCTGCCTCGCACGCGTATTTCGAAAGATCGATAGCATAGTCGGTGTCGTTAGAGCCCGTACCTGCGATAACGGGAACGCGTCCTGCGGTCTTTTCAACACAGTAGCGGATGCATTCGCGGTGCTCCTCGTCGGTAAGCGTGGAAGCTTCGCCCGTGGTACCGCAGATGACTATAGCGTCGGTGGAATTATTTATCTGACGCTCGATCATAACGCCGAGCTGATCGTAATCGACCTGATTGTTTGTAAAGGGAGTGATAATGGCGACGGCTGCGCCGGTGAAAACGGTGTTTTTGGTAGACATAGAGTTAATTCCTTTCATAATTTGTACTGTGGGAAATTATGTACAATTCGCGCCGATTTTTCTCGGCGCTTGTTAGTGTGGAGTGAGAAAATTCGCACTCGGAGTAAAAAAAACAAAAAACCGGTTGAAAACCGGCTATCCATGTACTATAATATATACAGGCGCTTTGCCCGAATAATGTAATACAATAAGATAGCACTCCATCAAGCAAATGATGACAGTCCTTTCGATGTTATCGCAAAGGACCAAACAAGCCTCACTTCGCCAAAAGACTCATCTTCGGCACTCTCGGCCTTTGGGCAGTACCTTTGCGGCGGCGAAGCCTCGCACTGCTTACTCATCGGAGAATGCACCTCTATCATAAATATTCTTAACTGATATTATGATAGCACATTTACCCCGTGTTGTCAACCCCCTATCACATAAACTTTCGAATCAAAGGGAGCATATTTTTGTACTATGATTACAAACGAACGAGTTAACACGACACTTACGACCAAGGATTTTTATTACGATTTACCCGAGGAGCTTATCGCACAGCATCCGAGCGAGGTGCGCGACCGCTCCCGCCTTCTTACAATAAACAAGAAAACCGGCGAGCTTTCGCACGAAACCTTCTGCGACATCATCGACCATTTAAACGAGGGCGACGTGCTCGTTATCAATAACTCAAAGGTCATTCCCGCGCGCCTTTACGGCAGAAAAGAGGGCGTGGCGACCGAGATCGAGTTCGTTCTGCTGCGCCAGCACGAGCTTGACAAATGGGAGGTTATGGTTCGTCCCGGCAGACGCGTGAAGCCCGGCAGTATCATTATATTCGGAGATGGCATTCTTCGTGCCGAGGTAAACGAGATTTTAGAGGGCGGCAACCGTATGGTTAATTTTATTTACGACCACTCGAAGGGCTCGATATACGACCTTCTCGACAAGATAGGCAATATGCCCCTGCCGCCTTACATCACTGAACGCCTCTCCGACAAAAGCCGCTATCAGACTGTTTACGCAAAGACCGAGGGCTCGGCGGCGGCACCCACGGCGGGACTTCACTTCACAGAGGAGCTGCTCGAAAGGATAAAAGCCAAGGGCATCGCAGTCGTTCCCGTTATGCTCCACGTGGGACTTGGTACGTTCCGCCCCGTTAAGGTAGACAACTTAACCGAACACGTTATGCACTCGGAGTACTTCTCCGTTTCCGAGGAAGCGGCGAGCATCATCAACGAGCGCCGTAAAAACGGCGGACGCATCATCGCCGTCGGTACGACGTCCTGCCGCACGCTCGAAAGCGTGACGGACGATAACGGCATCGTTCACGCGATGCACGGTGACACGGGCATATTCATCTACCCCGGCTACAAATTCAAGGCTGTGGACGCGCTTATCACTAACTTCCACCTGCCCGAAAGCACGCTTTTAATGCTTGTATCCGCGCTGCCTAGCCGCGAGATAATGCTTAACGCGTACGACGTTGCAATAAAGGAGCGCTACCGCTTCTTCTCCTTTGGCGATGCTTCGTTCATTTATTGAGCCATCGTCAAATCCTATCAAAAAGGTTGAATTTTAATGACAAACAAAAACACAAAGCCGCGCGTCGTCGCAGTCGTTGGACCCACCGCATCGGGCAAGACCGCGCTCGCTATCGAGCTTGCCAAGCTCTTTGACGGCGAGATAATCTCCTGTGACTCCATGCAGATATACCGCGGTATGGATATCGGTACGGCAAAGCCGACCGAGGAAGAAAAGTGCGGCATACCGCACCATATGATAGACATAATCGAGCCGTCGGAGTCCTTCTCTGCCGCCGATTACGGCGTGCGCGCCAAGGCTATCTGCGACGATATAATCGCGCGCGGCAAGCTGCCGATATTTTGCGGCGGCACGGGACTGTATCTCGACGCGGTGCTTACTGATAACGACTACGCTGACGTCGAAACCGATATGGAGCTTCGCGCAAAGCTTATGGAAGAGGCAGAACGCGACGGCGCACACGCTATGTGGGAGCGACTTAATACGGTCGATCCCGAGGCTGCCGCCGCAACGCACGAAAACAACGTGAAGCGCGTTGTCCGCGCGCTCGAACTATATCTGTCGAGCGGCATCACCAAAACCGAGTGGGACAAGCGCTCGCGCCTTCGTCCAAGGCCGTACGATGCGGTGATAATCGCGCTCGAGCGTAGCCGCGAGGAGATGTATGCGCGCATTGACAGGCGTGTTGACGTTATGATGGAGATGGGACTTGAAAATGAGGTGCGCTCCCTTCTCGAAAGCGGCAGACTTCCGCGTGCCTCGACCGCGGCGCAGGCTATCGGCTACAAGGAGTTTATAAGCTACCTTGACGGTGCGTCCACCCTCGACGATGCCGTAGCCGAGATAAAGCAGGCGACGCGCCGCTATTCGAAGCGTCAGCTTACGTGGTTTAAACGCGACACGTCGGTCAATTGGATAAACGCTGACGGCAATTTTAAAGATATTGTAAACATTGCGAAAAACCTCTTAACTTGACGTGCGCGTTATGGTATAATACTTAAGTGATATACTATAATTACAACGATAAATAAAAAAGGCTTAAGGATGCAAAAAACTACAGAAAACAGAAACAAGAATCCGCTCGGAGGATTTGTCTGGTACGTTCTATCTATCGTAATATCTGTCATAGTTATTGTGTACCTCGGCTATCACTTCTTCAGCGGACTCGGCGATGAGCTTATAACACAGCACGCTTTGCAGGTCACCGAAAACGACGTAGCAGAGTTCGACGCTTATCTTTTCAGAAACGAAACCGTCGTTTATTCAAACGAAACCGGCGGCATCGGATACGCTTTTTCGGACGGCACTAAGGTTGGTTTCGGCTCATCTCTCGCTAACATCTACGGCGGCACCGCCGCACCGGGTGACGCAACACGTGACCGTATAATAGCGATCGACCGCGAGATTGATCTGCTCACGTCAAGCAACTCGACCGACGGCTTTTCCGCCTCGGACACGCAGACGCTTGACGCGCGTATCGACAACTACTATATGACCATTCGCCAAAGTGCGGAGCAGGGCGTGTATCAAAGCCTTCCAAAGCGTCGCGACGAGTTCCTGACGCTCCTTAATAAGCGTCAGGTAATTACGGGCAGAGTCGAAAGCTTCGACGACGTTATCGAGGACCTTCGCGCCTCGCGTGACGCGCTGACGGAGGGGCTTGACTCGGTTTCCGAAACGGTAAGCGCACCGGCAACGGGCTTCTTCTACTCTTCCCTTGACGGATACGAGTCGGTATTCACCGGCGACGTTGTGAACGCACTGACGCTCGAGCTGTTCGACGCAATGATGAAGACGGAGCCTATCGAGTACACGGCGAACGCTATCGGAAAGATAGCAACGGACTTCCGCTGGTACATAGTCATTGAGGCAACGCGCGACGAGCTTCGTTTCTACAACGAGGGATACAACTATCAGGTCATCTTCCCGTACAATAACGACACCACGATAAAAATGGAGCTTTCGGATATAGTCGCCCCCGACGGTGGCGAGCGCATACTGCTTGTCTTCTCGTCATACGGCGTACCGGAGGATTTCAGCTTCAACCGAATGCAGACGGTGGAAATAGTCAAAAATTCTTACACGGGATACAAGGTACCGATCTCTGCCGTACGTCTTGTAGACGGCAAGATGGGCGTGTATATACTCGTCGGCACAACCGTTGAGTTCAGATATATCGACGTTATACTCGAGTGCGACGGCTATTATATCGCAGCGCCGAGAGATGCCGTGAACGATCCCGACTACGCTACGAAGCTGGGACTGTACGACGTTATCATTACGTCGGGCAGAAACCTTTTCGTCGGAAAGATTATCAAGTAGCGGGGAGCTCTTATGGGAGATAAAAATGCAGACACTTGAAGAAAACAGATTTGAGCCTTCGCAAATAAAAGCAAGGCTGACAGAGGCAAGAGCCGAGATCGAAAAGCTCGCAAACGGACGTGACGTAAAGCTTTTAGCTGTGACAAAAACAGTCCCCGTCGACGTTATCAACTACACCATCGACGAGCTTGGTATCACCGCTATCGGTGAAAACCGCGTACAGGAGCTGCTCGAAAAGTACGATAAGCTCCACCACCCGAAGGACGGCAAGCTTGAAATACACCTTATCGGCTCGCTTCAGACCAACAAGGTCAAGTACATTATCGACAAGGTCGATATGATAGAATCCGTCGACAGCCTGAAGCTCGCGGCGGAGATCGACAAGCAGGCAAAAAAGCTTTCGCTTACTATGGATATTCTCGTTGAGGTAAACATCGGACGCGAGGAGCAAAAGGGCGGTGTTATGCCCGAGGAGCTTGAGGGTTTCATTGAAGATCTCTCCGAGTTTTCGAGCCTTCGCATACGCGGACTTATGACGATTGCCCCGAAATGTGACGAAAAAAGCGAATATTTAATGTTTTTTGAAAAAACTTATCAATATTTCATTGACATTTTGCAAAAAAAGTTGCATAATATAGATAAGGACTTTTTTAACGTGCTTTCGATGGGTATGAGCGGCAGCTTCAGAGAGGCGATAATCTCCGGCTCAAACGAGGTCCGCCTCGGCTCGACGATATTCGGAGCGCGCAGTTATCCAAATTCAGAAAAATAAAAACAAGATAAAATAACGGAGGTACAAACCATGGGATTCTTAGACAAACTCAAGAACGGCATCAACCCCGATGCAGAAAGTGAATACGACGTGCAGGATCCGTACACCGATCAGATCACGAGCGATTTCACAAACACCCAGTATCAGACTCAGCAGTACACCCAGCAGTATCAGGCTGGCGACCAGTACATTCCTCAGGACGACGGCATGCAGATGAGCGGAAGCGCGCTTGAGCTCAAGGTAGTAAAGCCCGAGCGTTTCGACAGCGCTCCTCAGATCGCTAACCACCTTCTCAACCGCCGCACTGTAGTTCTCAACCTCGAGGCTACCAACAAGGAGACCGCACGCCGTCTTCTCGACTTCCTCTCCGGCGTTGTATTCTCGCTCAACGGCAACATCAAGCGCGTTGCTAACAATACTTACGTAATCGCTCCCTGCAACGTAGACGTTTCTGACGGTCCTATCCACGACAAGCAGAAGAAGAGCGACGACGATTACTACGAAAACGAAGTCTAAGCTTATAAGCCGACGGCGGAGCACTCTCCCCGCCGTCGGCTTTTTAGTCATATATGGAGATATTTTAACGTGACGAATTTTGTTTATGTTTTCACCAATCTGGTGAGTTTTTTTCTGATGGCACTCGAGATGATGATGTTCATCAGAGCGGTACTCTCGTGGCTGCCTATTGATGACGATTCGCCCGTCGTAAGCTTCGTCTATGCGATGACCGAGCCCGTCATCGCTCCCGTGAGAATATTGCTCGAGCGCTCCGAAACGGTACGCAGTCTGCCTATCGACCTTTCTTTTTTTGTCGCGTTTATTCTTCTCTCCGTCGTGCAGATGCTTCTGCCCTGATCTGTTATGGCTATAAATCTTACTTCCCTTTTATCCGACGACGAACAGCGCTTACTTGGGCGCGTGGACGAGCTCTACTCCCGCGCAGACGACGGCGTCATCGGATTTTCAAATTTTCTCAATATGCGTGAACGCTTTATTATCGAAAATCAACGTCACGCTATTTTAAAGGGCGACGAATCGGCACCGCTTTGCTTTTTCTTTGGCGGATATCCCGACGCCGAGCGTGCACTGCTCTGCGTTATGCCGTCCTACTGCAGATATTCTCTGTCTGAAGGCAGTACGTTTGGTGAGGTATTTCGCGATGAGCTTTCAGAGTTCATCATACCTCTTCAAATTAAAACGAGCGGATACGTAAAGCTCGCACACCGCGATTTTCTCGGCGCACTTATCGGGCTTGGCATAGACCGCGCGGCTATGGGCGACATTTTACCAAATGACGACGGCGCTATCGTATTCGTAAGCCCGAGCGTTGCCACGCTCATAAAAAACGAACTCACATACATCGGACGTGATAAGGTAAAGGTCGCCGACGTCACGTTACCGGATAATTTCACTTTTTCAAGACAGTTTGAAAAGATTGGCGGCACGGTCGCTTCGGCGCGACTCGATGCTGTTGTGTCCGAGATTGCGCGTACCTCGCGCGAGAGTGCAAAATCGCTTATTGACAGCGGCTTTGTTGAGCACAACTACTTCACCGCCACACGCTATGACCGCGAGGTCACGAACGGCGACGTTATTTCCATACGAAAAACAGGCGCGACCAAGGGTGGAAAATTCATCGTTGACAAGATCGACGAGCTCTCTATGAAGGGACGCATCCGCCTTGCGGCACGGCGCTATATATAAACTACAAATGAAAGGACGTTTATTATGCTTCCTCCGCATGAACTTAGGAACAAGGCGTTCGGAAAGGCTCTTCGCGGATACAATCCCGTTGAGGTTGACGAATACGTTGATTTTCTGATAGAAAAATATACGGAGCTTTACCGCGAGAACGACGAGCTTGAGCGCAAGCTCCGCGCGGCAATTACTCGTCTTGATGAGATAAGAGAGGACGAGGACTCAATCCGTAGCACCCTTATCGACGCGAAGCGTGCGGCAAATAAGATAAAAGCAGACGCTACCGAACGCGCCGAGGCAATAATCAGAAGCGCAAAGGATTCCTGCAACTCCATACTCGCGGACTTTAATACCAAGATCGAAGCTGGTCGCGAACTTATGGCTGATATGCAGAGAGATGCGTTTGAATTAAAGCAAGAGCTCTTTAACCGTTACAGCGAGCATATAACCTTTATTGAAAAGCTTACAGAGGGTATGGACGAATCCGCTATTCCCGATGCGAGTGAGCTTCACCGTGAGGCGGTAAGCCGTCTTAAGGCGAGCATCTCGGGTATGGCACCCACTACTGCAAACGTAGAGGATACCGACGAGCTTGACGTCGACTCGACTATCGAATCTATCGCGACCGCACATACGAAGCAGGACGCGGACGACGGTCTTGAGCCGCTCGATTTCGTAACCACCGAGGCAGAAGCAGATGTGCTTGAGATCACCCGCGAGAGCGTTTCAACCGACAAGGGCACGCTGAAGGGCTCAATAGAGCAGCTTAACCGCCAATATAAAGAAGCCGAGGACGTAATCAACACGCCCGACAGCGACGTTTCCGAGGACGAGTCGTACCTCGATTTTGTGAAATCCGTTACAGGCAGATCCGCGGAAAATGCTAGCAAGGACAATGACTTCGAAATGCTCTTCTCTGACGATCAGAGCAATAGACGAAGAAGAAAATAAATACACACAATATATTTTTAGTAAGGAGCAAACACCAATGCCACAGGACTATTCAAAAACTCTTAATCTTCCGAATACCGACTTCTCGATGCGCGCAAATCTCCCCCAGCGTGAACCCGAGATAGGCGCAGTTTGGGCAAACGACGATATTTACAACAAAATGCTCGAGAGAAACGAAGGCAAGCCGCTCTTTATCCTTCACGACGGACCTCCCTTCTCTAACGGTAACATTCATATGGGTACCGCTCTCAATAAGGTGCTCAAGGACTTTATCAACAAGTACAAGGCGATGAACGGCTTCAAGGTTCCGTACGTTCCCGGCTGGGACAACCACGGTATGCCTATCGAGTCGGCTATCATCAAAAAGAACAAGCTCGATCACAAGAATATGTCGGTTTCCGAGGTCAGAACCGCTTGCCGCGACTTCGCAAAGGATTTCGTTGACATTCAGATGACCTCCTTCAAGCGTCTTGGCGTTCTCGGTGACTGGGATAATCCCTACCTCACTATGGATCCCAAGTTCGAAGCGCGCGAGGTTAAGGTATTCGGTGAGATGTACAAGAAGGGCTACATCTACAAGGGCCTCAAGCCGGTTTACTGGTGCCCCCACGATGAAACCGCACTTGCAGAGGCAGAAATCGAGTACAAGGACATCGACTGCACCTCTATCTACGTTAAGTTCAAGGTTAAGGACGACCTCGGCAAGTTCTCGATGCTCGACCTTGATAATACCTATTTCGTAATCTGGACGACCACCACCTGGACGCTTCCCGGCAACCTCGCTATCGCCGTTCATCCTCGCGACAAGTACGTTGCTGTTAAGGCGGCAAACGGTGAAACCTACATCCTCGCTGATGCACTTGCTGACAAGACTATGGCAGCTGCAGGCATCACCGAATTCGAGCGCGTTGCCGAGTTCGTCGGCGGCGACTTCGAGTATATGACCGCACAGCATCCCTTCCTTGAGCGTGAAAGTAAGCTTCTGCTTGCCGAGTACGTTACTATGGAAAGCGGTACGGGCTGCGTTCACACCGCTCCCGGCTTTGGTGCAGACGACTATATGACCTGTATGCGCTACAAGATTCCGATAGTTGTACCGGTTGACGACCGCGGCTATCAGACCGAGGACGCAGGCAAGTTCGCAGGTATGTATTACGAGGAGTCAAACGAAGCTATCCTTAAGTATAAAAAGAAAAGCGGCGCACTTCTCGCTTCCGAAAATATCAGCCACAGCTATCCGCACTGCTGGAGATGTAAGAATCCTATCATCTTCCGTGCAACTCCTCAGTGGTTCTGCTCCGTTGACGCGTTCCGAGCTGACGCTGTAGCCGCTTGTGAGAGCGTTGACTGGCTCCCTGCTTGGGGCGGCGACCGTATGGTTTCTATGATCAACGAGCGTGCAGACTGGTGTATCTCCCGTCAGCGCCGTTGGGGTCTTCCTATTCCCGTATTCTACTGCCCCGAGTGCAAGAAGCCGATTTCTACCGACGAA
>JAZSJI010000100.1:0-4769 GCA_045534235.1 Candidatus Flemingiibacterium sp. | reverse complement strand
TGGCGTACAAGTATCCGCCCGAGGAGAAGCCGACGAAGCTTCACGACATCGTTTTGCAGGTCGGCAGAACGGGCGTGCTTACGCCCAACGCGGTGCTCGCGAGCGTCCAGCTTGCAGGCACGACAGTTTCGCGTGCGACGCTTCACAATCTCGATTTTATCCGCGAGCGCGACATTATGATAGGCGATACGGTAATCGTACGCAAGGCGGGCGACATAATCCCCGAGGTGGTGTCGGTCGTGAAAGAAAAGCGTGACGGCTCTGAAAAGTGGTTCGATATGCCCGACACCTGCCCGTCGTGCGGCGAGAGGGTAGTTGCCGATGCGGACGATGAAACGCAGTCGGGCGGCGCGGCTTACCGCTGCACCAACTCGTCCTGCCCTGCACAGCTTCTTCGCAATTTGGAGCATTTTGCCGCGAAGGACGCAATGGACATAGACGGTCTTGGAAAGTCGCTTATCGCGCTTCTCTACAGCGAGGGGCTCGTTCATAGCTACGCTGACCTGTACGACCTCAAAGCAGAGCAGATAGTACCGCTTGAGCGTATGGGCGAGAAGAGTGCGGCGAACCTTATCGCGGCGATAGAAAAGTCGAAGGAGGCAGGTCTTGCACGCCTCATTTACGCGCTTGGTATACGTCAGGTTGGCGCAAAGGCGGCGCAGACGCTTGCGGCAAAATTCGGCGACATCGAGGCGCTGTTCGGCGCGACTGAGGAGGCACTTTGCGAGATAGACGACGTTGGCGCGATAACCGCTAAATACGTGGTCGATTACTTCAGCCACCCGTCGACGCGCGAGCTTATTGACAAATTAAAGGCGCACGGACTTGTAACGGCGTACGAGTCGGCGCAGGTGAGCGACAAATTCGAGGGAATGACGTTCGTTCTCACCGGCACGCTTCCCACGATGAAGCGTGACGAGGCGGCGGCACTTATCGAGTCGCACGGCGGCAAGGTATCGTCCTCGGTATCGAAAAAGACGACGTACGTCGTTGCAGGTGAGGACGCAGGCTCGAAGCTTGTCAAGGCAAACTCGCTCGGCGTTGCGGTAATCGACGAGGCGACGCTTTTGGAGATGGCAAAATGATTGATAAAGACGTAAAAAACGAGCTTATAAATGCGGCGAGAGAAGTGCGCGAAAATGCGTACGCGCCGTATTCAAAATATAAGGTAGGCGTGGCACTGCTTGCAAAAAGCGGCAAGGTCTACGTCGGGTGCAATTTTGAAAACGCGTCGTTTGGCGCAGGTACTTGCGCCGAGCGTGTTGCGCTCGGTGCGGCGATTGCGGCAGGTGAGCGCGAGTTTGTCGCGGTAGCGTGCGTCGGCGGCGACGGCGTTACGCCGTGCGGCATTTGCCGTCAGGCACTGTCCGAGTTTGGCGACATCGCCGTGTACTGTGCCGACGACAGCGGCGACGTGCGAGAGTACACGCTCGCACAGCTTTTGCCGCACGGGTTTGAGCTTTAACGTGCACGCGGCGCATAGGGAGAACGCGGCTTTCTTGAAAGAAAGCCTGGCAAAGAACTTTATAGGGCTTCGCCGTCACATCTTGTCAGCGAAAGGAAAATCGGAGTTTAGCGCTCTCGATACGCGCCCGAAGATTGCTCATAGAACATCGTGTCCCGCGCTCTCGGTAGCCGGGAACCCTGCATCCCGGCAACCGGATTGTTGTAGCCACTCGTCTTGCGACATCTTGATGAGAGTGGTTGCCGCCCTCGCTACGCTGGGCGGCGAAGTTAGCCTTATCCATCGTGGCGCGGCGTGTGCCAACCTCGCCGACGAGCGAAGCAAGGCGGCACTGACGCAAGCGCCAAAGATGTGAAGCTGTTTGATTTTGGTTACGCGGTCGTTGGGGTGCCGACACGGGTGTCGGCGAGGTCCTCAACTACCAAGAGCGTGGATTACGGTTTAGCCAATGCCTCTGTGGCGGCGAAGCCAATTTGAAGTTTTTGCCGTCGTTGAAAACGACTGCTTTTCTTCAAAAAGCGACCGCGTCCCTATACTAACGACAAAGGAGTATAAAATGTTTATAGATAAAGTAACGATCCACATAAAAGCGGGTGACGGCGGCAACGGCTGCGTCGCGTTTCACCGCGAGAAGTACGTCGCCGAGGGAGGACCGTCGGGCGGAGATGGCGGTGTTGGCGGCAACATCGTCTTTAAGATAGACGAGGGCACGAACACGCTGCTTGCGTTCAGATACAAGCGCAAATTCGTCGCGCAGAACGGCGGCGACGGCGGAACGGAGAAGTTCCACGGCAAGAATGGTGAGGACACCGTAATTTTAGTGCCGCCCGGAACAATTATAAGAGATGCCGAAACGGGGCGTATCATCAAGGATATGTCCGACTGCGAGCCTTATACCGTACTTAAGGGCGGACGCGGCGGTTGGGGAAACAAGCATTTTGCAACGCCCACGCGTCAGATACCGCGTTTCGCAAAGCCCGGACTTCGGGGAGAGGAGATGGACGTAACGCTCGAATTAAAGATGCTCGCGGACGTCGGACTTGTCGGCTTCCCGAACGTCGGAAAATCCTCGCTTTTGTCGGTAGTCAGCGCGGCACGTCCGAAGATCGCAAACTACCACTTCACAACACTCGAGCCGCAGCTCGGCGTAGTCAAATCGGGCGAGGACGGATTCGTGCTTGCCGATATCCCCGGTCTTATCGAGGGCGCGGCAGAGGGCGCAGGCCTCGGTCACGACTTCCTTCGTCACGTTGACCGCTGTCGACTGCTTATTCACGTCGTTGACGTGAGCGGCACGGAGGGACGCGATCCCGTCGACGATATAAAGAAGATAAACTCCGAGCTTGAGCGTTACTCGCCCGAGCTTGCGTCGCGTCCGCAGATATTCGCCGCTAACAAGGTCGACGTTGCGTGCGATGAGGACACAAAGGCTTCTCTCGAGGCGTACGTCAAGGACGAGCTTGGCTGTGAGCTTTTCTACATTTCCGCCGCGACGCGCAAGGGCGTGGACGAGCTTATGTACCGCACGGCAGAGTTGCTCCGCGATTTGCCGCCGCTTACCATATACGAGTCCGAGGCGGCTCCCGAGCCTGACGTCAGCGAGCTTGTTGACGGCAAGCGCGAGATCGTCGTCAATAACGTGAACGGCGTTTACTACGTCGAGGGCGAATGGCTCGAGCAGCTTATCAATTCCACGAACTTCGGCGATCGCGAATCGATCGCTTTCTTCCAGCGAGTGCTGAAGGAGTCCGGAGTTATCGACGCGCTCACCGCGAAGGGCTGTCAGGACGGCGACGAGGTCAACGTATACGGCGTTGAGTTTGATTTTATAAATTGATGTGCGCCCTTGACATATGCGACACAATAATGTATAATAGTACAAAATATCAAAAAGGATAGGTCAATTAAATGTTCTGGCACGAAGAAATTGAAACTATGGACCGCGCCGATATTGAGCGCCTTCAACTGAAAAAGCTCAAAAATATCGTAGACTACTGCTACAATCGCGTTCCGTTCTACAAAAAGCGCCTTGACGAGGCAGGTATCACCGCCGACAAGATCACTGCGCTTTCGGATATTCAGTATATCCCCTACACCACCAAGGACGATATCCGCGATACGTACCCCTTCGGACTTTTCGCGGTTGATAAAAAGGAGATAGTCCGTCTGCACGCATCGAGCGGCACGACGGGTAATCCCACGGTCGTCGGCTACACGAAAAACGACCTTAAGATGTGGTCGGATTGCGTGTCGCGACTTGTAGTGGCGGCAGGCGCAACCTCGGACGACATCGTTCAGATCGCGTTCGGCTACGGTATGTTCACGGGTGCGCTCGGACTTCACTACGGCCTTGAAAACATCGGCGCGACGGTAGTCCCCACCTCGACGGGCAACACCGAAAAGCAGCTTAAGTTTATGAAGGATTTCGGCACGACGGCACTTGTTTCAACCCCGTCGTACGCGCTTTACATAGCAGAGGTCGCGAAGGACCTTGGTATCGACTGCCGCGAGCTTGGCGTGCGCCTCGGACTTTTCGGCTCGGAGGGCTGCTCTAACGAGATGCGTGCAAAGGTCGAGGAGGCGTGGAACCTGTTTGCGACCGACAACTACGGTATGAGCGAGCTTTGCGGTCCCGGTGTATCGGGCGAATGCCGCTACCGTTGCGGACTCCACTTTGCGGAGGATCACTTTCTTCCCGAGATCATCGACAGCGCTACGGGGGCTGTCAAGGCACGCGGCGACGAGGGCGAGCTTGTTGTTACCACCCTCTCCAAGGAGGGTATACCGCTCCTGCGTTACCGCACGAAGGATATCTCCAGGCTTCACTACGAGAAGTGTGAGTGCGGACGTACTCACGTGCGTATGGAAAAGCCGCTCGGACGCGCGGACGATATGCTCAAGATCAAGGGTGTCAACGTATTCCCGACGCAGATCGAGAGCGTGCTTGTAAGCATTCCCGAGGTTGGACCGCAGTATCAGATCGTGCTTGGCACAAAGAATTATATGGACACCTTCGAGATCAATATCGAGGTATCGGATGCAAGTATGCTGACGTCCTACAAGACACTCGAAGAGCTTCAGATGAAGGTTCGTCACAAGCTCCAGACGGTGCTTGGACTTGATGCGAAGATCAATCTTGTCGAGCCGAAGTCGCTTGAGAGATTTGTAGGCAAGGCGAAGCGTGTCATCGACAATCGCCAGAAGTGATTTTCGATAACTGAAAGAATTTTTGAGCGTGTAACGCTCGGATATAACTCGTGAGCGCATGGCGCTCACTCGGCAGGGGGCAGGAACCATCTCAAAC
>JAZSJI010000038.1:0-3849 GCA_045534235.1 Candidatus Flemingiibacterium sp. | reverse complement strand
CGAACCACGACCACATTCGCATAGACACGCACGCGGACAATAAGACGATGCAGAAGGCTGTGGAAGCGTGCGGATTTGTCCATCGCGGCACAATATACGTCGGCGACGGCTCGCCGCGCATGGCGTACGAGTGGTCGCGCGAAAAATAAATTTTGATTTGTGCGTATTTGCGCGCAAAATTGGAACAATATATGTGTAACCGATCAAAATTGATAGGAGTGCATATATGAAAAAGATAATTTGCAAGATCGAATATGACACCGAAAATGCCGAGCTTATAAAAAAGCACACGAGCGGCGATGTCGGAAGCACCGACGGGTATGAAGAGACGCTTTATATAACGCCAACGGGAAAATATTTTCTCTACGTAAACGGCGGCGCGGACTCAATTCACCCCGAGGAAAATATCATTCGTATGTCGAAAGCAAAGGCAGACGAATGGATGCAAAGTATCGAAAACAAATAACCGAAAAGCCTCTTGGCTTTTCGGGAGAAATAATGATACATAGAGAGGTAAGCTATGCTTAATTTTGAGAGCGATTACATTCAGGGCGCACACGAGAACATACTGCGCCGACTTATCGAAACCAATCTCGAGCCCTTGTCTGGCTACGGCAACGACAAATACTGCGACTCTGCCAAAGAAAAGATAAAAGCGGCGTGCGGTAGACCTGACGCAGAGGTATTTCTGCTCACGGGCGGCACGCAGACAAATCAGCTCGTTATCGACCGTATGCTCGAGCCATACGAGGGCGTTATCGCCGCAACGACAGGACACGTCGCGGCGCACGAGGCGGGCGCTATCGAATACACCGGTCACGAGGTGCTGACCGTGCCGCACAAGGACGGCAAGATAAGCGCGGAGTCGGTAAAGAAGTTCGTCGAGCTGTTCCGTGCCGATGAGGCACGCGACCACCACGTTTTCCCCGGAATGGTCTACATATCTCACCCGACCGAGTACGGCACGCTTTACACCAAGAAAGAGCTTTGCGAGCTGTCAAAGGTTTGCCGCGAGTACGACCTGCCGCTCTTTCTCGACGGCGCACGGCTTGGCTACGGTCTTATGAGCACGGGCACAGACGTAACGCTCCACGACATAGCCGAGCTTTGCGACGTATTCTATATCGGTGGTACGAAGGTTGGCGCGCTGTGCGGCGAGGCCGTGGTATTCACGCACGCGAATGCGCCGAAGCATTTCTTCACGTCGATAAAACAGCACGGCGCGCTTCTTGCCAAGGGCAGACTCCTCGGCGTGCAGTTTGACACGCTCTTTACGGACGACCTTTACTTCAAGATAAGCCGCAACGCGATAGAAATGGCGGACCGCATCCGTGCGGTGCTCATCGAAAAGGGCTATAAGTTCCTTATCGAAACCACGACAAATCAGATATTCATTATCCTCGAAAACGAGCAGCTAAAGAAGCTTCGAGAGGGGGTTGCGGTATCCTTCTGGGAGATCGTTGACGACACGCACACAGCCGTACGCATAGCGACGAGCTGGGCGACGAGCGAGGATGACGTTAATGCGCTCTGCGGTATACTCTGATATAGCAAAGGAATGTTAGGTGCAGCTGCTGTTTGCGCCTACGATCGCGCATAATAATACTTATATCGATAATACAGGAGAGACGTTATGAAAAAAATTTACGGTGTTTCATTCGATCCTGATTCACAATCCGCCGAGCTTATTCGAACCTATGACGCAAAAGGGAAGCAATACAGTCAGCAGACGGGCAATGAAATCAAGCGTTCTGATTTTGATTCGTGCTATCCGTGGTGTGATATCAAGGAGTGTAATATCCTTACAAACGGCACGGTTGTTTATGAGGGCCAAAAAGATTTCTCGCGTCAAAATAATACGTTTATCGAAATTCCCGCGTTTTATTTTAAGCGCACTGTAACCGAAAACCAAGAGGAATGGTTGATCTCCGGTTATCCTCACGAAGGATTTGAGATAGAGCCTTGGTTTCTTGACGAAAACGGATGCATTCTTGAACGCCGATATATTGCCAAATACGAGTGCTCTTCATTTGAAAGCGGATTTGTTTCAGTTACGGGGCGGATACCGTTAAGATATCTTTCGATAGATGAATTCAGAGAAGGGTGCCGTTCGGCGGGCTTTGAGCTTTGCTCGATTTATGCCTACCTTGCCATTCAGCACCTTTTTGTTGTTGAATGCGCAACACTTGATTCACAGGGCGTAAACAGCGGTATCAGCTACGTTCCGTATGCAAGCAATCCTGCGTGTGTGTGTCAGAACTCGGGGCTCACAAACACAGCCATCGTTCCATATATGTGGCGTTGGGATACGGTAGTACCGGGGGATGTGGTTTATCTTTCGATTGCGGGCGGCGGCGTTTGGGATATCAGCGACCCGCGGAAAATCGTTTCAACGAAGGTGTGTGATGAACAAATGCACATAACCTTCAGCGGCGCTCCTATAGAAATTCAAAAAGGTGTTACTAGAATTTATTCCTCCGCCCATACTTCCGGAGAATGTGATGCTATGAAATACCACAGCGGACGCCTTTCGCAAAGCGTACATACTGCCGCTTTTATTTACCGGGGAATAGAGAATATTTTCGGAAACGTGTGGGAAATGGCGGACGGACTTACATTTTCAGAAGATGACAGTCGATTTGCCGTATACGACACACCGCTTTCCTTTAGAACACCTGCTAATCATACATACGGACAAAGCGGTGAGGGGCATATTAAAAAGCTTGGCTATGATCCTCAAATACAATGGGCCACGCTTCCGTGCGAGCTTGGCGCAAAATATGATTCACATTACTGTGCGGAGTGGAGCTCATTCGGTCAGGGCAAAAGCATCGTAGTTTTTGGCGGCGGATGGGATCACTTTTACTGCAACGGAATTTTTTGTATGCGTTCCATCAGTAAGACAGACATCAACTGGCTCTATGGCTGCAGAGCGATGAAATAAATACTTTCAAAAGCCAAAAGCGCATCCTGCGGATGCGCTTTTTATAGTAAACAAAAATGCCGCGTATCTTAAATACGCGGCAAATATTTTAGAATCTAATCTTTTCAGCGATGTACGACTTAAGCTCGGTGATCGGAATACGAACCTGCTCCATAGTGTCGCGGTCGCGTACGGTTACGCAGCCGTCGGTCTCGGACTCGAAGTCGTAGGTTACGCAAAGAGGAGTACCGATCTCGTCCTCACGGCGGTAACGCTTACCGATAGAGCCGGTTTCGTCGAAGTCGGTCATAAAGTCCTTCGAAAGCTCGGTGTAGACCTCCATAGCCTTGTCGGAGAGCTTCTTGGAGAGGGGAAGCACCGCAACCTTGAAGGGCGCGATAGCGGGATGGAAGCGCATTACGACGCGAGTGTCGTTCTTTTCTGCGTCGATAACTTCCTCGTCGTAGGCTTCAGCGAGACATGCAAGAGCCATACGGTCAGCACCGAGGGAAGGCTCAACAACGTAAGGAATGTAGCGCTCGTTAGTTTCGGGATCGAAGTAGGTGAGGTCCTTGCCGGAGTGCTCGATGTGCTGGCTAAGGTCGTAGTTGGTTCTGTCGGCAACGCCCCAGAGCTCGCCCCAACCGAACGGGAAGAGGTACTCGAAGTCGGTGGTTGCCTTGGAATAGAAGGAAAGCTCCTCGGGCTCGTGGTCACGAAGGCGGAGATTTTCTTCCTTTACGTTAAGGCTGAGAAGCCAATTGTGGCAGTAGCTTCTCCAATACTCGAACCATTCAAGGTCGGTGTCGGGCTTGCAGAAGAACTCAAGCTCCATCTGCTCGAACTCGCGGATACGGAAGATAAAGTTGCCGGGAGTGATCTCGTTTCTGAAGGACTTACCAACCTGGCAAACGCCGAAGGGAAGC
>JAZSJI010000181.1:0-5583 GCA_045534235.1 Candidatus Flemingiibacterium sp. | reverse complement strand
CAGAGGCACGCTCAAGGTCGGCATTCGGGCAAGAACGCCCTCTGCCTCTATTCGCTCATATGTCGCGGCGCACACCGCCGCGTTAGTACCGCTTGTATAAAAAGTGGAGCGCGGCGCGTTGTGCCGCGCGGACGATATGCACCGCCAAATCTTTTTAGCCGCAGAATCGCGCACCGTCGCGCACGCAAAGAAGCCCTTTTATCCCGCCGCCTTCTTTTAGGCGGCGTAGCCGTGTGAGAGAGGGGTACAAGGGGAGAGGGAGATCTGGCGCCTGAAGACCTCCCTCTCCCCTTGCGCATCCCCGAGCCGCCGAGGCGGTGAGGTCGTCATCCTCTCGCGCAAAGCGCGAGGTACAAAAAGAGGCTGGCGTTTACGCCAACCTCAAATTTTCACTGTGCCTTTTTAAGCTCGGTGTCGAGCCAGATAAGTCCGTACTCAAACGCCTCGTGAAGACCGTTCTTCATACCGAACTTTACGACCTTCTTGTCGTCGGTGCTCTGAATCTGAATGAGCACCTGATCGGGGACCTCCTTGTCCCCAACCTTCTTGGTGGTCATAATACCGAGGAAGAGAACGTATTTCTCGTCCATATCGCCGTAGCAGAGCTGGTTTCCTTCGCGTACAAGGGGCTTGCCGCGGAACATTATATATTTATCATTGCTGATCGTATTCATCACAAAACCTCCGTAAACTGTTTATAGTTATATTTATTCTATCATATTTTTTTGCCGAATTATACAAACAAATTGTAAATTATCTCGCCAAATTAAAAAATATAAACAGCCGAGGAAATTTGCGGCATATACGCCGTTATCATTGACAAACATTACTTTTTGGGGTATAATATATAGGTAAAAACAAATAACGCGAGGTTTTACATATTATGTTTAAAAATAAGTCCACAAAAGTCAGCCTTATCACCGTCGCTTTAGCGGCAGTACTCGCCCTTACCGCTTCGTGCGGCGGTGACGGCAACGCCGATAGTACCGATAATCCCTTTGGCGTCGACACGGTTACTCCGCCCGATACGTACGATACATCATATACAGAGCCCGACACGACAGAGCCTGCCATAGTCGAGCCCGTAATAACCGAGCCCGATATAATAAATCCGCTGACGGGACTTGAAGCCGAAGTCGACTACGAGCTTCGCCGCCCTATCGCTATTATGATAAACAACATTAAGGTCGCAACGCCCCAAGAGGGCATTTCGTATGCCGACGTTATGTACGAGTGCATCGTTGAGGGCAGACAGACGCGCCTTATGATGCTTGTTTCCGATTACGAGAGCCTGCCGACCGTCGGCTCGGTACGCTCCTCGCGCGAATATTACCTCGATTTCGCGGCTAACCACAACGCGATCTATATGCACGCAGGCGGAAGCAATCAGGCGTACACGGAAATATGGACACGCTACGTAAATAACCTCGACGGTGTAAACGATAACGCAATTTCCTACAAGTGCTTCTGGCGCGACACGTGGCGTATGAACAACATGGGCTATGAGCACAGCCTTATGACCTCGGGTGAAAAGATCGCCGCAGGTATTGCCCACAAAAAGTACAACACCTCGCTTGCAGACAGCTTCGATTCGCCACTCGATTTCGTGCCGTACGACACGGTAAAGATGCCCGAGGGCGGTGAGGCGACTTATCTGCGCGTAACCTATTCGAATGCGCACAAGCCTTATTTTGAATATAACGCGAGCGACTGCCTCTACTACCGTTGGCAGTTCCTTGGCGACAAGCATATCGACAACGGAAACGGCAAGCAGATCGCGTTCACGAATATTATCGTGCTCTACTGCCCGACCGTACACACTGGCGACAGCTACGGACATATGGACGTCGACACGACGGGCACGGGTGAGGGCTACTATCTCACGATGGGCAAGTACGAAAAGATAACGTGGAAAAAGACGAGCGAGGACACGCCCGTCAAGCTATATAATGCTGATGGTGAGGAGCTCCTCATCAACCGCGGTAAGACGTTTTTCCAGATTTGTACTGACGATATGAAGGAGAGTACCGAGATGCGGTAAGCGCTCTCTTTAACCTCGCCGCCTTTGGCGACTCGGGGAAACGCAAGGGGAGAGGAAGATTTTCAAACGCCAAATCTCCCTCTCCCCTTGTACCCCTCTCTCACACGGCTGCGCCGCCTAAAAGAAGGCGGCGGAGAAAAAGGGCTTCTTTGCGTGCGCGACGGTGCGCGATTCCACGGCTAAAGTCGGCGCGCCACAATGCGGCGCACAGCGAAGCGTCTGCGCGCTACGGCGCCCACTCCTGACGGGATATTACCATCGCTCGGTACCGCTAAACAGTTGTTGGGGTGCCGACACGGGTGTCGGCGAGGTCCCCAACTGCCCGTGGCGCGGTGCACGAAAATTGAAGCGCAAATGTGCTGACCGAGAGCGCTAAATCTTATTTTCCCTCTCGCAAACCAAAGGTGAGCGAAGCGTTGTATGAAGTTTTTGCGGAGCTTTTTTCAAAAAGCGACCGTTCCCCTCGCGCACCCCTACCTATCCCTCGTCCGCAGCCTCTCGCGTACTACGAGGCGCTTTAGTGCTTTGCCGTTAAACGGAATGAGGGGATAGAGGTAGTGGCGTTTGCCGTTTACCGTTTTGTTAGAGGCGGCGAGGACGACTATCAGGACAAGTCCGAGGATATATCCCCACAGACCGCCTATGGCTGTGGTGGTCAGAAGAAGTACGCGCATAAACTTGAACGCGTATCCAAGCTCGTAGCTTGACTGTGAGAAGCTTGCTATGGCGACAAACGCCATGTAAACGATAACCTCGGGCACAAACCAGCCTATCTGTACCGCGAAATCGCCAAGTATCAGTCCGCCCACAACGCCGAATGTGTTGTTGAGCGAGTTTGGCGTGTTCATTGATGCGAGCTTCAGCCCGTCGAGCGCAAGCTCGACTATATATAGCTGCAGCAGTATCGGCATGTTGCACTCCATGTCTACCGTTATGAACGAGAGCCATTCGGGTATCCATGCCTCATGCGTGATAAGCAGATACCACGTTGGAGTTAGCAGCAGCGTCAAAAGAAATACGGCGTATCGTAGCAGACGCAGGTAGGAGCCCGTAAGCGGCGGGAAATAGTAATCGTTCGTTTCCTGCATAAAATCGAATAGACACGTCGGCAGTATCATCGCCTCGGGCGATGTGTCGACGAATACGAGAATACTTCCCTCAAACAGATGCGCTGCCGCGGAGTCAGGGCGCTCTGTGTAGCGGAATTTCGGAAACGGGTCAAACCAACCGCGCCCGATAAGGCACTCCGCAAGGCTCTGTTGACCGAGCGTCAGGGTGTCCACCTTTATTTTTTTTAATTTGCTTATCAGATCGCGCACGTACTTTGCGTCCGCCGTGCCTTCAATATACGATACCACAACGTCACAGGGCGAGGTGTCGCCGACGGACAAGTGCTCAAAGCGAAGGCTCGTGTCGCGGACACGGCGGCGGAGCAAGGTAGTGTTCTGCTTTAAGGTTTCCGTAAAGCTGTCGTGCGCTCCGCGAAGCACGCGGTCATTTTCCGACTGCCCGACGCTTCGCATAGGGTACATCCGCGTGTCTATCGTGATGCCGACGGAGTCTATCCCGTCGACTATAATTCCCATCGTGCCGCTCATAACGGCGTACACAAAGCTGTCAATATCGCGCTGTACCGTCGCCTCGGTGTGGGGCAGATACTCCGCCGCGAACGCTTCAGCGTCGTCCACGCCGTCAAGCGTTTTAAGCTCGGCGAGATATATAAAAAGCCTATCCATAACGGCGGCGTTTGCAAAGCCGTCCACAAAATAGAAGCGTGCGCGCCGTCCCGCGATGATGCGCTCACGGCCGACGAAATCGTAATTTATTCCGATACCGAAAACGCTATCAAGATATTTGATGTTCTCCTCAAAGGTAGCCTTGAAATTGTGGGGCATTTTATCACTTCCCGATGTGTTTTTATAACATCATTATCCCCAAAAGTGACAAATGCTTACATACCAAAATACTCCAATATTCCGTTATATATTCCGAGCGCAAAGAGATCGGGCTGTTCATTCATCAGTGCCGCATCATTTGGATTGGTGATATACCCCATTTCGATGAGCGCGGCGGGCATAGCCGTGCGTCGGAGCACGTAGAGTGACGGGCGTGCGAACACGCCACGGTTACGAAGCCCTGTGATAAGCGAAAGCTCGTCAACAACATCCTCGGCGAGCTCGAAGCCGTCGCTGTCGACGCGGTAAGAGAAGCCCTCGACGCCTGTTCCCGACGGGCTTGTGAACGCGTTTGTATGTAGACTTAAGAATATGTCCGCGCCCCACTCGTTGGCCTCGCGTACACGCTGTGCGAGGCTCGACGCGTTGGACGTGCCGACCTGCTCGGTGGGCGAGTTCCTCGACGTACGCGCCTCAAAATTCGGGTTGTTGTTAAGAAGCTGTGCAAGTATGATGCCGATTTCGTACGTTATATCCTGCTCGCGAAGACCGTTTCCCTCCGCGCCTGCGTTGGGGTTGACGGGATTGTGACCTTGATCTATAAAAACCTTTGGCATAAAATTACCTCCATTCTGCGTTAATACAGTATATTCAGTATCCATATAGAAAGTGATTTTTATGAAAGAGATAAAACGAATTTTGAGCTTTACGCGCCGCGCCGTCGATGACTACGAAATGATCGAGGATGGCGACAGGATCGGCGTTGGAATATCGGGCGGTAAGGATTCCTTGACGCTCCTTTTCGCGCTTGCCGAGCTTCGTCGGTTTTATCCGAAAAGGTTTGAGCTTGTGGCGATAAGCGTCGATATGGGCTTTGAGGGAGTGGACTTCACGCCTATCGCGGACCTTTGCCGTGAGCTTGAAGTGCCGTTCGTCGTTGTGCCGACGCAGATAAGCCGTATCGTGTTCGATGTTAGACATGAGAAAAATCCGTGCGGACTTTGCGCGAAGATGCGCCGCGGTGCGCTTCACGACGAGTGCAAGCGTCAGGGGTGCAACAAGCTCGCGCTCGGACACCATTTCGACGACGTGGTTGAAACGTTTATGCTCAATCTTTTCTACGAGGGCAGGCTCGGCTCTTTCTCGCCAGTGACGTACCTCTCGCGCAAGGATCTGACGATGATACGTCCGCTTCTTTACGCGCAGGAGAAGGACGTGCGCTATTTTGTCAACCGCCATCCGCTGCCCGTTATCGAGTCGCCGTGTCCTGCGGACAAGAACACCGAGCGCGAGTCGATGAAAACGCTCCTCGCCTCGATGGAGAGAAACAACAAAGGGCTTCGTCACCGCATATTCGGTGCGCTCCAAAAGGCGGGTATTGACGGGTACAAAGAGGCGAAGATCACCGTTTTTCCCGATGACGAATGATTTTTTATCATTCGGGCGAAGAATTTACGCGATTATACTTTATTTTTGCACTTATATATGATATAATATTATATTAGTTTATAATGTGCGCGCGCGCGCGTGTTGCTTGCGGCGTTACACGCCGCAAGCGGTGTGGGGGAAGGACCATCTCAAACGCCGAAGTTCCTTCCCCCACACCCCCAACTCCTTGGCTGTCGGCTCGTTAGATACTGTAAAACT
>JAZSJI010000063.1:0-8337 GCA_045534235.1 Candidatus Flemingiibacterium sp. | reverse complement strand
ATCAACAAGATCGCCAAGGAGCACGGCGGTCTTTCCGTGTTCACGGGTGTTGGCGAGCGGACCCGTGAGGGTAACGTCCTCTACGACGAAATGATACAGTCGGGCGTTATCGACAAGACCGCACTTGTGTACGGTCAGATGAACGAGCCGCCCGGAGCAAGAATGAGAGTTGCACTCTCGGGACTTACCATGGCGGAATATTTCCGCGATACCGAGGGCCAGGACGTGCTTCTCTTTATCGATAACATCTTCCGCTTTACTCAGGCAGGTAGTGAGGTTTCGGCACTTCTCGGACGTATGCCGTCCGCAGTTGGTTATCAGCCGACGCTTGCAACCGAGATGGGCGCGCTTCAGGAGCGTATAACTTCGACCAAGCGCGGCTCGATCACGTCTATTCAGGCAGTTTACGTTCCTGCGGACGACCTCACCGACCCGGCACCGGCGACTACGTTCGCGCATCTTGACGCGACGACGGTTCTTTCGCGTTCGGTAGCGTCGCAGGGTATTTACCCCGCAGTCGATCCGCTTGAGTCGACGAGCCGTATTCTCTCCGCCGAGATACTCGGTGAGGAGCATTACCGCGTTGCACGCGAGGTGCAGAGAATACTTCAGCGCTATAACGAGCTTATGGATATCATCGCAATTATGGGTATGGACGAGCTTTCCGACGAGGATAAGCTGCTTGTTGCAAGAGCGAGAAAGATACAGCGCTTCCTATCCCAGCCGTTCTCGGTTGCGGAGAAGTTCAACGGCTTCGAGGGTAAGTACGTGCCGCTGTCGGAAACGGTACGCGGCTTTGCGGAGATAATCGACGGCAAGCACGACGACCTGCCCGAGTCGGCATTCCTCTACGTCGGCACGATCGACGAGGCTGTCGAAAAGGCGAAGGCTATCGCTAAAGCGTAACGCCTGACGGTGATAAAAATGAACGTGTTTAAGCTTAAAATATCCACGCCCGACGGAGATATGTTCGATGGCGAGGCGGCAAAGCTCGACGTGCGCGGACTCGAGGGCGAGCTTGCTGTTATGGCAGGCCACGTGCCGTTTATGACGGCGCTGAAGCCGTGTGACTGCCGCATACTTCTCTCCGACGGCAGTGAGCCTATCGGCGCGTGCGAGGGTGGGCTCTTATCCGTAGCGGAAAACGAGGTCACGCTTCTCGCGGGCTCGTACAAGTGGAAATAAAAAGATGAGATAGTCGTTTTTTGCGGCTATCTCTTTTTTTGCCTCTACTAACCGCGGCGGAAACGACATCGCGCATTCCGTAGCGCGAAATAAATTTCTAAAACCCCTTGACAAAAAAGGTGCGATATGATACAATATATCTGTTAACTAAAAATGCTGGTGTGGCTCAATGGCAGAGCAGCTGATTTGTAATCAGCAGGTTGATGGTTCGACTCCGTTCACCAGCTCCATATGGGAGCGTTCCCGAGCGGCCAAAGGGGGCAGACTGTAAATCTGTTGTCAGTGACTTCGGTGGTCCGAATCCACCCGCTCCCACCAAAACCTCGTCTGCGCGACGAGGTTTTTTATTAGAAATAACGCGCTGTACGGTAGTTCACGCGCGAGAAAGGACGTCCTTGCCGACGGATATCGCGGCGAGCTGTGGTAGGAATATGAAAGTGGGACTTGTTTTATCGGGCGGCTTTGCCAAGGGTGCATATCAGGTCGGCGCACTGCGAGCGATACGCGAGTTCGTGCCTATGGAGGATATTGCCTGCATCAGCGCGGCCTCTATCGGAGCGCCGAACGCGTATGCCTTCGCAAACGACAGACTTGATCTGATTGAGGAAATGTGGCGCGATATTTGCGACACGGACAGCAGACTTTTTATAACGAGTATCCTTCGCTCATCCCTGCTGCAGCAGGATATAAAAAAGCTCTGCTTTGAAGAGGACAAGATAAATATCCCGTTTTACGTTCCTTATCTGGAGGTTACAAACCTCGCAAATCTGTCGGTGACCTACAAGGACTTTTCCAAAATATCCTCTGAAAAGCTGCCGAGATACCTGAAGGCGAGCATCGCGTTCCCGCTTTATAATAAGGCGGTCAAGATCGGCGCGAGAAGCTTTTTTGACGGTGCAATAATCGATAATATCCCCGTGTATCCGCTTTTGTCGCACGAGCTTGATTACGTGATATGCATATATTTCGACGACATCGGCTACAAGTTCGAGGACAAGCGCTTTGACGATAAGGTCGTAAAGATTACATTCCCCGATATGAAGAGCGTTCGAAACTCTCTTCTGGTTGAGCCAAAGGAAATCGAGCATATGCTCTCGGAGGGCTATGAGCGTACGATGTATATTCTGCGCTCGATATTCGCAAACGGTCACGATGATCTCGACTTCATCTACCGCGCAATCGGTATACATAACACGCATATGGGCTCGCCGAAGCTTCGCCTTACGGGCGACGTGGTGGTAACCAACGTAAACAAGGCGCTTTCGATGTTTTTGAGACGAAAAAATATACTTTAAGGGTGGCTTTTTTGCCGCCCTTATTTTTTGCCTCGCTTATTTATAAAAAGCGTACGGATAGTGTACACAAAAGGTCTTTACTTTTCGTAAAATTTATGATATACTGTAGATAACAAAATTTAACGGAGGAAACAATTATGAAAACTATCAAGGCTATACCGCTTACCAAGGAAGAGTTCGCTCCCTTCGGACAGTACTACACTATGAGCGCTCCCGACGGCTACGCGCTCTGCGGCGAGATACATAAGTTCTATCCCGACAGAGTAGTAGCGGACGGCAACCATCGCGTTGGTTACTCGCCTATCGTGGTAAAGAAGCCCGAAAAGATGATCATCACCCAGCAGGAGTACCACACCACAACGTGGGAGATGATACTTCCGCTTGACGACGATATGATACTGCACGTAGCACCTGCGTCCGCAGGCGCGGTCGTGACCGACCTTGCGAAGGCGTTTATCGTGCCGAAGAACACGCTCATCAAGATGAACGCGGCTATCTGGCACCTCGCTCCGCTTCCCGCAACCAAGGACTCGCTCACCGCGATGATCATTCTCCCCGAGTGCACGTACGCAAACGACTGCACCGTGGTTGATCTGAAGCCCGAGGAACAGTTTGAGATCGTTATGTAAATATACCCGAAAGCCGTCCGAAAGGGCGGCTTTTGTTTGGCTATAGGATACGCGGCTTTTTTGAAAAAAAGCCTGGCAAAAAACTTTATACAACGCATTCGCTAAACCCTTGCTTGTGAATGGAAAAGAGGTCGGTTATCGCTCCCGATACGCACATCACGCTTCGAACATCGTGCACCGCGCCACACCCAGCCGGGAGCCCTGCATCCCGGCAACTGTTTAGCGGTACCGTACGATGGTGAAGTCACGTTAGGAGTGGGTACCCGTGCGCGGACGCTTCGCTGCGCGCGAGCTTCTTTGCGAATTTACCGCCAAAATTAAATTCGCCTATTTACAACAATCGGGATTTGTGATATACTGATATATATATAACAAAAGAGGTGTACCCAATGATTGCAAACTATCACACGCATACCGCTCTTTGCCGACACGCGGAAGGCACCGAGCGTGAATATATCGAAGAAGGCATAAAAAACGGTCTTAAAATACTCGGCTTTGCCGACCACGCGCCGCAGTTCTTCCCGACGGACTTTTACTCGCACTTCCGTATGTTCCCCGACCAGCTCGAGGGGTACGTGCGTACGCTCGGCGACCTTCGCGATGAGTACAAAAACGACATCGAGATACACATCGGACTTGAGGTCGAGTACTATCCCGAAACATTCGATAAGCTTATCGACTTTATAAAGCCGTACGGTATCGAATATCTCCTGCTCGGTCAGCATTATATCGGCAACGAATACGACACGAAGGAAAACTCCACCGCACGTTACTACGATAACGAAAAGCTCACAGAGTACGTAAATCAGGTGCTTGAGGCTATCGGCACGGGCAAGTTTACGTACATTGCCCACCCCGACGTGTTCCGATTTGAGGGCGAGGACGAGGCGCATTACGTACGCGAAATAAAGCGGCTTTGCGAGGGCGCGAAGGCACTCCACATACCGCTTGAAATAAATATGCTCGGCCTCGACGAGGGACGCCACTATCCGTCCGACCGCTTCTTTAAGATTGCGAAGGAGGTCGGGTGCGATTTCGTTTTCGGCTGTGACGCGCACAAGCCGATAAAGGTAGCGCCGCCCCAGATCGTCGCAAAGCTCGAGGAGTTCGCCGCGCGCCACGGTATAAACGTGCTTGAAACGGTAACGCTTCGCAGTCCGAAATAGTCGGAAAGTGTCGCATAAAATTTCGCGCAGGACACTTGCAAAATGCGAAGAAATGTGATAAAATAAGAATAGAAATACACGCACAGACGGGAGGGGCATCGCCCCACCCGTCGATTTGTGCTTTATAAAAGTATCGAAAGGAATATAAAAATGGCAGACATATTCGACCTTTTTAAGAAAATTGAAAAGCCCTCTACCGCATCGACGGAGCCGATAACGCACCTCGTCGTCGGACTCGGCAATCCCGGCAAGGAGTACCTTTTCACGCGCCACAACGCGGGCTTTCTGACTGTGGACTACCTCACAGAAAAGCTCGGCGTGAAGGTTGACCGCGCCAAGTTCAAGGCACTCGTCGGCGAAGCGAGGATTGGCGGCAAGCGTGTACTTATAATGAAGCCGCAGACGTATATGAACCTGTCGGGCGAGGCGGTACGCGAGGCGGCGGATTTTTACAAGATCGCGCCCGAGAACATTATCGTCATTTGCGACGACATCAATCTCGCTCCCGGCAAGCTGCGTATTCGCCGCAAGGGAAGCGATGGCGGACAGCGTGGGCTTCGCTCGATAATCAAACTTCTTGCTACCGATGGGTTCCCACGTATCCGTATGGGCGTGGGTGCGAAGCCACACCCCGATTATGACCTTGCGGATTGGGTGGTTTCCGAGATTGGCGGTGATGACCGCGAGGCATTATTTGCTACAATGGGTAGTGCCGCGGAAGCGCTTGAGATGATGATAGTCGGGGACACCGACAAAGCGATGTCGAAATTTAATTGAGTGGCTATTTGCACAGCCTCTCCCTTGGGGAGAGGTGGCACGCCGTAAGGCGTGACGGAGAGGGGAATGCGATGAAGGCCCTCTCAGTCGGCTATGCCGACAGCTCTCCCGAGGGGAGAGCCTTTTGGTGAGGTGTCTAGGCAACACCACCCTTTTGTTTGAAAGGATAAAATCATGACCGATTTTGAAAATTCCGCGGCGAATATCATCGCCGAATCTATACTACTCGAAAAAGAATACGATCAGATCGTGAAGGGCATCGTGTCGCGCCGTCTTGAAGCGGCACACCCGATGCAGATAAGCGGACTTGCTGACGGCGCACGCGCGGTGTTCTACGCCGCCGTTATCCGCCGCATACGCGAGAAATATAAGCTTCCGGCACTCTTACTCGTCCCCGACGAAAAGGACGGGCTGAAGCTTTTTAACGCGCTCTCGGAGCTTGGACTTCGTGCGCTCTCGTATCCGCTTCGCGACCTTGTGTTCCACAACATCACCGCTTCGCGCGAGTACGAGCACGAGCGACTTCGCGCACTCGCCGCCTTCATCGGCGCACACGACGGTGAAACCGCGTACGACTGCGTTATCGCAACGCCCGACGCCGCGATGCAGTTTACGATGCCGATTGACGTGCTTCGCGAAAATACGATAGAGCTCGACCGAGATACAGAGGTCGAGCTTGACGTGCTTGTATCGCGGCTCGAGGCGAGCGGCTTTTCACGCACCGACCTCGTTGACGGCGTGGGACAGTACGCCGTGCGCGGCGGCATCGTCGACATCTTTCCGCCGTACAGCGAATATCCCGTGCGCATCGAGCTTTTCGACACCGAGATAGACCGTATGGGATACTTCGATATTATGTCACAACGAAATATCGAAAACCTCACAGAGATAGTCATAACTCCCGCACGCGAGATAGTCACCACAAAGGACTCGCGCGACGCTATCCGCAAGGCGGCGCTTGAACGCCTCAAAAAAGCGACCGACGAGCGAGTTAAAAACGAGCTTGGCGGTGAGGTCGAGGCGATATCGGGCGGCACGGAGCTTAATTTTATCGACAAATATATCTCGCTCGTTTACGAAAACAAGACCACGCTCGCCGACTATGCGGCCCACGCCGCTGACGGTTGCGGGCTTAAATATCCGCTCGTATTCGTGCAGGACGAGCGCGCGTCGCTCGACCGTATGAGGGCGTACGATTTTCACATCACGGGCGAGGTGGAAACGCTTCTCGAAAAGGGCGAAATATCCGCGCGCTATGCCGAATATTCGCGCCACGCGGACTATTTCGAGGCGTTTCTCGACAAGTGCGGCGCGCTTCTTTGCGATACCTTCGCCGCAAACGTGTCGGGGCGCAAGCTCTCGGGACTGTACGCCTTTCGCACGAAGCAGACCGTGTCCTACGCCGACAACATGGAGCTTCTTATCGAGGACCTTCGCGACTACTCGGCGAGCAAATTCCGTTGCGTCGTGCTATGCGAAAACGAAACCGCGGCGAAAAATACCGCGGCAACACTTAACGAAAACGGACTTCAGGCTGTAACGGGCGTCGATGATAGCACGTACGGTATACTGACGCTTCCCGAGGGCGTGACGCTCGTTCTGTCGGGCTTCAACCTCGCGGGCTTTGAGCTGACGGCGACCAAGTTCGCGCTTCTCTCGACCTACCAGAACCCGAACTCCTACTCGCGCACTATCCTCTCCCACGGCAGACGTGCCAAGCACGCGCGCTCCTCGCAGGAGAAAATTCTCTCTTACAACGACCTCACCGTCGGCGATTTCGTGGTACACGCAAACCACGGCATCGGTATGTATATGGGTATCGAGCAGTTGACGGTCGTGGGCGTTACCAAGGACTATATAAAGATTCAGTACGCAGGCAGTGATTTACTCTACCTGCCGACCGACCAGCTTGACATGGTCTCGAAGTACATCGGCGCGCGCAGTGAGAGCGGTGGCGTAAAGCTGTCGAAAATGGGCGGTGCCGAATGGGTACGCGCCAAGACGAAGGCGAAAAATGCCGCCAAGGATATGGCGAAGGAGCTTATACGCCTCTACGCCGAGCGTCAGAGAAGGGAAGGATTCGCCTTCGCTCCCGACGAGGATTTTCAGCGCGATTTCGAGGCGGCGTTCGAGTACGAGGAAACCGAGGGACAGCTTGCGTCCATCGAGGAGATAAAGCGCGACATGGAGTCGAGCGTTCCTATGGACAGACTGCTTTGCGGCGACGTTGGCTTTGGTAAGACCGAGGTGGCTATACGCGCCGCCTTTAAGGCGGTCATGTCGGGTAAGCAGGTGGCGCTCCTTGTGCCGACGACCATACTCGCGATGCAGCATTATCAGACGATACTTTCGCGTATGCGCGGATTCCCCGTAACCGTCGATATGCTCTCGCGCTTCCGCACACCAAAGCAACAGCAGGAAACTCTCCGCAAGCTCAGGCGAGGTGACGTTGATATCATCATCGGTACACACAGACTCGTTTCAAAGGACGTGCAGTTCCGGGATCTCGGACTTGTCATAATCGACGAGGAACAGCGTTTTGGTGTGGCGCACAAGGAGAAGCTAAAGCAGATAGCGGGCAACGTGGACGTGCTCACCTTAACGGCAACGCCAATTCCGCGTACGCTTAACATGGCGATGAGCGATATACGCGATATGTCGGTGCTCGACGAAGCGCCGGGCGACAGATTTCCCGTGCAGACGTTCGTTATGGAATACGACGAGCTTATCATCACCGAGGCGATAAAGAAGGAGCTTCGCCGCGGCGGTCAGGTGTTCTTCCTTCACAACAACGTCGAGGATATCGACGGTGTGGCACTGCGTATTCAGAGCGCCGTACCCGAGGCGAGAATAGCCGTGGCGCACGGGCAGATGGACAAGGAAACGCTTTCCGATATCTGGCGCGGCATGGTACTCGGCGAGATCGACATTCTCGTGTCGACAACGATAATTGAGTCGGGCGTTGACGTGCCGAACGCGAACACGCTCATAATCGACCACGCGGACAGACTTGGTTTATCCCAGCTTCATCAGATACGCGGTCGTGTCGGCCGCTCGTCGCGCCGCGCGTACGCGTACTTTACGTATCAGCCGTATAAGTCGCTTACCGAGATAGCGCAGAAGCGTTTGTCGGCGATGCGCGAGTACACCGAGTTCGGCTCGGGCTTCAAGATTGCGCTTCGTGACCTCGAACTAGACGGAGGGGTAAATCTTCTCGGCGCAGAGCAGCACGGACAGCTCGACAGCGTTGGCTACGACCTCTACGTGAAGATATTAAACGAGGCG
>JAZSJI010000208.1:0-24766 GCA_045534235.1 Candidatus Flemingiibacterium sp. | reverse complement strand
CAGAACGTAATGTGCCAGCACTACATTATTTCCTACGGCGACGATACGTGAGGGGGTGCTGAACATGGTTCCATTCTTGGAATTGAGATAATATAACGAACCGTACCGTCACGTCCCTTTTTGGGATGTGACGGTATACGTGCTATAATAGGAGTTTATAATGAACGCAAAAGATTTCACACAGAAATATATGAGCGACTTTTATGCCACTCTCAAAGAGCTTTGTCTTATCCCAGCGCCCTCGCACCACGAGGAGCTGCGTGCCGAGTATTGCAAAAATTGGCTTGAAGCAAACGGCGCAAAAGGTGTTTACATCGACGATGCTCTGAATGTTGTATTCCCGATAAACGCTGAAGGCTCAAACGAGCTTACCGTTTTTGAAGCACATACGGATACTGTATTCCCCGATATGGAGCCGCTTCCCTACCGTGAGGACGATGAGCGCATCTATTGCCCCGGTGTCGGCGACGACACGGAGAGCCTTGTGGCGCTTCTCTACACCGCAAAATATTTCATCGAGAACGGTATCAAGCCCAAGAAAGGCGTACTGTTCGTATGCAACAGCTGCGAGGAAGGTCTTGGCAACCTAAAGGGTACGCGTCAGATATTTAAGGACTACGAGGGCAGAATCTCACAGTTTGTGACCTTTGACTGCGGCTCGATTAATCGTATAACAATCGACTGTGTCGGTTCACATCGCTATGAAGTAACTGTGAAGACCCCCGGCGGTCACTCGTTCGGTTCATTCGGTAACAAGAACGCTCTTGCGGAGCTTGCGAAGATCGTCACAAAGATATATGAGATCGAAGTTCCCGTCAAGGAAGGCACCAAGACCACGTACAACGTAGGAAGCATAGAAGGCGGCACCAGCGTAAATACTATCGCGCAGGAAGCAAAAATGCTTTGCGAATACCGCTCGAGCGAGTATGAATATCTCGGACTTATGCGCGAAAAGTTTGAGGAAATATTCGAGAATGCAAAGGCAGACGACGCCCAAGTTATCGTAAAGCTTCTCGGCGACCGTCCTTGCTCAAATATCGATAAGAAACTCCAGGACACACTCGTTAAAAAGTGCACTGAGGTTTATAAGGCTTACGGTACATCCGAGGTAATATACGGCAAGGGTTCTACTGACTGCAATATTCCTCTCTCACTCGGCATTCCGGCAGTAGCAGTAAGCACTTACAACGGTAAAGGCTGTCACACTCGTGAAGAGTACGTTGAAAAATCGAGCATTGAAATAGGCTTTGAGCGAGCTATCGCTCTGTGCCTCGCTCTTACCACGGAGGAAAAATAAATGAAATTCACGGCAGTAGGCGACCTTCTTATTCAAAGAAGAATCCCAAAGGATTATAAGGGTTACGCGGAGCTTCGCCCGTTTATCGAGCGCGGTGACGCAAGATTTTTCAACCTCGAAACCACTCTTAATGAGATTGGCGAGTGCCCGAGCGCACAGCAGAGCGGCGGCACTTACATAAGAACCTCTCCGAAGGTACTCGGTGATATCGAAAAGCTCGGCTTTAATATGATGAGCTTTAACAATAACCACGCTTTCGACTTTTCTCACGAGGGCTTTATGTCAACGCTTGAGGCAGTTGAAGCAAGCAATTTCGTTCACGCAGGCTGCGGCAGAAACCTCGCCGAAGCTTCTATGGCGCGTTTTCTCGACACCGCAAACGGCAGAGTCGCACTCATCGCGGTAAATACAAACTTTTCACCGAATATGCTCGCAGGTCAGCAAACTGATTTCGTTCAGGGCAGACCAGGCATCAACGGACTTCGCATTGACGAAAAGTTTGAAGTAACCGAGGAAGAGTTTGAATTTATAAAGCGTCTTGCCGATTCAACCGGCGTAAATGTCGCACACGACATCTCCGCCAAAGAGGGCTACTATGCTTCAACGTCGGACAATGAAGCACGCTTTGGCGCATATGTATTCAAAAAGAGCAACCGCACCAAATGGATCAGAAAAATCAATTTTGCTGACACATTACGTGTTCTCAGAGCTATCGAAATCGCGCGCTTCCAGGCGGATGAGGTTATTGTGTCCGTTCACTCGCATCAGCTTGATGGTACGAAGAAGGAGGATATTTCCGAATTCCTTCGCTCCTTTGCACATGCCTGCATTGATAGCGGCGCAGACGCTATCATCGGTCACGGCCCACATCTCCTTCGCCCGATTGAGGTCTATAAGGACAAGCCGATATTCTACTCTCTCGGCGATTTTATATTACAGCTTTACAGCGTGGAGTTCGCACCAAACGAGTTCTACGAAAAGCACGGTCTTAAACCCGAAGCAGGCATTTACAATCTTCTGAAGGGCCGTTCCAAGGACTTTACCGTAGGTCTTATGGAGGACAAGAAGATGTTTGAAACTGTAATTCCCTATTGGGAAACCGAAAACGGCAAGCTTACCAAAATCGAGCTTCTCCCCATTATGTCCAAAATGGAAGGCAACAAGAGCGAGATCGGTCTTCCCCGCATAGCAGAGGATACCTACTTTATGCAGCGTCTTAACGATATCTCCGAGCCGTTTGGCGTAAGAGTAGTCGAAAAGGACGGCAAGTTCGTTTGCGAATGGTAAATAAAAAAACCGCCTACACGGCGGTTTTTTTACGCGTTAAAATTTTGTTTTTAATTACGGAGTATACCGCCGCAGCGCCGTACAAAACGGCGAAGGATAAGACAAACTGCCAACGCGGCGTAAGTCCGAGGCGCGGAGTCACAAAGCGCTCGATAAATATGACAAGCAGCAGGTGATAGAGATATATATCATACGATGCCGCATCGAGCACCCCGGCACATTTATATACGGCGTTCCACTTGCTTGTCACAAAATATGCAACGCTCGCAAGCGCCGTTATGGCAAGCGTGAAATACAGTACGCTCATCACACCTGCGAGGCGGTAGTATTCCCCTCTCCACATAGCGAGATAGTAGGTAGAAATGTGCACTATGCCAACAAGAGCGAAAAGCGCCGTGCTTACTATACCGAATACCTTTGACCTTGCGTGCGGCTTATATCGTGCAAACAGCATACCGAGTACGAAATAAAAGATATACGTTCCGAAAAATCTGTCCGAGTAGGTAAACCAAACGAACTGATTAAATATAACTGTTGAAGCAAGTGCAAGGATTGCAAGCGGTATCGGAAAACGCTTAAAAAGCCACTTTAGCAGCGGAAACAAAATATACAGCTGTACGGCTATGACAATGTAGTAAAAATGAGCCGCAAGAGTTCCGAGAAAAACGTATTCGTGAATTTTGTCGAAGCTCGCCCAGCCTACCGCGTACATACAGACGAAATAAACTGCCACGCTGATAAGATACGGCACGACGATTTTAAGAAGCCGTCCGCGAAAGAACTCGAAAAGGTCCATTTTCTTTTGTCCGTATTTTGCGTACAGCTTGAAGCCGCTTAAAAATATAAATCCCGGCACGGCGAAGGAAAGTCCGCGGTTTACGGAGAATATCAGTATATGCGGCACACTTCCCCATTCAAGCGCCCCCACGGGCGACGCCGTAATGTGTATCATAATCACCGCGAGGCACAAAAACGCGCTCATAAGCGTTATTTCTTTGTATTTTTTCATATTGTCACCTTTTTTAACAAGCCCACCGCCTCGACTTGTGTATCGTTGTCCAAACTCGAAGTCATATCATTTTCGATATACCTCTCGGTATTAAGTTTGGACAATAGGCATACCGCCTCACAGTGCCCCGTGCGCGGGAACATATCAACGGGCGTTACCGCATCGCACTTGTACGCGCCGCTAAAGAGCGCGATGTCACGCGCGAGCGTATCGGGGTTACACGAGATGTAAACGATGCGCTTCGGCGCGATCTCCTTAAGCTTCTCTATAAGCTCGGGCGAGCACCCCTTCCTTGGCGGATCGAGTATCACAGCGTCAAGTCCGCCCTCTGCTATGCGCGTTAAATGCTTGTCAAAATCCGCGGGATCAGCCGCGTCGGCGCACACGAACTCCGCGTTAGTAAAGCCGTTGAGCGCCGCGTTACGCTTCGCGTTCTCCACCGCCTCGGGCACTATCTCAATGCCGTAAAGCTTTACGTCGGGTGTGCAAACCGACATACCGACAGTACCGATACCGCAGAATAGGTCGAGTACGCGCTCGCCTGCCCTAATATCCGCAAGCTCTGCCGCCTTGTTATAAAGCATCTGTGCACCCTCGCGGTTGACCTGCCAGAACGACTGCGGCGATATTTCAAACGTACGGCCGCACAGCTTGTCCGTAATTTTTTCCTTGCCGTACAGCAAGCGATATTCGCGCCCGAGAACCACGTTTGTATTCTTTGAGTTAATATTCTCCCAAATGCTTGCAACGTCCGCGAAACGCTCGCTGAGTGCTCTCGTGAGCGCTTCAAGCTTTTGTGTTTTTTCGTTTACAACAAAGCAAACCATAACCTCGCCCGTTGTTTCCGAGCGGCGCAGGTAAAGGTGGCGCATCACGCCGCGCCCTGTTTGCTCGTCGTACGCGGAGAGCCTGTTTTCGTCCATCCACACGCGTACGAAGTCCGCGATATCACCGAATACCTGCGGCTGAAGCTTGCACGAGCCGTCCTCGCATACGCACGGGATTATATCGTGCGACTTCTCCGCGTAAAAGCCGATAGCGGTCTTGTATACGGCGCTATTCCCTTTTCCAAATCGCACCGTGCCGACGGGATACTGCGCCTTGTTGCGATAACCGTCAAGCACACCAGTGTGAAGCACGTCACCGACGTCAAGGGTAAGCCCCGCCTTCTTCATCGCAGCGATAACGCGTCCGCGCTTGAGTGCGAGCTCGTGCTCGTACGTCACGTAGCGGTAGACGCATCCTCCGCAACGCTTTGCCGCCAAGCATTCGGGATCGGTACGGTACGGCGATGCCTTAAGTATCTTCTCTATCTTGCCGACGTTGTAGTCGGACGCGACCTTAATTATGCGCACGACAAGCTCGTCGCCGGTAACAGCGCCCGAAACGAACGTCACAACGCCACCGACACGTCCGACGCCGCAGCCGAGGTTGTTGATGTCGGTTATAGTAAGCTCGACAATATCATTCTTTTTTGAAGGATTTTTTGTTTTCATAGTCCCTCCGATATGTAAAAGCGGAAAAATCCACCAATTATCCTTATAACAAAAACCCCCGCCGTGCCGTGTGTAACAAGTAAAGAAAACCCTGCATGTGCAAGGCTGGTGTCCTCTCACCTGCTTTGTGCTCCCAACGTCCGAGTCACTCGTGCAGAGCATTATCTCACAATTCAGGAGTGGTCGGGAGGTCTGCATTCCCACAAGGTGAAGTCCGGACTCCATTTGTTTCTTTTGTGGGTTTTTATAACTTGTACATCACGCACAGGGCAGGAAGTAATCTGCAAATTGTTCGTGCTTTTGTCTACGTATAGTATATCATATTTCAGCGGTAAATACAAGTGGTTTTATAAAAATACGTGTATTTTGTTTGTGGTGGCACAAAAGATTGAACGCATCGTAATTTTTTGATATAATATGTGTGGGGGGCTAAAAAATATTTTCCCGTGCCCCAACCTTTTTGCCTCATTTGTGTCTATAAGGTGAGCGCTTAAAAATGAAAATTTTCATAACCCCAAAAAGGAGAAAAATATTGCAATATACATATCACAATGACGAAACCCTCGTAATGCTGACACTTGCAGGCGAGCAAAACGCATACGAAGCCCTTGTCGTGCGCTACCAAAACGCGGTAATCGCGTCGGCGGCGCAGATAACACACAGCCGCTTTATGGCAGAGGACGCGGCACAGGATGCATTCGTAACGGCTTGGATGAAGCTTGACACCTTAAAGCAACCCGACAAATACGGTGCATGGGTTTGTAGGATAGCGAAAAACTGTGCTATTAACATGATCACACGCTATCGAAGCTTTATCGATTTTGATTTGGTTGAAAATCAGAATCTTGCCGAGGGCCCAAGACAAAATCCTGCAGAGCTTTATACATTATCCGAGGAAAAAGACGAACTTCACAAAAGCATCGGAAAGCTGCCCGAAAAGGTGGGGACGATTATTCGTCTACACTATTTTGAGGGACTGTCCATAGCCGAAATCGCGGACAAAATGCGCATTTCCGTCGGCACGGTCAAGTCACAGCTTCACGATGGCAGACGTAAGATACGAAAGGAGCTTTGCGCTATGAACGAAAAATATACAGACACACTCGTACAGCGCGTAATGAAAAAGGTTGAGGAATTAAAGCTATGGCAGATAAAAAGCGACAAGAACGGCTTTGAGGTGGTCTACAAGGACGTGCTTAAAGAGGTTGAGGACTTACCCGAGTGCACTGACAAATACCGCGCACTCGCAGACGTGCTTATGCGCGGTTGGTGGTGGCTTCCCGGTGATAAAAGCGACGCGCTGTTCGCGAGGATAAAAGAAGCCGCCATAGCAGGTAAAAACGATGAGGTAATGGAGTTTATCGTAACCCGTGAGGACTCGCAGGTGTACGGCGGAGCGAAAATAGACTTCATCAGAGAAAAACAGATACCTATGCTTGAGAAGGCTGGCTTTGTGCGTGCGCTCGGTCGTGAATGGTTCTGGCTCGGATACCATTACTTCAGGCAAAACCGCCCCGAGGAAGGCAAGGCGGCTTATGAGAACGTGCTGAAGGTCTTGAACCCCTCGCACGCATACCACGCACTTGTTGGCGGTGCGCTTAAAATGGAAGAAAAGCTCGCAGGTGAGCTGAAGGAAAAGCAAAAACCAAGCTACTCTATCAGTAGCTTGGCGTATGAGCTTCGCTATATAAACGGCGAGCTTCATTATTGGAAGGACAGCGGATGCAGCCTGGGCTATATGTGGTCTGTTGCCAATTTCATATCAGCAATTTTAGTAAATTCCTCGCGCTGTGACGGAAGATTTTTCGATACCTCGCTGAAGGTCGGCGAGTCGCTCGTCGGAACAGACGGATCTACCCTCACGTTTGTCGCAGATAACGAAAGCGTCACCACGCCCTGCGGTACGTTTGAGAATTGTCAGCTTTGGGTGACAAAACACCCTGACACCCGTCTTGGAACAGTTACCACAAAAAATTATTACAAATCGGGAGTCGGCATCGTAAGGCACGAAAACAGTGCCGGCGGAATTAGCGATTCGCGTGTGCTGTCGGCGTATAGCGTAGTGGGTGACGGTCTGCTTCCGCTTGCAGTACACAATAAATGGGAATATGCAGATGAGTACAATCCCGAGGCTATGCGCTCCGAGCTGTCACTTGAGGTTTCATATGCGGACGAAAAATCCGTAATAATCGCTTCAAACCAATGTATAGAGCGAATAAAGTATGACGAAAACAACTGGCTTGACATGGTCGAACAAATTGCAAACGATTACGTAGAGTATGTCGGCAGCAGAGTAAAAATTCACGACGTTTCTCACGCCGCAGATCGTGCAGAGTCTCTTGCAAAAACACCGATGCAGAAGGCGCACACTAAAGCCGCCGTATCCACCGTACGAAGGATAATGCAAACCAACTCTGAATTTAATCCGGACTACACTGCCACGGGTCATTGGAATTTCTTTCAGAAATTTTTTGTCCAAAAGAAAGACGGAACTCTCTCCATAGAAAATGATTCCCGTTGGTCCTTTGAGTACAAATGTATGGAGGGTGCTGCCGAAGCTGACACTCCGCTTCTGTATAACAACGTCTACGGAATTTTGCAGGACGTCACTAACTCTATTTGGTCTGATGAATGGAAGGTCGGTTCAACTCCGCTCGTTGAGTATTTACTTTGGAGTAATACTCCCGTAAAAACGCAAATCGTATGCGAGGACGGCGGAACCGTTACCACCAAAGCTGGTACTTTTGAAAACTGCTTAAGGCTTTCGCTTGATATATCCGGCTTCAAGGACGGTACTGCTTATATCGGCGGTAAGAAGGAGTACGTTTTCGCACCGGGCATTGGTATCGTACGCACAGTAAGCGAATACTGCGGCGGCGCGAAAAAGGCTGTGTATGAGCTGACAGCGTATGAGGGCACGGGCGAGGGATATATGCCTATGGCGGACGGCTTGACGCGCCGCTACGACGCACTCGACCTTACCGACGGCTTTGTGGGAGCTGTTGAGTACACCTACGTCACGGACGATGAAGGACAAACGTTCATATTCTCCGAGCAGATAGGCATACGCGAGCTTCCGCCGCCTATCACCTTTTACTCCGCAATTTTGGGTGAGCAGATCGAGGAACGGCTTTGGAATCAAAAGAAGCGTGACGAAGCGCGTCTGCGCCACGATATAAATAACTTCCATCTTCTTTCCCACTTTTTAGGTCGTCCCGCACGTTACTGGGCGGCACCAAAAAAGGCGGCTGCGTGGAACAAATACCGTATGCGTATAATGGAAGGGCTTGGTGAAAACGGCGAGATGCCTCGCGCGTGGTGGGGATTTTACGCAAGCACCTGCTTCAGAGCCGCTTGCGCTCTGTTTGGCAGCGGCAACCGCGAGGAGGGATACGAATATCTTGAACGCACCTTCCCCCTCTTTGAAAGGTGGGAAAGCATCCGCGAGGGCGAGGAGCTTGAGGTGGGCGATCCGCTTATCTACGGTGATATAAAGATCATCAAGGGAAAATCGGTCATCAAGCTGCCGGACGGCGCTTTAGAACCGCAGATGTATGATTGGTTATTTGAAGACAGATGCAGCCTCGTTTACTACGGACTGACCGCCACTGGCGGTTGGGAATGGTTCAATCCCGTCAGAAATGAGGACAAATACAAGGAGTACATTGAGCGTGCACGAAAATTAATGGAAGCACAGAAATAAAAAACGCCGAGGACAGCTTTTAGCTATCCTCGGCAACTTTTTACTTTTCTATTACTTATCCTCGCCGTCGTAGTCGACCTCACCAAAGAGCTCGTCCTCGAAGAAGTCGGCAATGCGGTCGAACTCCTCGTCGTCGTCGATGGTTACGAGAAGCTGCTCGCCAGCCTCGTCCTGCTCGAGCTTTAAGATAACGTATTCCTCTGCCTCGTTGTCCTCCTCGGGAATAAGCGCAAGATAGGTTATGCCCTCGATCTCTGCCTCTGCAAGAAGCTTAAAATTCAGCTCGTTGCCTTCCTCGTCGGTAAGCGTGTATATGTCTTCGGTTTCAAAGATTTCGTCAGCCATAATAGTTTCCTTTCGTGTGTTATTTTAACAGTAATATCATACCATTTTTTTGCGCCTTTGTCAAGGGCTGTACGATTTTTTCGGCAAATACTTGATTTTGCCCGTACACAATGGTATAATGAGTGTAATACATTATATGGAGGACAACAAAATGATAAAACATATCGTATGCTTTAAGCTTGCCGAGCCGAGCGAAGCGGCGTGCCTCAAGTGCAAGGAGGTCCTTCTCTCGATGGTCGGTAACGTGCCGATGATACGCGATATCGAGGTCGGCGTGGACGTGCTGCACTCACCGCGCTCGTATGACGTATACCTCGCCGTCACCGTGGACGACCGCGCCGCGCTCGACGCTTACCAGAGCGACAAATACCACTGCGAGATCGTAAAGACACACATGCACGCAGTAACCGCCACAAGTGTTGCCGTGGATTTTGAAATATGAGAAAAGGAGCCGTAAACGGCTCCTTTTGTTTACTTAAACAGCTTCATTCGAAGAATAATTATCATAGCGATAACGCTCGCTATAACCGAGCCACCGATGATTATCGGAAATCCCCACGGGCTTGTAGCAAGCGGCATATGCGCCGCGGAAAGATTCATACCGTACGCGGAAAATACCATCGTGGGTATCGCCATAACAACGGTAAGTATCGCCAGTGCCTTCATCGCCACGTTGAGGTTGTTCGATATGACCGACGCAAACGTGCCAGACATACTATCTAAAATGTCCGTATTTATCTTCGCCATTTCGATTGCCTGCTTGTTTTCGACGATAGCGTCCTCAAGAAGCTCCGCATCCTCTTCGTACTTTTTTATAAAGTCGGAGCGTACGAGCTTTTCGAGCACCGCCTCGTTTGAACGAAGTCCAACCGTAAAGTAAACGAGCGACTTTTCGAGTTTCATAAGCTCAAGAAGCTGCTTGTTTTTTTGCTTCTTACCGAACTCAAGCTCAGTACTGTCGGACTTTTTCTCGATAAGACGAAGGTAAATAAGATATCTGCGCGCTGTGGCGTACAGTATCTGAAAAACAAATCTCGATTGCTTGCCCGGATGGAAATCGCGCTCCGTGCCGTTGGTAAAACCGCGCAGAATGTGAGTATCCTTCGAGCAGACGGTGATAACGCATCCGCCGGTTAAGATAATGCCAAGCGGTATAGTCGTATAAAGCTCGTTTTCGCTGTCAGTTTCGCGCGTCGGGATATTGACGAGTATCATTTTGTAGTTGTCGTCCGCCTCAACACGCGAGCGCTCGTCAAGGTCGAGTGCCGCCTTGACGGCTTCGGGTGGGATATCGAAATGAGTCGCTATGTCGCGTATCTCGTCGCCCGTTGGGTCTATAAGCGAAACCCAACACCCCGGGTCGGGAGCAGTACACTGTTCTATTCTGTTGTTGTCTTCTACGTAATATTTGATCATTGTGTAACACCTCCCAAAATTTAAAGCTTACACCGTAATTATATCACTAAACGGTTCTTTAGTCAATAGCAATTTTTTGCGGAAATTCTGCACGCGAAGGCGTATTTATTTTAGCCAAGAAGTATTGACAAATCAGCTTTTATATGGTATACTAATTCGGTACGAAGGGATATAGCCAAGTCGGTTAAGGCACAGGACTTTGACTCCTGCATACGTTGGTTCGAGTCCAACTATCCCTGCCAGAAAAAAGCACGCTTCGGCGTGCTTTTTTCAATGATGTGTTCCGCTCGCGCGGAACGTGATGCACACTTCGGGCGTGATGTTGACTTCGTCAGTGATGTGCGCTTCGCGCGTGAGTAGAGCGGAACGCATCACATCACTTTGCGCCTCGGCGCAATACATCACTGTGCGTCAGCACAACATCACTGCGGCGTAGCCGCAACTTCACTAATTCAACTCTGAAGTTTTTCGAAATTTTGTAGATGCCTTTCCGCGCGGAGCTTTGCTCGCTCATCATGTCGGGTCTGTAGACAGATTCGAACCAACAAAACACTTGAAATGTTTACATATTTATGATATAATAACAAAAAAGCCGAAAGGAAATCCCGCACTATGAAAAAAGCACGCTTGCTTATTTTTTCGATTTTTTTCATATTTACGTTTGTCGCTTGCTCAAATACGGACGTCGCTTCCGAGCCAACAGAGCAGCAAATTTGGTTACCGTACACTATGTTAGACAATTCTGAAAACTGCATATATACATATTACTACGACGAATACGGAAACAATGTCAGAACGACCAAGGAAGATTTGAACGGCAATTTGAAAAGCACGTGGTTATATGAGTATGACGACAATCAAAATCTGACTAAAAGAAGCGTGGATACAGGCGACGGAACACTCTTTGTTCAGCTCGTGCAAACCTATGACAACAGCGGAAGGCTCATTGAAAAGCGAGAATACAATACAAACTCCGAATATGTTTACACATACCAGTACGATGAACAAAACAGACTCGTTTCCACAAATAAAGACGGCGAAATAATCGAAACTTACACCTATGAAGCGGACGGAAGCTACAAGCTTGAAAAAGCGAACAGTAGCGATGAATATAGCCTATATGGTGCAGACGGAAAAATCAGGGAACGCCATCTCTCATCAGATATGAAATGGATATATTACTACAATGAAAACGGAATTCTTGTAGAATGCTCTATATATTCGGGCGAGGATATAACCCGAAAAACGGTCTATCACCTTGACGAAAACGGCAATGCAGTCAAGATCACACAAGTATCTGCTTCGGGGACTGAGCGAGTAATGAGTGAATATGAGTTTAAACAATACACCGTTACCGTACCGTCTGAAAAATAAGCTGAAAATCCAATTTATAATGTAATGCCAAAACTCCCACGCGTTTTGCGCGGGAGTTTTCCTTTTCCCTCACCCAACAGTTGATACAGCCCTCAACCTGCGTTGTTGCTTTTTACGCCTGCTGATGCTATAATATACTTACAAAGGTCTTTGAATTTGTTTAACGGAGTGAAATATATGGAAATCGGAAACAAAATAAAGCTGCTGCGCGCAAAAGCGGGACTTACACAGGAGCAGCTTGCGACGAAGCTTGGTATCAGCGCGCAGTCGGTGTCAAAATGGGAAACGGCTATCACTATGCCCGACATTACCCTGCTCCCGACACTCGCCGCAGAGCTTGGCGTCACGATCGACGAGCTTTTCGATCTGACTGCCGACCAAAAGCTGTATCGAATAGAGAAACGACTCGACGTTATAGAAGAGTTCCCTGCCGACGTTTTCGGGGAGTACGAGATTTTTCTCGAAAATCAGCTTGAGGAAAATAAGGATAAAACGAGAATATATAGCTTGCTCGCAAATCTGTACCATCACCGAATGGAAGCGGATTCGAGGCGAGTCAGCAAATACGCGCGTGAAGCGATAAGCCGTAGCCCTGAGAAGAAAGACTGCCAATGGCTTTTGCAAAAGGCAGAGGGCGCTGCTGTGTGGGATTGGAACGTAGCAAATCACACGGCAGTCATTGATTTTTATAAAAAGGTCATTGAAAGCGACACAGTCACGCCGCACACACCAATGCCTTACTACGAGGTTATGGACAACCTCATCGCCGATCACCGCACAAAGGAAGCGGCAAAGTATTTGGAAATATACAAATCCCTTCCCGCGCACAAGCCCTTTCTTGTCCCCGTATACGAGGCGCATATCGCGCTTGCGGAATACGACGCAGACAAGGCCGACGCGATAATGACCGCGGCGCTTGATGATTTTGCCGACAACAGCGGATTTCTCTTTGAAACGGCGCAGTACTACGCGAAAAGATGCGAATACGAAAAGGCGCTCGAGTTCTACGAGCGCTCGTGGGCGGCAGAGGAAGATAAGAAGCCGCGCTTTACGGATGCGCTTGGGGGAATCGCTATCATTTACGAGATCTTAGGCGACTATCAAAAGGCCATACAGACGTACGACCGACTGATTGCGTGCCTGAAGGAAGAGTGGGGCTACGAATGCGATGATGCCGCAGTTGTTGAGGCAGAGCGTGAAAAAAGCAGATTACGAAAATAATTCGTAAAAAATCCAAATAGGCACTTGACTTTGCATTTAAAACGTGTATAATAGTGTTAGCGGAAATCTATCTGCTATTATATTTCTGTCTATTTATGGAGGACAAGCTATGTTTATCGACATTCACGCACACGCATTCCGCATACGTTCAACCGGTGCTCCTTGCTTTTGTACCACAGACGAGCTCATTAAGGCGTTTGACCGCCTCAAGATTGATATGGGAGTAGTCCTTCCCGTAGTCAACCCCGAGTGCTACGCGGTTCAGTCTGTTGAGGACGTACTCGAGATGAGAGATAATCATCCCGACCGCATTATTGCATACTGCAACGTAGACCCTCGTCTTCGCAGCAACTCTGACGTCGGCGACCTTGAAACCGTACTTAAGAGATACAAGGCGGCAGGCTGTAAGGGTATCGGTGAGGTAATGCCGAATATGGAGATCCTCGATCCCAAGGTACAAAACCTCTTCTATGCCGCGGAAAAAGCCGATATGCCTCTCACCTATGACGGCTCTGTGCAGGTCGGTCTTGGCTTCGGTCTTTATGACAACCCCGGTCTTCCCCAGCTTGAATGTTCGCTTGTTTCCTATCCTAATCTTAAAATATTCGGTCACGGTCCTGCTTTCTGGAGCGAGATAGGTAAGCTTTCCACTCCCGGTGAGAGAGGCTGCCCTTACAATCGCTTCAAGGGTCAGCGCGTAGTTCTTCCCTCCGGCCCTATCGAGGAGGAAGGCGTAATGCCCAAGCTCCTTCGCCGTTACTCCAACCTTATGTGCGATATGTCCGACTGCACTGCATACAACGCGCTCACACGCGACGAGCAGTTCACCTTCCGCTTCCTATCCGAGTTTGAGGACAGACTTTTCTACGGCACCGACATTATGGGTGTGGATATGGAGGTTCCGCTCGGCGATACGCTTATTTCCTGGAAAGAACAAGGGAAAATCAGCGAAACGACCTTCAGAAAGATCGCATACGAAAACGCAGAAAAGCTGTTTGGTCTTTAATCTACATAAAAAATCCGATGCAAACGCATCGGATTTTTCTTTTTACTTTTTAAGCTTCGAGAAAAGACCGCCGATGGCGTCCTTAACGTCGTCCACCTTGTCGGCAATGTCGCCTGCCGCAAGCTTTGCCTTAACGCCGTCGATAACCTTGTTTACGATATCGTCGGGAAGGTCAACTCCAAGCACCTTCTCGAGAGCCTTAACAGGCTCGGACTTGAACTGTGACATAAGCGCGGGATCGCTCTTTAATTTAGCTACGACCGCTTCGATTTTTTCCTTGATCTCATCCATTTTTTGTTTCCTCCATTTATGTATTTTTTAAAGATGCTTCATCATCTCACGGTAAAGATTGTCTGCGTAGATACACATACCAAGGTCATTCGGATGCAGGCCGTCAGTGTAGAATGCCTGATCGTGCGGTGTAAGATTCATACCGTTTATGACCGTAATATTAGCAAGCTCCTTGCAGTTTTCCTCGATTATGCCGTGCACCTCGGTGAGGTATCCGCCGAACTTTTCCATAAATTTCGGCTCTCTGTATTCCGGTATGCTCTGGCGATCGCGCCACAAGGGGGTTATGACAAATATCTTCGCCTTCGGGAACTTTTTCGAAAGCTTTTCAAGAAAATCACGACTTCTTCTCTGTACAGTCGAACGCTTGTGGCGCGCCCAGTCGTTAGTGCCGTACGCAACAGTGACTATATCGGGGTTAATAGGCTCGTCAAGCTCTAAAAGCTCGGGGAAAAATCTGTCGCCGCCGATAGCCTTGTTGTATATATCCGCGTCGAGCATTCTCGCAAGCTTCGACGAATACGCAAGCGACGGATACTGCGCATAGTAGCCGTGAGTTATCGAGTCGCCGTAAGCGAGCATTTTGCGCGAGCGCTTTACAGGCGAATACGACGCGCCGTCGTCAAGCGTTACGTTCGAGAGGTAGATCATCTTCGTCCAGGGCAGATACACCTCAACGTGCTTAACACCCTCGCCAAGCTCAAGCACAACGTGCCTATCAGCGTCACCCTCTACAATTCCGAAATGGTCGCATAGCACGCCATCTATGTAGAGGTCAAAGCGTGCAAAGCCGCCCGTCGGACACGGTTCAACGCGCACTGAATACTCAAACGCAAGCGTTTTCGAGTCGGTGAGAAGCGAAAGGCGCACACCCGCCGCGGAGCAAGTTTTTTTAAAATAGTCATTATCGCGGTAGATAGCGTAGTATTCGCTCTGCTGTCTTGTAAAGCGGCGGAACGCAAAGCCGAGTTCGGTTTCGACAACGTCTACTGCTCCAAACGTGATTTTTTTGATTTGTTCGAGTGTAAGCTTCATAAGTCAAACTCCCCGTTTATATGTATTTTTTTATTTGTGCGTAAAGCGCATCTGCGTATATTTTCATAGCGTTATCTCTCGGGTGCAGACCGTCGTTATAGAGAGAGGGATCGTGCGGCAGGAAATTCCAGCCGTTAAAGAGTGTGACGTTTTTTAGATTTTTGCAGCTTGCCTCGATTATCGCGTGCACGTCGCTCGTCGGACCGTCAAATTTCGGTGCGCCCCAGTTTTTCGCGCGCCATATCGGCGACACGACAAATATCTTCGCCTCGGGATATTTTTCGGATACGCGAGTGAGAAAATCGCGGCTTCTGCGAGCCACGGTTTCGCGGCTGTGATGCCACCAATCGTTCGTGCCGTACGCAACGGTTATAAAGTCGGGCTTTATCGCTTCCTCACATTCAAGCATTTCGGGGAAAAATCTGTCGCCCGAAACCGCCTTGTTGTAAGCGTCGGCGTCAAGCATTTTCGATATGAGCGATGCATAGGAGTTTGACGGAAGCTGTGCGCTAACGCCGTGGGTTATTGAGTCACCGTAGCTTATCATAACCTTCGAGCGCTTTACGGGAGTAACCGTCGCGCCATCGTCGAGAGTAACGTCAGAGAGCGACACCGACTTTTGCCACGGCAGGTACACGTCAATTTTGTTCGTGCCCTCGGGGAGCTTCAGCGCGGCACTCGCACCGACCTGCTTTGCGTCAAGCGTAAAGAAGCCTGCCATCTCACCGTTCACTTGCACCTCAACGTACGCGATACCAAGGCTGTAATCGTTAGTATGACTGTACGTGAACGAAAGATTGTCCGAGTCGGTTTCGAAGGATAAGCGTATTCCCGACGAGGTCATAGCACGCTTCAAAAACTCCTCGTTTCTATATTCAGCGTAACAGCGAAGCTGCTCCTCTGTAAAGCGGTCGAACACAAACTCACCGCTCCTTTCGCGCACGCTCACAGCGCCGCAGGTGATTGCCTTAATACATTGTAAATCAAGCTTCATTTTTCTTTGCTCCTTTGAATATTTCCTTAAAATCGGCTCCTGCGAATATGCCACAGATAACTACTACGGCGGCGCAGATAGCAGTCAGCGCGTTAAGACTGCTGAAATCGCGCGTAATCGCAAGCGAAAAGATCATCGCCCACGCCGTATACGTAATATTAAGCCCCATCGCCTTGGACACGCCTATTGTGCCAATAGCTTTGTAGTAAAATAGATACGACACCGTCGCACAGAGTGCCGCAAGTGCGATGATAAGAAGTACGGTCATATTTGCGCCCGTAAACAGTCCTGCGGTAAATTTAAGTCCGCCGAGCGCGGGGATTACGATAACTCCGTAAATTATAGCGGACGTGGTCTGTCTTATCTGAAGCGCGTACTCGCTTTTGACGGCGGAATCTTTAAGGCACTTCGACAAAATAACGCCCTCAATTCCCCAACCGAACGCGCACATAAATACGCCGCACAGTCCAAGCCAGAAGTTAGTTATCTCAAGCTCGGGCGAATAGCTGAGTCCGAATACGCCAAGCAGTGTGAACGCGAGGAATATCCACTGATACCACTTGATCTTTTCCTTCAGGAAGAAGTACGCGAGAACGCTTCCGATTGCAGGATAGATCGCGCTTGCGACCGCGCCGATCGACGCGCCCATATAGTTGACGGCGATAACGTAGCCCGTCATACCTACAGGCCCGCCGATAGCCGATGATATTATCAGCCATTTAAGGCTTTTGGTTTTGAAAATTTTAAGTACGTCACGAAGGCTTCGTCTGATGCCATTGAAGATAAACATATACACGGCAGACGCGGCATCGTGTAAAAACGTGCTGACAAACGGTGCGAGTAGCAGTCCCTGCTCGGTTGATATAAACGGTGTCATCGCCAGCGCAAGCCCGAGAATGACCGTTTCAAGCGCCCACGTAACGCCTGCGAGTATTCCACAAAGCACGTCACGCCTCCTTTATAAGCGTAAGAAGATGCGACACGTCGGGAAGCACGCTGTCCGCGTGTCCGAGAAGGCGCGCACGGCTCTCCTCACACGAACCGACCGCAACGGACGAAATGCCTGCATTTTTAGCAAAGCGAACATCCGTCATAGTGTCGCCGACCATAATGATCTCGTCCTTACCCGAGCCGGTAAGCTCTGCAAAATCAAGCGCGCAGGCGGGATCCGGCTTTACGGGAGTTTTGCCGTCGTCGGTGTATATCTTGTCAAACAGTGCCGTAATTCCGAGCTCATCAAGGCAATAGCGTGTGATCTCGTAATTGTCGGTAGTAACAACGGCAAGCTTTATGCCGCGTGCTCTGAGCTTTGTAAGAACATCGCCGAGATTTTCGCAGGTAGGTCTTACAGTTCCCGTATGAGCACTCTTGTTGTACGCGTCGAGTACTCTTTTGTGGATATCGGCAGGAACAGAAAAGCCATGCTTTTTAATAACGCTCGCAAATGCGTCTGCAATCTCTTCGTACGTGCCCTTACAAAGTATTCCGTCTATATCCGAAACGCCGTCCTTGACACCAATCGAGCCGAGAAGCTCGTCTATCGGTGTATCCTCTGCGCCAATATCTGCCAGAAGAGAGTTTATCGCATTTACCGAAACGCTTATCCAGAAAGCGTCGAAATTAATAAGCGTGCCGTCCTTGTCAAAAATAATAGCTTTTATCGCCATTTTGCACCTCAAATTTTGCCGTAATGTTTTAGTATTATAATTATATCACAAAAATCCCTCTCTGCCAACCCCAATATACCGAAAATTTGAAATTTTTTAAATATATTATCATAACGAAAAAGGGGACATAAAAGCCCCCTTTTGTCAGTTTGCAATTCCCTGCTGCTCGATTACCGACTGCGCCATTTTACGCTGTGCCATAACGAGCTTGTAGTATATGCCTTTATTTTCAAGCAGCTCGGTGTGCGTACCGAATTCCGCGACGCGACCCTTGTCTAGCACCAAAAGCTTGTCGGCGTTTCGAAGCGTGGAAAGTCTGTGCGCAATTGCGAAGACAGTACGCCCTGCGGTCAGCTTATTAAGAGAATCCTGAATAAGCTTTTCGGTTTCGGTGTCGAGTGCTGCAGTTGCCTCGTCGAGTATAAGTATGCGCGGATCGTGTATTACGGCGCGCGCTATTGCTATTCTTTGACGCTCACCGCCCGAGAGCGAATAGCCCTTCTCGCCGACGTAGGTGTTATATCCCTGCGGCAGGCTTACGATAAAATCGTGCGCGTTCGCGATACGCGCCGCAGCAATGATCTCCTCATCGGTAGCGTGCGGCTTTGCATAGCGGATATTGTCGCGGATCGTACCCGAGAAAAGGAAAGTTTCCTGCAAAACGACGCCTATCTGCGTACGAAGCGCGTTTTGCGAAATATCTTTTATGTTTACGCCGTCGATCTCGATAGCGCCCTCGTTTACGTCGTAAAGTCGCATCAGAAGATTGATAAGCGTCGTCTTGCCCGAGCCCGAGTGACCTACGATACCGATCATCTCTCCGGGATTTACGCGAAACGATACGCCCTCAAGCACGGGATCGTAGCTCTCGTAGCCAAAGGTAACGCCCTTTACGTTGACCTCGCCTTCGATGCGAATATCGATCGGCAGGTCAATATCCTGCACTTCTTCCCTCTCCTCGATTATCTCGAATATCTTCGAAAGGCTCGTTAAGAAGTTTGAGATGTTACGCGGTATAAATGTAATGAACATCAGCGGTGCGTAGATTATGTTGGCGTACGCGTTCACCTGATGCAGCTCACCGACAAGCATCTCGCTGTGGAATAAGAGATAGTTTCCGTAAAGAAGGATAAAGTAGCTTCCGAGCTTGACGGCAAAGCCGAGCAGCGGAAACACCGTGTCGAACACCTTCGAGTTCTTTTCATTCTGTCTTGCCTGACGGACAGAGGCATCTTTGAAGCGCTCAACCTCGCTTTCCTCGCGTCCGAACGACTTTACAACGCGAATACCGTTTAAAATATCCTGAAGCAGATGATTGCTTCGGTTGCTGAGCACCCAAAGTCTGCGGTTGCGGTCCTGAACGGATTTCCAGAATCTTGCGATAAGGAATACCACAAACGGTATCGGCACGAATATAAACATCGCCATCACCGGATTTATCGTTAGCATCAGCACAAGTCCAACTATAAAGGATGTCGCCTGAATAAAGAGATTGGGTAACTGATTTACGATAAAGTCCTGCGCGACGTTTACGTCGTTGTTGATGCGTCCCATCATGTCGCCCGTGGACTTTTGCTGTACGGACGACACAGACAGAGATTGTATCTTCTCATAAAGTATCGTGCGCATCATAAGCACGAACCTGTTGCCGGCAACGGCGGAAAGTCGGCTTTGTACAACGCCGAGCGCGCGGTGGCAAAGCTCGAGCGAAACTATCGAAATGACGATGAGCACAAACGTCGTCATCATATCGGGCTGTCCGTACTTGCTCTCGTCGAGAATGTAGCTGTTAAGCGCGACCTTCTGCATCTGCGGTACTACGAACTGGAATATGACGTTGAATATAGCAACAATGAACGGAAAGCACATCATAAGACGAAGGCCTTTGGTCATCGCGAATATTTTTCTGTATATCTCCATCGTGTCAAGACAGTACGGGCAGATATTCGTTCCCTTGATAAACGGGCGGTTACACTTCGGGCAGAATCGCTCTCTCTCGGAGTTTGTGATAGGCTCATTTTTTGTGGCGTCCTCGGCGAGTATCTCACACGCCTTGACGATCACCGAATACCTCGGCAGATGACGTCCCGACACGAACTGACATATAAGCTCCGTTCCCTCTCCGAAATCCGCATAGAAGCCACAGCTTCCGTACATTACCTCGGTACGAAAATCCGTCGCGCCCGCGATAGTGTATTGGGCAAGAAGCTTGTCAGCAAGTATCTTGTATATTTTCTTGTCAGTTATAGCGATGTAACCCGATACGAATTTATCCTCAAGGATATTGAAGGGTACACAGTACATAAGCTTTTCATCGTTATGTACAGCCGCATCGAGCACTTGTCTTTCTGCCTTTGGCAGATCGAACATAAGTCGCATAAACTCACTTCCTTCCCCTTAAAGGTAGATCTCGATCTTCTTGTAGCTTGACGCGTCGAGCTTCTTTACGTCGCGTATCTGAAATACGTTTCCGTCAACGTCGTTCATAAAAACACGTCCGTCCTCAAGCACGCGGATATTGGAAAAGGGATTGTTCATAACGAAGGTAACGTGTCCCGCGGTGGTTGCAGCCTCAAAGTAGAGGTAGCCGAACTTCTCCTTGAGGGAAAAGAGCTTTGTTATCTCGGGGGTAAAATACCTACGCTCGAGCTCCTCGCCTATAAGTGCGCGAGTTTCTGTATCAAAGTCACTGATACGGCGTATCATTCCGATCTCCTTGCCGCGACCGCCCTTTCTCGTATCAGGCTCGCGTACCGACAGAAATTTGTCGGGACTCGTTACGGGAAACGAGCGAAGCACGACGACACGCTCAAAGCTCTCCGCCTCGCCGTCGGCGTTAGTTATATCAAGCGATATGAGGTTTCCTCCGGAACGGAAAAAGCGCGCGTTTTCGGGCGTAAGGTCTATGGAAATACGCTGATTTTCGAGTATAAGGTCGCCATCGTCGCCGTCGCCGAGAATATCGTTCTTCGGCTTGGTGTTTGGTTTTTGTACGGTCTTTTCTGCCATAATCAAGTCCTCCTGAATAGTGGGTAGGTCTATTTTACATTCCGGCAATTATCTTCTTGTTGGCTTCGTTCTGAAGCGTATAGAGTCTATAGAACGTGCCCTTCTTTTCGAGAAGCTCCGCGTGTGTACCCTCCTCGGATATCTCTCCGTTTTCGATAACGAAAAGCTTATTGCAATCCTTGAGTGTCGACAGGCGGTGCGCGATAGTGATAGTCGTACGCCCCTCGCTTACCGTTGTAAGCGCATCTTGTATAAGTCGCTCGGTTTCTGTATCCATCGCCGCGGTTGCCTCGTCGAGTATGAGTATCGAGGGCGAGAGAAGCAGCGCTCTTGCAATCGAAATGCGCTGTTTTTCACCGCCGGAAAGCGTGCGTGCACCCGTACCGATGAGCGTTTCGTAGCCCTCCGGCATTTTCAGAATAAAGTCGTGCGCGTTGGCGGCTTTAGCCGCTGCGATGACCTCATCCATCGTCGCCTCGGGCCTTGCATAGCGGATATTGTCCGCGACCGTGCCGCGAAACAGGAATATCTCCTGCGAAACTATCGAAATATTCTTGCGAAGCGATTTCGTAGCTACGTCCTTCACGTTATGCCCGTCAATGCTTATCGTACCGCTGACGGTATCGTAAAGGCGGCTGATAAGGTTTGCTATAGTCGACTTACCGCTTCCCGTGTGTCCGACAAGACCGATATGATCGCCCGCATTTATCTTAAATGATACGTTCTTTAGTATCGGGCGGTTTGCTGCGTAATGGAAGCATACGTTGTCAAACTCTATGTCGCCGCGAAGCGTATCGAGCACGATAGCGTCCTTCGCGTCTGTAATTTCAGGAACTGCGTCCGTTATCTCAAACATACGCTGTGCACAGTTTATTGAGTCCGTCACCATATCAACGAACGTGGCGAAAAAGTTGAGCGGTCCAAATATCATTCCAAGGTATCCGATGTACGTCGCAAAGTCGCCGTACGTCATCTGCTTATTCATAACCTCAATACCGCCAAAGCCCCATATCGCCTGGCTCGATATAGCAATAAGAATTCCGACAATCGGGAACATTGTGGTAATGACGAGATTAACCTTCAGGCTCGCCTTCATATAACGTGACGCGTACTTATGAAATCTTGCGCTCTCCTCTGCCTCCTTGGAAAACGCCTTGACCACGCGAATACCCGTCAGCGAGTCGCCGAGAACAGCATTAAGGCTCGATGAGCGCCGCCAACGCATCGTGTACGCTCGGTTAAGCTTTGGGATCATCACTCTGAATATTGCGATAATTATCGGCACGGGAATAAATACAATAAGCGTAAGCTTCCAGTTAAGCATAAACAGAAATACCGTAAGACCGATAAAATTAAGTGTGTTTATGATAAAGTTCGGCACGCCGTCGATGAAGAACGCACGAATCCTATCCGCGTCGTAGTTTACACGCGTGATAAGGCGTCCGGTTTGGGTGTTGTTGAAGAACGAGAGCGAGAGGCTCTGCATCGCCGTGAAAATGTCAAGCTTCATATTGAGCGTTACGCGCGTTGACATCGTGGCGTTTGCGCGGTGCTGTATTATCGACACTCCGAGCGACAAAAGCGCCACGGCAAAGATCACGCCGACTACTATAAATACCCACTCTTCGCTGTGGAGCGTACCGACCGCCTTGCCTGCGATAACGCCCGGCTCGCTGATGACCTGGTCATATAGCAGCTGATTTGATATGATGGGATTTATAAGCTGTATCAGCGAGGTCGCAAGCATACACAGAACAACCGTAACAAGCTGGAGGCGGAACGGCTTAAAATAGCCGAGCAGGCGAACGAGCACCGCCTTTTTATTAGTGCAGTGCGAGCATATCTTTCGCTCCTGATCGTCGTATACTCTGCCGCACTTCGGACATTTGGCGTTGAACTGATCGAATATCGGGTCGTCGTTTTCGACCGTTTGTCCGTCCAAAAGGCGCTTCATGAGGTCGACGAACGCGAAAAGCTTGCGTTTCTTTGCGTTTGTGCAGTACGCGATAACTATAGTTGTCGCGTCACGCTCACGCTCTTTTTTTATGCGGCGGCGTTCGTCCTCGTCGATATTCTCGCCCTCGGGCTCGTCAATATCGTACGGGTACTGCTTTGCGAGCAGTCGGTTGCCCGAAACGAAGTTGTCAACGTATGCGCCCGAAATGCGCTTCATATCAAATTCGATAAAAAGCGCGTCCCCAAATAAATCGGGAATAAAGAACTCGCTGTCCGCCGTGTTGACTTTTCCCTTTCTTTTCGATTTGCCCCTTGCCCCCTCGGCGACTGTACGGGCACTTCCTCGCTTTTCCGCGGTCGCGCCCACCGAGCTTACCGACAAGAGATAAAGCTTCTTGTCAGCCGCAGAAAAAGCGAGGAAGGTCTCACCGAAGTTGCCCTCGCGGTCAAGGTCGAGCTCGAGCACCATATCAAGGCGCTCCGTGTCTACACCTCGACTCTCAAAACCGATCTGTGCCTCTTTTGTTAACTTGTCAAGTGGCAGCATAAAGGCGTTCGACCGAACGTAGTGCGTCCGATCTCTCCTTTCGATTTTTTAGCATATCGCCGTAAATTTTCAAAAAACCATTGATAAATTTTGCGGTATATGCTATCATAAATATACCACAATCCGACAAAATTTCAAGTGACTTTAGGAAATTTTTTCAATTTTGTCGATACGACCAAAATTGTCACCTCATTTTGTTTAATTTGCCCCATTATTAACACGCTACGGAAAGGAAAAATACTATGCTCGGCATATTCAAAAAGCTTTTCAAACCAAAGAAAGAGGACTCAGTCGCGTTCCGCGTCGAGATGGCAAAGCATCTCGCAGGCCGTGCTATAAAATATTGCTCCGAGCGTGATCCCGAGACGGGCACGGATCTCGTCATCGGCAAAGCGGGCTCGATGTCCATAAAGGACGACGAGTTCATCGTATTATCGAGCGCGGACATAGTCTTTCGCTGTAAGGTAACGGAGCTTCGCGCGTGGGAGCTTATGAGCAACGACGGTGCTATGCTAACAGCTCCCGATCTTACAAGAGGCGGCGAAGAACGCACCATTATTGTATATTATACCTATTATTTGAAGTAGATTTTAAAACGAATACGCACAGTTTGCCGAGAGCAAGATAGTGCAATAAAAGAGCAACAAAGTGCAAAAAAATGTGTGTAAACCTATTGACTTTACGTTAATTGCGGCGGTATCATTGTATTGTAACGTTACCACTTTTTTAACGAAAGGAACCTTCAAAAAATAAAGGTTTAGGTTAAAACACTATGTCTGAAAACAGAACCGTAAAAATTGGATTTATCGGCTGCGGTGCTATCGCAACGAGAAAGCATATGCCCGCTCTTGCAAAGATTGAGGGCGTTGAAATGGTTGCATTCTGCGACATCGTAATCGAGCGCGCCGAGGCAGCTGCAAAAGAGTTCGGAACGCCCGATGCAAAGGTGTACTCCGACTATAAGGAGCTTCTTAAAGATGAGAGCATCGACGTTGTTCACGTCTGCACACCGAACAGAAGTCACAGCTTTATAAGCGTTGATGCCCTTGAGGCGGGCAAGCACGTAATGTGCGAAAAGCCTATGGCAATAAATGCCGCCGAAGCGCAGAAGAT
>JAZSJI010000167.1:0-9373 GCA_045534235.1 Candidatus Flemingiibacterium sp. | reverse complement strand
CGTAACGCAGGTTTCCGACATCACCGGCTTCCCGGAGTGCCTTGACGGACGTGTTAAGACTCTCCACCCGATGATCCACGCAGGTATCCTCGCAATGAGAAGCAACCCCGAGCATATGGCACAGATCGAAAAGCTCGGCGTTACTCCTATCGACATCGTTGCAATCAACCTCTACGCGTTCAAGGATACCATTATGAAGCCCGGCGTTACCCGTGAGGACGCTATCGAGCACATCGACATCGGCGGTCCTACAATGCTTCGTGCGGCTGCAAAGAACTATCAGGACGTTTCCGTTATTGTAGATCCTGCGGACTACGCTACCGTTATCGACGAACTCAAGGCAAACGGCAAGGTAAGCGTTGATACTAACCTTAAGCTTGCTTATAAGGTGTTCAACCACACCGCGGCTTACGATACTCTTATTCAGTCGTATCTTCGCATACAGACCGGTATGCCCATATTCCCCGAGAAGCTCTCGCTTACATACGAGAAGGTTCAGGATATGCGCTACGGCGAGAATCCCGGTCAGACTGCCGCATTCTACAAGGAGATCGGCAACGAGTTCGGCGGTACTCTTGCAGCGGCAGAGCAGCTTCACGGCAAGGAGCTTTCCTACAACAACATCAACGACACCAACGGCGCGCTTGAGTGCCTCAAGGAGTTTGACGAACCCTGCGTTGTTGCAGTTAAGCACGCAAATCCCTGCGGTGTCGGCGTTGCAAAGGACATTTACAGCGCGTATATGAACGCGTACAACGCGGATCCCGTATCCATCTTCGGCGGTATTATCGCTTGCAACCGCAAGGTTGACGCTGCAACTGCAAATGAGATCAACAAGATCTTCGTTGAGATCGTTATCGCACCCGATTTCGATGCTGACGCACTCGAAATACTTATGGCGAAGAAGAATATCCGTCTTCTCAAGCTCCCCGAGATTTCGAAGCCCAACACCAAGGAAATGCTCGATATGAAGCGCGTTGCGGGCGGTCTGCTCGTTCAGGAGCGCGACATCGGTCTTTACGATGATGCAGAGCTTAAGGTAGTTACCGAGAAAGCGCCCACTGAGGCTGAAATGGCTGACCTTAAGTTTGCTATGAAGGTCGTAAAGCACACCAAGTCGAACGCTATCGTTCTCGCGAAGAACGGTATCACCACGGGTATCGGCCCCGGTCAGACCAACAGAATTACCGCACTCGAGCTTGCTATTCGCTATGCTAACGATCTCGACGGTGCAGAGAAGAACCGCGCGGCAGGCTCCGTAATGGCGTCCGATGCATTCTTCCCGTTCCCGGACTGCGTTGAAGCAGCTCACAAGGCAGGCATCACCGCTATCATTCAGCCCGGCGGATCCATCAAGGATCAGGAATCCATTGATGCAGCAAATAAGTACGGCATCGCAATGGTATTCACCGGTCAGCGTCACTTCAAGCACTAATAACTTTTCCGCAAGGGCAAACGCCCTTGCGGATTTTTATTTTATGCGACATCTTGACATAACAATGTAAATATGGTAGAATATTTACATAAAGAAAAGGGAACAGTAACCCTGTGATCGGAGATGATTTTATGAGAAAAACCAAGCTTATCTGCACGATCGGTCCCGCTTGCGAGGACGAGGCAATACTGCGGCAGATGTGCATCGAGGGAATGAACGTCGCAAGACTTAACTTTTCCCACGGCACGCACGCTGACCACCAGACAAAGATCGACACTATAAAAAAGGTGCGCGCGGAGCTTGATCTGCCCGTCGCAATAATGCTCGACACAAAGGGCCCGGAGTACAGAATTAAAACCTTCGAAAATAAGAAAATAACGCTCAAAGAGGGCGACACGTTCACGTTTACCACCGACGATATTGTCGGAAATAACGAGCGCGTGGCGGTAAACTACGCGCACCTTACGAACGACCTTTCTGTCGGCGACACAATCACCGTCAACAACGGACTCGTTATTTTTAACGTAACCGAAATCGTTGGAAGCGACGTTATATGTAAGGTGGTAGTCGGCGGCGAGCTTTCAGACCGCAAGAGTATGCATTTTCCGGGCATTTTAATGAAGCACGAATTTTTAAGTGCGCAGGATAAGGAAGACCTGCTGTTCGGTATCAAGAACGACATCGACTTTGTTGCGGCGTCGTTTGTATCGACGAAAAAGGACGTTGCTGATATACGCAATTTCCTCAACGAAAACGGCGGTGAGAATATTGATATTATCGCGAAGATCGAAAACCGTGCGGGCGTTGACAACATTGACGAAATATGCGAGCTTGCGGACGGCATTATGATCGCGCGCGGCGACCTCGGCGTTGAGATCCCGTTTATCGAAGTTCCTGCAATACAGAAGTACCTCATCAATAAGTGCCGACTTCTCGGTATTCGCGTAATCACCGCGACGGAGATGCTCGAGTCGATGATACACAATCCGCGCCCGACACGTGCGGAGCTTTCCGACGTCGCAAATGCCGTCTACGACGGCACGTCCGCGATAATGCTCTCGGGCGAAACCGCATCGGGTAAATACCCCGTCAAGGCGGTCAAGAATATGGTCGAGATCGCGGAATATACCGAAACGACCATCGACTACAGCGAGCGCTTCAGAACGACCGAATTCAAGATTCGCAACAATATCGACGCGCTCTCTCATTCAGCGTGCTCTATGGCTATTGCCCTCGACGCGAAGGGGCTTGTAGTAAACTCGATAAGCGGCAAGACGGCACGAATGGTCAGCCGCTTCAGATGCCCCGTCGACATTCTCGGTATGACGACGAGCGAAAAGGTTTGGCGCAAGCTTAACTTAAGCTGGGGTGTAACGCCCGTTATGTGCGAGGAGTTTTCGTCGATCGAGGTTATGTTCTACAGCGCGATGAAGCGTGCCAAGGAGATCTACAAGCTCGAGCGAGGCGACAGCGTGGTCCTCACGGGCGGTCAGATCAACGGCAAGTCAGGCAACTCAAATATGATCAAAATTGAACAGGTGAACTAATAAAACGGGCGAGTCAAACTCGCCCGTTTTCGTTTTAACTATTTCTGAATTTTTGCGGTGATATACCGACCTTTTCTTTGAATTGCCTTATAAAATGCTCTGCATTTGAATATCCGCATTCAAGAGCTATCTGCCCGATCGGATGGAATGTGCTTGACAGAAGTATTTTTGCGTGAGCTATTCTTGCGTTTATAACGTCCTCCGTGCAGGAAACGGCAAAATGCTTTTTATATAAGCTCTGAAAATACGAGCGGCTTAAGTTAAGCTCGCGTGCCATTTTTTCTACCGTCCAATTAAGGCTCGGATTTTTGTATACGTCGTTGCGCAGGTTGTTAAGCTCGGCAAAATATCGTCCGTTAGCGGGGGTGGCATCTGATTTTGGGAGCGCGTTTTTTATTCTGTATAAAAATGCGATGCCGAGATTTGTTAGTATTTCGGGAGTATATTCGCTCGGCGCACTGACGAACTCTCCTTTTATCTCAGACAAAATGCTCGACAGCGGTGCCGATATTGGCGTATATAAAAGCGTGTCGGTAGGAATTTGGGAGAGGATAAGCCCCTCAAAATCGCTTTCAGTATCGAAATGCATAAAATCGTGTAGAAAAGCCCTGCCGTCTGCAAAGTAGCTCTGTATTTTATGTTTATCGAAAATTATAAACGAACCCGTGTCAGTCTTTACATATTCGCCGTTCACCATAACCATTGATGGCGATTTGAATAATACAAAAAGATAGTCGGCTCTGCCGTTGGGCCTGTGTAGTTTAAAGTCGATATCCTGCTTATTATCAACATCTAACGCTATGATGCGCATAAGCTGCCACCTTTCAAAATAGTATAATATATCAATTATATAATATTATATATCATTGAAATGTTTTTGTCAAGAGCTTATAATATAAGCGAAGGAGAGTGACAGAGATGTATGCAACCGTTAAGGCTGAAATGACAGCGTATTACAGAAAAATGGATATGAAGCCGTGGATGACGTTTGCCGATAAGGACCTTGAGGAAAGTTTCAGAGCAGAGTATGAGCGTATATTTACCGAGATGGATGCTTTTTATAAGGATAATCCAAGTACGCCAACACCGCTTCTTAAAAGCAAGCTTCACGCACTTATGGCAGAGTACTGCGAGCCCATCATTTTTTTGGAAAGCCCGTTTTTCTTCGAGCTTTCCTACAATCATTCGCGCTCTCGCGGCTTAAACAAAAATACGCCGGCGTGTTGGCTTGTAAAGACAAAAAACGCACAGCTTGAAAAAATGTACCCCGAGTATGCCAAAATGACAGCTCGTTTCTTGCCCTATTTTGATAGAGAAACCAACAATCTCTGCTCGCACTTTGACAGCTTTGACCACGACCACAATTCACTTAACTATAAGGAGCTTCTGTCGGTAGGCATAGGTGGAATTATTGAGAAAACCAAAAAGCAGCTCGAAAAATTTAAGGAGGGTACAGACGAATATAATTTCTGCTTGGCGGTCATACAAAGCTGTAATGCGGTGATAAAAATTGCCCACAAGTTTGCAAAAAAGGCACAAAGCCTTCTCGGGACCGATGTGAACGACAGACAGCGTGAAAATCTCACGCTGATAGCCAAAACAGCGCGAAAAATCCCCGAATTTGCACCAGATACGTTCTACGAGGGACTCGCGATGATACTTTTTATGCGCGAAATAACACCAACCCTCGAAAACGTCGCTATTTCGCAGTTCGGTCATATTGACCGTTTGCTTGGCGGACTGTATCAGCGTGATATTGAGGCAGGAAGAATAACCGAGTCCGAGGCAAGATGCCTTGTCACGAAGTGGATGATGCATACGGATATTAAATTTGACGTCGAGAACAACAAATGGCCCGAGTCGAGTGCGTGCATACAGCTTGGCGGCTGTGATGAAAACGGAGCCGTCGTATTTAATGACGTGACGAAAATATTCATTGAGGAGCATAACCGAAACAAGCTGTTAAACCCCAAGCTCAATTGCAGATGCTCTGCAAATTCGCCTGCCGAGTACCTTGAGCTCATCGGAAAAGCTATTGTCAGCGGACATAACACGTTTGCGCTGTTTAATGACGACGTAATAATTAAAAGCCTTGTAGAGAGCGGCGTTTCGTTAAACGATGCACGTATGTATACGAACGGCGGCTGTCAGGAAATGATACTCGAGGGCTTTGGACACACCGAGGGAACTGCTTTCTACATCTCTTTGCCGAGATTTTTCGATGTTTTTCTTCGCGGTGACAAAACGGCGGATATTATAACGTCAATAGATAAGGCAGATACGTTCGAGGACTTTTACGAAAAATTCATCTCGCAGTTCGAGAAATTCCTAACGGCAGTAATCGATCAAAGAAATTTCCGTCAAAGCTTTTATAAAAATGCCGTTTCAACCCCTCTCTTTTCCTCAATGCAGGTAGGCTGTATCGAAAGCGGCAGGGATTATACGAGCGGCGGCGCAAAGTATAATTTCTCAACTGTTGCCCTTGCAGGTCTTGCAAACGTCGTAGATTGCCTCTATTCCATAAAGACGCTTGTTTACGAAGAGAAGCAAACCTCGCTGGGTGAGCTTAATGATATTCTTGCGTGCAATTGGGAAGGGTATGAGGACTTCCGCCGTAAGGTTATTTCTCTGCCGAAGTACGGTCACAACGAAACCGAGGTGGATATGCTCGCAAAGCGTTTCTTCGGTGACATATCAGCACTCATAAAAAGCAAGAAAAACGAACGCGGCGGCATCTATTTGCCAAGCATTTTCGTTTACTCGTTCAACAGGACCTTTGCGCCGTGTCTGCGTGCAACGCCCGACGGCAGACGCGATTTTGAATATCTTTCCGTTGGAAGCGGTCCGAGCTCGTATAAAAGGCTTGACGACATAACGGCACCGATAAATACTGTGAAAAACGTTGATTTTAGTGTATGCGGCGGTGCGGTGGCGGTGCTCGATATGATGCTTCCTGCTTCAAATGGTTTTGATGAGAGAAACTTTTCAGCATTTGTCAAATCGTGCTGTGAGTGCGGATGCGTTGCGATTCAACCAAACGTTTTATCAAAGGAGGCGCTTCTTGACGCCAAGGCGCATCCTGAACGGCACAAAAACCTCTTTGTCAGAGTGTGCGGATTGTCCGTGTATTTTAATGCGCTTGAGCCGAGCGTGCAGGACGAAATTATCGACAGAAACTTCTATGATTGATAAAGAAAAAGAGCGAGTTTTACTCGCTCTTTTTTCTACATATCCTTCTTTATACGCTCAAGCGCGGCTTTTTCGATGCGCGACACCTGTGCCTGCGAGATGCCGATCTCGCTCGCGATCTCCATCTGCGTGCGCCCCTTGAAGTAGCGCATATCGATGATGTTTTTTTCGCGCGGTGAAAGCTTTTTCATTGCCTCTCGAAGCGCGATGTCCTCGAGCCATGCTTCGTCGGTGTTGTCCGTGTCGCTGATTTGATCCATTATATAGATTGAGTCGCCGCCGTCGGTGTAGATCGGCTCGAATAGGCTGACCGGTTCGACGATAGCTTCAAGTGCTGCGCCGACCTCCTCTTTGGGCACTCCGAGTGCTTTAGCGATATCCTCGAGCGTCGGCTCACGGTCGAGCGTGCGTACAAGCTGCTCCCGCGCACCGAGTGCACGGTACGCAAGATCGCGCACGGAGCGGCTGACGCGCACCGCGTTGTTGTCGCGAAGGTAACGGCGTATTTCGCCGATTATCATAGGCACTGCGTATAGAAAGGGAGATGTTTTTGCGGTGAACGGTATATCGTCCCGCTCTCAAGAAGGCAGGCTTCCTCACTCGTGACCCGAGAATGAAGGAAAGAAAGAAGTACGGTCTCAAGGCTGCTCGTCGTGCGAGCCAGTTCTCCAAGAGATAAAAAACTTCAGGAAATCCCAAAAACCTCGATGGCTTCGGCCATTCGAGGTTTTTTCTTTGCAAATTTATTTGTTTTGGTTTGTCCTTGTTTGTACTCGTTTATTTGCATTTATACGGGTGAAATCGGGGTGAAAAACGACAGGTGGAGATAAAAGTGGGGATAAAAAAGGGATAATTTTTTGACTTAAAATTGGGTTTTACAGCGAATTAAAATGCATAAAATAAAACTCCTACTTTTTACGGTAGGAGTTTTATGTATTTTGATTTGGTGTAGACTGTAGGTGTAATGGGCATAGCGCTAAGCAACAATATTTACACTGTTATGCAAAATTTCAACAACGTTCAGAAGATAGGTGATCTTGTTGCCGAAAAGTATAGTAAGATCGTATCCGTCAAACGGAGATTTTTCTATAAGGTCCTCTCGGCTGATATCGCCGTTTTCTCTGACATAGTTTATTATTGCTTTTACAAACTCTTGCTGCTGCGAATTAAGCGTGTTGCCGCTCAGATATTCGCCGAACTTATCGTTGACAGCTTCTTGGCTCAGACCGATTAGGCTGCGAACGAATGCTGCAAGATTATCAATATCTGTCGTTTCTTCATAATCTGCCTTTGTTCCGAGGTCGTTCCAAAGTATTTTTTCCAGTTCCTTAAGATCGTCGCAGTTTATTGGCTCAAGTCTTTGAATCTTATAGATTACTTCCTTGTCAGAATGCTCGATAAGATAGTCGAGGACTTTTTCACGGTAAGTGCGAATGTCTATAACCGCTCCGGTTCCTTGATAGTCAGAGGGTTCGACGGTATCGTCAATATCGACATCGAAAGGCTTGCGTCCGCTGCTGTCTAAAAATTGCATTAAATCTCTTACATCGAAGCGCAGGGACTCTAGTTTCTCGAGGGAAGGATTCTCCCAAAACTGTTCGCTAAACAACGTTTTTAACTGTTCGGATTTTTCCAATACCTGCGGAATAGAAGCTTTCTCGGTTAATAGGTACTGCGCTACCTGTCTGACATTTTTTACGTCACGCTGTGCCTTTGCTGTGTTGCCGCAAGCGAGCAGGGAAAGCTCGATATCAAGCATACGTATGTCAAACGCTATTGTCAGATCGAGACCTTCAAGGCCGCTGTCAAGCAGAGGCGTGATGTGGATCTTTGCTTCCTTGACCATAAGCGGCGAAAGTGCTTCCCACGTGCTGTAATCGCTGTACTTATCCACGTACCGCATCTCTGAACGAATCTGTATTCTTGAGGTGTACTTTTTGAGTTTGGAAACAGTCGCGTAAAGCTGTTCTTTTAAGCGCTGGTAATAATCCCGTGCAAATTCCTGATCCTGATATTCGATTCTCTGAAGCTCATGGAGAATATCAAGTCTTACATCAAAGAGTCTTTGTGACAGCGAGCGGCTGCCAATCATATCGGCACCATTGGGATGCGCGTCAAAATATTCAAAGTTTCCGCAATAATCGAAAATTACGAAATGCGTTTTATGCTTGCCCTCGCCAAAAAGGTTTTCGCAAAGACGTGTTCCTCTGCCAATCATCTGAACGAATTTTATCTTGGATTTTACGGGCTTGAAGAATACCAGGTTGACTATCGCGGGAACGTCAATGCCCGTGTCAAGCATATCTACCGACACCGCGATGCGGAAGTCATCGTCGTTTTCAAACTTTAATATCAGATCGTCTGCGTAGTTTACGTAGTTGTCGATTAACTGACAGTAGTTTGTATATTCGGGATACATCTCCTGAAAGCAGTCGACGATCATCTGTGCGTGACGGTGATTATACGCAAAAATTATAGATTTTCCAAGCTTCTCGCCGCCGTTTGTTCTTATGCCGTAACGCATAAGCTCTTCGATTATCTCACAGCAGGTGTTCTTGTTGTATATCGTTTTGAAAAGCTCCTTCTCGGAAACTGTAAAGTCGGGTGTCGGCTCTCCTTCGGTGAAATATTCTTCAAGCTGACGCTTTTCATCTTCGGTAAGATCGCCGTATTTAAAGCCGCGCTTAAGAAGCTTTGTGGTTCTGCTGAACGATTTGTAGTTAACGAGATATTTATCCTTTACCGCTTCTTCGAGAGAATAGTCGAAGTTGGGCACTCCGGATTCACACCCGAAAATACGGTACGTATTTGCATCGACCTCGCTCTTGGGTGTTGCTGTCAAACCTACAAGCAAGCTGTCGAAATATGAGAAGATAGAGCTGTACTTGTTGAAGATCGATCTGTGCGCCTCATCGATGATGATGAGGTCGAATCTGCCGGACGAAAAACGCTTATCTTCAGCATCTATGTAATGGATCATCGTTTGATACGTGCTGAACATAAGTCTTGCGCTGTAATCCTTTTCGGTATTGCCTGATAGCTCGCAAATGCTCATATCGGGCAGTAGTTTGCCGAAATTCTTTTTTGCCTGGCTCACAAGGGAAGTTCTGTCTGCTAAAAACAGAACGTTCTTGACCCAATTGTTTCGTGCAAGCACGTCCACGAGGGAAATTGCTACGCGTGTTTTACCCGTTCCGGTTGC
>JAZSJI010000124.1:0-23867 GCA_045534235.1 Candidatus Flemingiibacterium sp. | reverse complement strand
CCCGTCCCTTTCCGCGGCGCGGAGATATTCTCTCGTTGCCGTTTCCATAGTCGCCGTGTCCATATCGAATATGCCGATAATCTCACGCGTGCGTATGATACGGTTGTTTCCTGCGTGTACGTACATTTATTGCTCCTTCTTTTGAGGGGAATACGCGGCTTTCTTGAAAGAAAGCCTGGCAAAGAACTTTATACAACGCATTCGCTAACAGAGTGTTTGTCTAAACGTAGCCCACGCTCTCGGTAGTCGGGGCCCCACCGACACCCGTGTCGGTGACCCTACAACCGTTTTGCGGTAACCAATTATATTACTACATTTTTAGCGGTTGCGTTTTTTAAGTTAGTTATTGTTTTATTACTTATACATTCCGTTTTCTACAGATATGAATTTAGCATCTGATTTAACGGGCGGCGTGGTGCAGGTAGTCATTATTACTTGCCTTTCCTCAAGCCGCGACAGTAAAAACGACTGTCTTCTTGCGTCAAGCTCCGAAAGAACGTCATCGAACAGAAATACGGGATATTCACCCGAATATTCCATCGAGATCTCTCCCTCACCAAGCTTCATTGCAAGTGCTAAAGAGCGTTGCTGTCCTTGCGAAGCAAACTGCCTTGCTTCCATATTATCAAGATATATTTCTATATCGTCCTTATGTGAGCCGTAAAGAGTAATTCCCGCTCCGATCTCTTTTTGAGTATTTTCAGAGAGAAGCTTCATATAGTGCTCGTAAGCTTCCATTTCAGTAAGCTTTTCATAAGTCTTCATACTGTTTTTATATCGAAGCTCGGGTATTTCTTTTACGTCCTCGCACGAAAGCTCTTCAAAAAATTCTTTTACAAACTTTCCAAGCCTTTCTACGTAGGCGGCACGGGTTTTATAGATAAGTGCACTTTCTCTTGCAAGCTGATCGGAGTAGACCTCAAGAAGTCCTACATCTCCGTTTCCTTCGCTTATTTGCTTTAAAAGAGCGTTTCTTTGAGTAAGTATTTTTGTAAATCTCTGAAGGCTTTTTAGATATACCGGCCGCAGCTGGCAAATAGCAACGTCAAGAAAATTACGTCTTTCTGACGGTCCGGCTTTTACTATAGCAAGATGCTCGGGACAAAACAGTACTGCACGAAATACTCCAAGAAGCTCGCAAATACGCGGCAGCGTAACTCCGTTTTTCTTTATTTCACGTCTTTTTGACGAGTCACTGTTATACGCCTTGAAATAAAGCTCCTGCTCTCTTTTAATATCAGAGATTTCAAGATACGCTTCAAAGTATTCAGCGCCCGCTCTTACCATATCTCGTTCTTTTGGTGTGCGAAAGCTTTTTCCCGACGCCATAAGGTATATTCCCTCAAGTGCGTTGGTTTTTCCCTCTGCATTATTACCGATAAGAACGTTTACGCCGGGAGAAAATTCAATCTCTCCCTCTTCTATATTTCTGAAATTACGGTATCTTACCTTTTTTGCAATCATTTAAGCTTACAAGGAAGAACGAGGAATATAAATTTATCGTTTTCGTCTGCCTCAAGAGGCTCTATTACCATACTTATATTAGGGCTGGAAAGAGAAAGGCGAAGCTTATCGCACATTGAAGCCTTGAGTGCTTCGGTAAGATAACGGCAATTGAATCCTATTTCTATATCCTCACCGTTATGGCTTGTTACTATCTCGTCACGTACCTTACCGTTTACGGAAGTAGAGGTGATCTCAAGTCTGTTACCACCGAAGCGGCAGCGCGCGAGAGATTTATTTTTTCCTGCAGAATCATCACTTACAAGTGAAGCACGGTTGAGTGCACCCTCGAGAGATTCCGTATCGACGTCAACAAAAATAGTGCTGTTCTTTGGAATAATACGCTCGTAGTCAATATAGTCGCCTTCAATAAGACGCGAGAAGAATACGGTATCACGCTTATCAAAGCGGAATATTACCTGCTTTCTTGAAATACCGATGCTTACGTTTTCGTCATTTTCGGTAAGCAGCTTAACAAGCTCGGAAAGAGTTCTTCCAGGAACTATAAACGACGTATCAAGATCCTCGTCAGACGTATTTTCAAGCTCGCATATCTTATCTCTGATAGCAAGTCTGAAGGAGTCGCAGCCGACTGTAGTTATACGATTACCGTTTATTTTGAAAAATGCACCGTTAAACGTAGCACGCGCATCGTTCTGAGCTACTGCGAACAGGGTCTGTATTATCATATTTTTTAAATCGCCCTGCTTTATATTGAGTCCGCTTGTACTTGAAATATCGGGCAGAGTGGGAAAATCTCTCGGATCAAGTCCGTTGAGCTCAAACTCTGCGCTTCCGCAGGTAAGCTTTGCTCTGAAATATTCGTTTACGGTAAGCTCTACCATTCCTGCAGGAAGAAGTCTAATTATAGAGTTAAGGCTCTGTGCATTAATAATACAGGAGCCTGCTTCCTCTACCTCTGCTTCTATTTCTATCTGCATACCCTTTTCAAGGTCATACGAAGTAAGTATAGCCTTATCTCCCTCGCAGGAAATAAGTATGCCCTCTGCTGCGGTGATGGTATTTTTAGTGGAAACGCAGTACATTGCGTTGCTTACTGCTTCCTGCAGTATAGGACGGCTGAATCTGAGCTTCATAACGTGTACCTCAATTCTTTATAAAAATAAATAAATAATAATTTAGTAGTAGTGATAGTAGTGCGTGTGAATAATGTTGAAAAGCTTAAAAGGATAGGTAATATGCTAATTAGCAGATGATATTTATTGAATTTAAAATGTTGGAAAAATGTTTGTTTGTGTTGAAAAATAATATAACGATTTAAACGGTTTATTATTGTGTTGAAAATTATGCAAAACTTTCTGTTGAAATGTGAAAAAACGTGTGGAAAAGTTTAGCCCTTTAGTTCCTTTATAAGCTCGTTCACATCAGCATCAGTCTGCGTATTTGCACCAAGCTGTTTTTCAACTGTTCGAAGCGAGGACATTATAGTTGCATGATCACGCTGCATTATTTTTCCTATTTGAGTATAAGGAAGGCTTGTCAGCTTTTTTATTATATATATTGAAATGTGACGTGCGTACGCAATCTCTTTGTTGCGTCTTGTGCCCTTTATTTCCTCTACGCTTACTCCAAGCTTTTGAGAAACTTTTTCTAAAATCCTGTCTACAGTCATCACACCGGGCTCTTCCTCACTTATAAGATCAGAAATCGCCTTTTTAGCGATGTCAAGTGTTATTTCGCTTCCTGTAAGAATAGAGAGAGCGGCAAGCTTCCTTATAGCTCCCTCAAGCTGACGAATATTACTCTTTAGGTTATCGGCAAGAAACTGAACTACTTCGTTTGAAAGATCAATATTTTTAGCTTCTGCCTTGTTCTTTATGATTGCCGAACGAAGATCTGCATCCGGCGGCTGAATATCTGCAGGCATTCCCCATTCAAATCTTGTTTTAAGGCGCTCTTCAAGACGCTTTATTTCACGTGCAGGACGGTCAGAGGTAAGTATTATCTGTTTATTGTCCTCATGAAGTGCATTGAATGTGTGGAAAAACTCCTCTTGGGTTGCTTCTCGACCTGCTATAAAGTGAATATCGTCTATCAGAAGAACGTCTGCGCTGCGATATTTTTCACGGAATTTATCAGTAGTTTTCTTTGAAATACTGTCTATAAGCTCGTTTGTGAAGTCTTCACCCTTTACGTAAACTATCTTAAGCTCCGGACGAGTTTCCTTTATGCGGTTTACGATAGCGTAAAGAAGATGTGTCTTTCCGAGTCCGCTCGGTCCGTAAATAAAGAGCGGGTTATATGTAGATGATTCAATAGTTTCAAGACACGCCGGTTCGTTTGCAACTGCGAGAGATGCAGCGTGTGCAAACGTATTTGAAGTACCTACTATAAAGTTGTCAAAGGTATAAGAATTATAAATATTGCTTGATTTTCTTTTTACCGTACTGTCGCCGGCTTGAGTCTGATCTTCTATACTTACAAGATGAGGAGGAACTACCCTGTCAGCTAAATTTACAGGCTCGGGAGCTTCTACGTTATCGCTTACGTATTTGTAATATTCTTCAGGCGCCTGTGTTTTATCGAGAATAATCACCTCAACGCGAAAACCAACAGTTTTTTCAAGTGCATCGGCAATAGCCGTTGCATATTTTGTTTTTATTATGCCGTATTTATATGGCATATCACAGATTATAAGTGCCCTTGAATCCGTAAGCTCATGAAGCTTGAGTGACGTAAACCAAAGTGCGACTACGTTTTTTGAATATTCCTCTGAAAGAACATCAACAACGTTTGACCAAATATCATTGTAAGCTTGCATGATGTATCCTTTCCGTGTGATTTATTTATGATGATACGAAGATATATGTGGAATTAGCTTATATTTAATATTATTTAATATAATATACAATATATATTATATCACATAAAATTAAAAATAGCAAGTCTTTTAGTGTTTTTGTTGAAAAAATTAAGAGAATATTTACACATTAAGAAAAGTTTTTTTAAAAAAGGTCTTGACAAACGCGTATCTCTTTGTGTATAATATTAGGTGCTATTGTGTGAATTTTGTATTCATTATAAAAATAATAAGCATTATTCATCGCAAGATGATAGTCCGATTAGTTTAAGGAGGTGTAAGAATGCTTAGAACTTACCAGCCTAAGAAACGCCAGAGAAAGGTTGAGCACGGCTTCAGAAAGAGAATGAGAACTGCTGACGGCAGAAAGGTACTCAAGAGAAGACGCGCTAAGGGAAGAAAGAGACTTACCTATTAATCTCTTTTTAAAAGCAAAAACTGTTACAACCCGGCTGCTCATTTGCGGCTGTGCCGGGTTGTAATTAGTATGCACCCTCTGTGCAGAAAAAGAAAAATGAAACCGCCGAAGATCGCGGGGATACCCGTATTTCGGGGGTTTTTATTGTTATTAAGGAAGAAACAATGAAGCTTTTCGCGATAAAAGAAAATCATCTTTATTCAAAAGCGTACACCCGCGGAAAAAAGTTCGTTGGGCGTTTTGTTGTTGTGTACATTCTTCCTGATTTTATGGCAAAAAAGCTTGTAAAAGCAAATCCAACGAAGCAACGGCTCAACCGTGTTGGTATCACCGTAACAAAAAAGCTCGGCGGCGCGGTGGAGAGAAATCGCGCGAAGCGTGTGATACGTGAGGGATACCGTATGGCAGACAAGCTTCATCCTGTAAAACGCGGATTTCTCATTGTAATAGTTGCACGCGGTGGTATTATAAATGCTAAGTCGTGCGATATTGAAAAAGATTTGACTAAAGCGTTTAAAACGCTCCAAATGCGTGAAGAATGAAGTACGCAGCTATATTTTTGATAAGCCTTTACAGAAGGTTTATATCACCGCTGAAGGCACCCTGCTGCCGCTTCACGCCGACCTGCTCAGAATACGCCCTCGAGGCGTTCAGAAAACGTGGATTCATAGTCGGATTTGCTCTGACTGTGTGGCGAATACTTCGCTGTAATCCGTTTGGTAAGGGCGGATACGATCCCGTGCCCGATAAAAACGCAAATAAGCGGAACTTCCGTTAAAATAAAGGAGAATACATAAAAGTGAAGATTTTTGATATAATCAACGTTCCTCTCGGTTATATAATCAAAATATGTTACCAATTGACTGATAACTATCTGCTTGCTCTGCTTCTCTTTTCACTCGTTCTTCAGATACTGCTTTTACCGTTTGCAATAAAGCAGCAGAAGAACTCGATAAAGCAGGCAAAGCTTGATCCGAAGGTAAGAGCTATCCGCAAAAAGTATGCGGGACGCACCGATCAGGCTACCCAGCAGAAGATGAACAACGAGGTAATGGAGCTCTATCAGCGCGAGAATTTCAACCCTATGGGCGGTTGTCTGCCTCTGCTTATACAGATGCCTATCCTCTTTGCTCTTTATAACGTTGTTGTAAATCCTCTTAAGTATATTTGCAGTATGGGTACTGACGTTATTGCCAATATTCAGGCTAAGGTATACGAGCTTATGAGTGCCGCACAAATGGAGGGATTTGAGGCGTTTGCCGCTGATAAGGCCGTTCGTCAGATAGATCTTATCAAGAAGATGCGCACCCTCGGCGAAGCAAACTTCGACGAGATCATCGGTGGGGTTACCGAGGAGATACTTCCGAACTTTACGGTTCTCGGTCTTGATCTTTCCGCAAGACCTGTAGACGAGCTCTGGCCTCTTATTATCGTACCTGCTCTTACCCTTGTGTTCACGCTCGCGAGCCAGTGGATCACCAAGAAATTCAGCTATAATCCCAATCCCGAGCAGCAGAAGGATATGTCTATGAAGATAATGCAGTGGTCTATGCCTGCACTTTCCGTATACATTGCGTTTACGATCGAGGCGACCATCGGCTCTTACTGGATATTCCGTAACATTCTCTCGACCATTCAGACCGTTATCCTTGCAAAGGTAATGCCGATACCGCGCTTTACCGAGGAGGACTATAAGGCGGCTGAAAAGGAAGTTGGCGTAAAGGCAAGTAAGAAGGAAAAGAAGGAACAGAAAAAGGTTCGTTCGCTTCACCGTATCGACGAGGACGACGATGAGGAAATAATTGAGTCCACCGCAAAGGAAAGCGATAAGCCCGAGCTCAAGGATGGCGTAAAGGAAGAGGACGCTCCGAAGCTTAAGGACGAAAGCGACCGCAAAACAAAGGACGACACCGACGGGGAATAAGGTATTCCTCTAAAAATACAACAGAAAGGAATAGAAACTGTGAAGCAGGAAATTACATTCACCGGCAAAACAGTCGAGGCAGCGCTTGAAGAAGCAGGCGTAAAGCTCGGGGTTGAACCCGAATCGCTTAACTACGAAGTCCTCGAAGAAGGAAGCACAGGCTTTCTCGGAATCGGCTCAACACCTGCGAAGATAAAGGTAGTACATACCGTTGCAGGAGAGACTATTGCAAGAGAGTTCATAGACACTCTGCTTGAAAACATGGAGATACACGCTGACGTTGAAATGACCGCAACTCGCAAGAGCGACCGTCAGATCAGTATAGTTGGCGAGGAGGCAGGCGTTCTCATAGGTCACCACGGTGACACGCTTGAGGCTCTTCAGTATCTCACCAATCTCGCGGCAAACAAGCGCGAGGAGGATGAATCGCGTGATTACGTACATATCACGGTTGACGTCGAAAATTACCGTTCAAAGAGAGAGGGTACTCTCCGTTCGCTCGCTCGCCGTATGGCAGCAAAGGCGCAGAGAACCGGCAAGAGCGTGATGCTTGAGCCGATGTCGCCTTACGAAAGACGCATTATTCACTCCGAGGTTCAAGGTATAGAGGGCGTTTCCACTAACTCCGTTGGTGTTGACGACGGACGCCGCGTTGTGATTTTTCTTGAGAGCGAGGGCTTTGAAGTTCCCGCGCGTTTCAAGGACGGTGAAAAGTCCGGAGGCAAGCGTTCGGGCAGACGCGGAGATCGCAGAAGATCGCGCCGCAGTGAATATGAGAAGCCTGAAAGCAAGAAGCCGGCGGCTCCTAAATACGATGACGGCGAAAGAATGAGCGAGGAAGAGCTTTCCAATCTCATTTCCACCTACGGAACCCGTGAGGCAAAGGAGAATTCCACCCGTGAGCCGCAGAAAAAGTTTAAGGATTTCGACGAATATTTAAACAGCATTCTCGGCAGTACCGACGGCGAGAACTAATATAAAAGGCATCGCCTCGGGGCTATCCCGAGGCGAGTTTTTCTATGAAATGAGGATATTATGACAAACACGATTGCAGCTATTTCAACTGCATACGGCCGCGGCGGTATTGCCGTTATACGAATATCCGGCGATGAGGCTATATCCATTGCAGAAAAGATGTTTAAAGCTAAAAACGGCAAAAATGTCGCGGATATTCAGCCTTCACATTGCGTATGGGGAGATATTATAAGGGGCGGTGTGCGTATAGATGACGGAGTTTGCACGCTTTTCCGTGCCCCTCATTCCTATACGGGCGAGGACGTCGTTGAAATAAGCTGTCACGGCGGAATAGTGCTTACCGAAAAGGTGCTCGAAGCAGCGCTTGAATGCGGTGCAAGGCTTGCAGAGGCGGGTGAATTTACACGCCGCGCCTTTACCAACGGCAAGCTTTCGCTGTCGCAAGCTGAAGCGGTAGGTATGCTTATCGACGCACAAAACGAGGAGCAGCTGTCGCTCGCCGTATCACACGGCGACGGTGTAATGAAGCGCAAGGCGGACGAGCTTTACGAAAAACTCAAGACAATCGTTACGGGGGTTTACGCGAACGTCGACTTCCCCGACGAGGATCTTGCGGAGCTGTCTGATACGGAGGTTTTAGACGAGCTTTCGGGACTTGAGGCCGAGCTTTCGGCGCTTAAGAGTACTTATCGCGTCGGCAGAGCCGTTTGTGAGGGCATCAGAACGGTTTTGATAGGTAAGCCGAACACGGGTAAGTCCTCGCTCTTAAATCGTCTTGTAGGCCGCGAACGCGCGATTGTGACCGACGTTGCGGGTACAACCCGTGATACGATCGAGGAAACTGTCCCGTGCGGACGCATAATGCTTCGTCTTTGTGATACCGCGGGTATGCGTGAAACGGAGGACACAGTTGAAAAGATTGGCGTTGAGCGCTCTATAGAAATGCTCGGTGAAGCCGAGCTTGCGCTCGTTTTATTCGATTTATCAAAGGAGTTTGATAAGGACGACGAACTTCTTCTCGAAAAGCTTGAGAGAAGTACAGCCGTTAAGATAGCGGTCCTCAACAAAACAGATCTTACTCCAAAATTTGACCGTTCACGTCTTGATTGCGGCATTTTCTCGCATACAGTCGAGATTTGCGCGCAAAATGATGACGGCGCATCGAACGGTATCGACGCTTTGAAGGAGCTTATATGCTCGCTTTACGTTGAGGGCGAGATAGATTATAATTCGCGTGCGGTGCTCACAAATGCGCGTCAGAATGCCTCTGTCAGCCGCGCACTCGAATATATAAGCGCGGCTATTGCACAGCTAAAGAGCGGATTTACGTCCGACACGGCAGGACTTGACGTAGAAGCCGCACTCTCGGAGCTGTCCCTGCTTGACGGCAGACGTATCAGCGAGGAGATAGTCGACGGGATTTTCCACAGATTCTGCGTCGGAAAATAAAAAGTCGATGGCAAAAGCCATCGACTTGCAAATTATCTTCTGCGTGTAAAGAATAAGAGAACAAGAATGACAATGGCGACGATAATGGCTATAACAAGCACTATCGCCCACACACTCATACCGCCGGTCATTTCATCTACCGCATTTTCTGCACCGTCTACGACGTCGCTGACTGCGTTTTCAACGCGGTTGCCTACGCTATCCCTAGTATCGCTTGTGTCGTTTTTGGAGGTGTCTTTAGACGTGTCAGACGTGTCGCTCATAGTGTTCGATGTGTCGTCGCCAAATTCGCCGGTACCGGGAGCGGAGGTGTTATCATCTCCTACCATACCGTTTTCATCTGCGGTATCATTTGCAATATCGGCACTACGGTTGTAGCCGGGACGCATTATGCTTGCGGCAGATGCGCCTACAGCAAGCAGCGACATTATAAGGCAGACTGCAAAGAGTGCCAAAATTGATCTTCTGTATATAATAGTTTTCATTTCAAAACTTCCTTTCGGTGGTTTCATAACGTATTATGAAGCGAAAGGAGCTAAATTATGCGCACTAAAAAAATTTATCGGAGATAAAAAATGGAAGAAAAACGATTTCAAAAAAACGATAACGGTTTTACTTGCCGAAATTGCGGTTTTGAGGTACAGCCGCTCGGAGTTACCTCGCGCGACCATTGCCCCAAGTGTCTTTGCTCGATCCACATCGACGTAAACCCAGGCGACCGCGCGAACGATTGCCTCGGACTGCTTCGGCCCATACAGGTGCTTCCCGATCCGAAGAAGGGGTACGTTATCGTCTACCGCTGCGAAAAATGCGGCGCAACGGTGCGAAACAAGGCGGCGTATCCTGCGAAGGTGCAGCCGGACGATATAAATCTGCTTATTAAATTAACAGCAGGAGCCATGTAAAACAAGAAAAGCCTCCCATTTGGGAGGCTTTTTTCATACTATTTACTGCGTGTCGCCGACATTATCGGTCGATTCGCTGCGAACGATTTTACCATTTTCGAAAAGACCTTCGTAAACGCGTCCGCTTGTCCAAGTGTACTTGCCCTCGCCGTGCATCTTATTTTCCTTGAATGCACCAGCGTAGGTGTCCCCGTTTGCCCAGATATACTCGCCGTTTCCGTCGCGCATATCCGCTTTGAAGTCGCCTATGTACTTGTCGCCGTTGGCGAAGGTGTATACGCCCGTGCCCTCCTTGAGCTCGTCAACGTACGTTCCCTCGTAGGTGTCGCCGTTGGCCCAGGTGTACTTTCCGCTTCCGTTCTTAAGGTCATTCTTGAATGAGCCTACGTATACCGAGCCGTCTGCCCACGAATACGTACCCTGACCGTCCTTTTTGCCGTTCACAAGATTGCCCTCGTAAACGTCGCCGTTTGCGAAGGTATACTTGCCGTAGCCGGTCATTGCGTCGTGGCTGAACGCGCCCTCGTAAACGTCACCCGAGGCGAATGTCATTTTGCCCTGACCGTGGCGGTGAAGCCCGTCGATAGTGCCCTCGTAAACGTCGCCGTTTGAATAAACGATCTTTTTTGCCGACATATCCACGTCAGCGGTAACGCCCGTTGAATAGTGGAGCGTGCCTGTAGTGGGGTTGCCGTAATCGTCAACGCGGCCGAAGTATTTGACTCTGCCGCCGTCCTCGGTATTCATCTTGATATAGCGAATGCCCGAGAAGTACATACCTGCCGCGATAATAGCGAGCAAAACTGCTGCGATAACGACGGTGGTGAGCACGATACTGAGGGTGCTGCGGCGCTTTTTTATGCGTTTGTTTGTCTGTGTGTAATTCATTGTACAGTTACTACTCCAAATGGGAGCTTCCTTTCCACAGAGTTACTGAGTACCAGCGAGGCCCGAGATATTTTCGAGCAGCTGCGTGATGTTTGGGATGATCAAAAATGCAACCATAGCCAATATCAGAAATGCAACAATAGCTAAAAGCACAGAAAATACGCTTGTTTCAGGGTTTCCGTAGACTATTTGTGCACGGCGCAGATTGTCGTCCGGAATATAAAACTTTGTACCTTCGGTGTCGAGCTTTGTCTGCTCTGCATCATTATCGAGTGTTGAGTAGACAACGCGTCTGAGTGAGCTGCCACGACGAAGAGCGAAGCGTGCAAAGGGATTCTTTGCACCGATTTCGTCGGCTTTGAGCGCACTTTCTGGCGTGAGCGCCTGCTTTTCGATGAGCGTACGAACTACTCTCCCGAGCACGAGCTTATTATAGAGCGTTGCGCCGATTGCTATGATAAAACCGATAAAAAGTGACCAAACAATGATGTTAAGAGTGGTTACGGAGTTGGTTCCGAGCTGTACTCGCTCGCCGAATACAGCGCCGAGATCTCTCCATAGCGCGTCAAAAAAATCCATCAAATTCTCCTTTTATCGCGCCGCGTGGCGGCGTATGTCACATATCCTTCTTGATAACGTCACAGCCGAGATACTTGCGAAGGACCTCGGGAACGACCACGCTTCCGTCTGCCTGCTGATTCTGTTCAACAATAGCAGGGAGAATACGGCTGGTTGCAAGGCCGGAGCCGTTGAGCGTGTGTACGAACTCGATCTTGCCCGTGGACTCTCTCTTGAAGCGCATCTGACCGCGGCGCGCCTGGTAGTCACGCGCGTTGGAAACAGAGGAAACCTCCTTATAGCCGTCCATAGAGGGAATGTGTATTTCGATATCATAGGTGCGTGCCATTGACGCGGAGCAGTCCTCTGCGGCAAGCTTTACGGTACGGAAATGGAAGCCAAGTCCGGAAACAAGCGCCTCTGCCTTGCCTACAAGCTCTGCGAATGCATCATCCGAGTCCTCGGGCTTGGTGTACTGTACCATTTCGACCTTGTTGAACTGATGTCCGCGCACCATTCCGCGCTCGTCTGCGCGATACGAGCCTGCCTCGCGACGGAAGCAAGGCGTGTAGCTGATGTATTTTCTGGGAAGATCAGCCTCGGTGAGGATCTCATCGCGGTGGAGAGCGACGAGAGCTGTTTCAGCGGTGGGAAGCATAAAGCGGCGACGCTCGTCCTCGGCGGTTTCGAGCCAGTAAACGTCCTCTGCAAACTTCGGGAACTGACCTGCCGTAAGGCCGCATTCGTAGCCGAGCATATGCGGAACGAGCACAAGCTCGTAGCCGTCTTCGATGTGAGTGTTGATGAAGTAGTTGAGGAGCGCCCACTCGAGTCTTGCGCCCATGCCGCGGTAGATCCAGAAGCCGTTGCCGGACAGCTTTACGCCGCGCTTGTAGTCGATAAGACCGAGATCGGTGCAGATATCGACGTGATTTTTCGGCTCAAAATCGAACTTGTGAGGCTCGCCGAAATACTTAAGCGGCTCGTTATTCTCCTTGCCGCCTGCTTTGAGGTCCATATCGGGAAGGTTGGGAAGCGAGAGCATAAGGTTAGAGTATTCAATCTCGACTTCCTTGAGCTTTTCATCGGTTGCCTTGATGGTTTCGGAGAGCTCCTTCATCTGTGCGAAGATTGGAGCGACGTCCTTGCCTTCCTTTTTGAGCTGGGGAATGGACTTCGATACCTTGTTCTGTTCTGCTTTCTTTGCTTCATTGTCGGAAATCATAGCGCGACGCTGTGCGTCAAGCTCCAAAATGCGAGCGATTTCTTCTTTCGCGTCCTTGCCCTTATTTGCAAGGCGCTGTATTGCTTCTTCTGTGTTTTCTTTGAGGTATTTGATGTCAAGCATTGTTGTTTTCTCCTATATTAAACAAATAGTTTTTGTGCAGCTTCATCGCCAACGAGCTTCTTTATGAGTTCGGATAGATCATCGGCGTCTTTATATGCGATGGAAATTACCTTTTTACGGTTAGAATGGGAAATTTTAACACGAGAGCCAAGCGCCTCAGTCATTTTCTTTTCAAGCGACTTGTAGTATGCACGCTCAACCGCGTCGTCCTCGTAGTCATCTTCGACCACGGGCATCGAATTATACTTGCGTACAAGCTCTTCGACCGCTCGTACCGATAATTCGCGGATAACGACAGTATCTGCAAGCTCGGATATGCGCGACTTGTCATTAAGTCCGAGCAACGCCCGTGCGTGACCTGCTGAAAGCGACTTGTCAGCGACAAGCTCAAGTACATCCTCGGGTAAATCGAGCAAACGGAGCGAGTTTGTCACCGCCGCACGGCTCTTTCCTACCTGCGTTGCGACCTGCTCCTGCGTCATACCGTATTCTTCGATAAGCGCCTTGTAGCCCATCGCTTCCTCGATCGGAGAGAGGTCCTCACGCTGAATATTCTCGATTAATGCGTATTCTGCGACCTTTTTGTCGTCTGCCTCGAGCACTACGACGGGCACCTCTGAAAGTCCCGCCATTTTTGCGGCACGCCAACGGCGTTCGCCTGCGATTATCTGGTAAAAGTCCGTTCCTGCGCGCTCTCTGACGACAATTGGTTGTATAAGACCGTTTGCCGCGATTGAATCGGCGAGCTGCGAAAGCGCCTCGGCATCGAAGGTTTTGCGCGGCTGGCCGCGGCGAGGCTCTATCTCGGATATGCGCAGGGTACTTGTGTTTTCACGGGCGTCGTCGAGCGAATTGTCGAGGAAAATCGCGTCCATTCCGCGCCCAAGCCCTTTTTTCTTTGCCATATATCCTCCAAAAGTTATAATGTACGTTCTACTATCTCTTTCGCGACGTCCCTATATGCGACAGCGCCCTTTGAATGCTTGTCGTAGTAAATGATGGGTTCTCCGTAGCTCGGTGCTTCCGAAAGTTTTACGTTGCGAACGATACTTGTCTTGAAAAGCTTGTCCGCGTAGTACTTTTTGAGCTCATCGAGTACCTGGAGCGAGAGATTGAGTCTGCCGTTGAACATCGTTATGAGTATGCCAAGCACCTCAAGCGACGGATTGTACAGCTTTTTGATCTGCTTTATTGACAGCATAAGCTGTGAAAGCCCTTCGAGCGCGTAAAATTCGCACTGCATAGGGATTATTACACCGTTTGATGCCGCGAGTGCATTGATTGAAAGTATGCCAAGCGACGGCGGGCAATCTATGAAAATGTAATCGTAGCTGTCAACGACGTCCGCAAGCGCGGTTTTGAGCAATTTTTCGCGATTTTCTATGTCAATCAGCTCAAACTCTGCGCCTGCGAGAGATATTTGCGATGGAATGACGTGCAAATTTTTGAATCCGGTGTCGATAATTGCGTCTGACGCGGTTGCGTTGCCGATCAGGATATCGTAAGACGAAACCTTGACCTTTTTGCGCTGTACGCCAACACCGCTCGTCGCATTACCCTGCGGATCGAGGTCTACAAGCAGTACGCGTTTTCCTCGCGCGCCCATAGCCGCCGCACAGTTGACAGCGGAGGTTGTCTTTCCGACGCCGCCCTTTTGGTTTGAAAGTGAAATAATATAAGCCATTTTTGCCTCCGTATAAAACGATTTGCAAGCAAAACACTACATATTTATATTATATCAACATTCCCGAAAAAAGTCAATGATATTTTGTAAATATATGAGCTTGGGCGGCAAATATTTGAGTGAATGTTTCACGTGAAACATTAGATGCTGTTTACGATGTTTCACGTGAAACATCGTTTGCGATACGAATAGTCAACACGGTGACGCCGTTTTCCTCGACGCGATTGCTTTCGACGTTTATACCAGCTTGTTTGATGGTTGAAATGGCACGTTCTACGGAGTTGTAGAAGACGCGGATGTCCTTTAAAACTACACGTTTGGAAAAAGAGTTATTGCGGACGGGGGCTTTTTCGCCTATATGTTGTTCGATGTATGTTTCCGTTGCAGCTACATTGAGGTTGTGGGTGTATATGTATTCTATTGCGCGCAGTCGCTCGCTTGGGCTGGAAATGCGCAATAAGGCGCGCGCGTGGCGTTCGGATAGAGCATATTCAAGTATTTTTTTACGTTCTTCGGGAGTTAAGCGCAATATTCGCATCTTATTAGCAATATATGATTGGCTTACCGAAAGGCGTTCGGCGGCGTCCTCTTGCGTTAATCCGTGCAATTTTATGAGCGACGCAATAGCGGTGGCTTCATCGAAGAAATTCAAGTCCTCCCGCTGCGTATTTTCTATTATTGATATTTCTGCGCTTCGCAACTCGTCGGCTTCAAGGACAATGCAGGGGATTTCGTGCGCGCCAAGGAGTTTTGCGGCGCGTAGCCGCCGTTCTCCGGCTATAATCTCGAATAAATCGCCATTTCCGGCGACTTCAGCGGCCTTACGCACGATTATTGGATGTATAATTCCGTGACGCTTTATACTGTTTGCAAGATTAACTATCGAAGTATCGTCGAAAATTTGCCGCGGCTGATTTGCGCTCGGGTGTATTCGTTCGATGTCTATTATACGTATTTGCCCGGAGTCTTTTACATCGGTAAATTTGCCGTCGCGAAATTCAAGGGCCTGCCATTGGCGAGAATGCTTTTTGAAATGCGAAAAAACCTCGTTGCAACGGTCGTTTTCTAACGTATTCATACTTAAAACTCTCCTTAATATTATAAATCTTTTTAGAATATAATATCATAAAGCATATCGAAGCCGTGGCGAATAATGACTGTAGAAAAATAAAGCAGACCGACGAATTAACCGTCGGTCTGTCGATTTTTGGTGCGTATTATGCGAAATTGTGTATTTAAAGTGGCTTTTTCTTGATTTGAGAGTTATTGCGCGGATAGTTTTTCGGCGTTTGGGCGGTTTTTTTGACGGAAACAATACATCTTGGATCGCCTGAATCATCTGAAATAAGCTCGAATTTGTCGGCGGAAATCAGCGTTCCTCCAAGCTTTTCGATGGCTTTTCCGGCTTCTGCGAGCTCCTCTGCAGCATTAGCCTTCATAGCAACAAAGCTTCCGCCCATCTTGATGTACGGAATGCAAAGCTCACACAGCACGTTGAGTCTTGCCACAGCTCTGGCGCAGGAAATATCGAAATTTTCGCGGTAATCGGGCGAAGCCGCGAGCTCCTCGGCGCGCGCAGTAATTGCCGTAATATTTGAAAGGTTCAGAATTCCTGCACATTCGTTGATGTAATTTATTCGCTTTGCGGTACTGTCAAGCGCGGTTATTGTGAGATCCGGTCTGGCTATAGCTAGCGGAAGCGATGGAAATCCTGCACCGCAGCCTACGTCGATCACCGACGCACCCGACGGGATATATTTTGAAACCGTAAGCGAGTCTACGTAATGCTTTAAAACGATTCCGTCAATGTCGGTAATCGCGGTAAGATTCATATATTCGTTGACCGTCAGCATACGCTCGGTCAGAGTGTAAAGCTTGTCGAAAATATCATCTGAAACGAACTCTGGAAGACCGTTTTTTGTCAGGCTTGACGCCAACTTTTCGAAGAAATCAGACTTGTCTATCATTGTCTGCTACGTCCTTTTTGTGTGATGAAAAATAGATGAGAAGCACTGAAATATCGGCGGGCGAAATACCCGAAATGCGGGATGCCTGACCGATATTTGTCGGTTGGAATTTGTTTAGCTTTTGCGTTGCCTCGAGTCGTATTCCCTTGATCGTATTGTAGTCGAAGGGAGTGGGAAGGCGCTTTTCCTCGAGCTTTGCGGTGCGTGCTACCTCTGCAAGCTGACGCTTAATGTATCCTGCGTATTTTATCGTGGTTTCTGCCTGCATTTGTACGCGCGGCGGAAGCTCGGGGCGCGTTGTATCTATCGGAGAAAGCTTTTCGTAAGATAACTCCGGACGGCGCAGAAGATCTGCAAGGCGAATGCCCGTTGAAACAGCGGTGGAACTGTTTTCCTCGAGTATGTGTGAAAGCTCGGCGCTTGGAGGCACGGAAGTGCTCTCAAGGCGCTTAACTTCACGCTTAATGAGCTCTTGCTCGTCCTCGAATGCCGCAAAACGTTCATCCGATATAAGCCCCACGCGTCTGCCGATCGGAGTAAGGCGTTCGGCTGCGTTATCCTGACGTAAAAGAAGTCTGAACTCCGAGCGTGAGGTCATGATGCGGTACGGTTCTTTAGTTCCCTTGGTGACGAGATCATCGATAAGCGTGCCAATATAGGAGCTTTGGCGCGTCAAGATCATAGGTTCTTGATTTGTGAGTTTGAGAAAAACATTTATTCCTGCAACAAGACCTTGAGCGGCGGCCTCCTCGTAGCCCGAGGTACCGTTGAACTGACCGGCGCCGTAAAGACCGGAAATTGCCTTGAATTCAAGCGTTGGATATAGCTGTGTGGGATCGATGCAGTCGTATTCGATAGCGTACGCAGTACGCATAACCTCGGCATTTTCAAAGCCGGGAAGTGAGCGCAGCATCTGCATTTGCACCTCCTCTGGCAGCGACGATGAAAAGCCCTGGATATACATTTCCTTCGTGTCGCGTCCCATTGGCTCGACGAAGAGCTGATGCCGCTCCTTGTCTGCAAAACGCATCACCTTATCTTCGATACTCGGGCAGTATCGCGGTCCAACGCCCTCAATAACGCCCGAATAAAGCGGCGATCTATGCATATTATTTCTGATTATTTCGTGTGTATTAGCGTTTGTATAAACGATATGACAAGGGATTTGCTCGCGCGAATTTAACTCCTCGCGGTCGGAATCTACGGAAAACGGATCAACCACCGTATCACCGGGCTGCAGCTCAAGCTTTGAATAGTCGATAGAATCGCGGTGAACGCGCGCAGGCGTACCCGTTTTGAAGCGCATCATAACGATTCCTTCGCGCTCCAAATTTGAGGTAAGCTCGTTAGCGGGAAGCATTCCGTCAGGGCCGGAGGCGTACGACACCTCGCCGACGATGACCTTGCCGCGCAGATACGTGCCCGAGCAGATAATAGCCGCCTTGCATTCCCATCGCGCGCCAAGCTGTGTTACAACAGATGAAACACGCTTGCCATCGGGAGTTTCATCGCAGTGAATATCGGTAACCTCGGCCTGTATAAGGCGCAGATTTTTCGTTTCTTCGATAGTCTGCTTCATTATTCTTTTGTACTCGGCACGGTCCGCCTGAATTCGTTTCGAGTGGACTGCCGCGCCCTTGCCGAGATTTAAAATTCGGCTTTGGAGCATAACCTTGTCGGCGGCACGTCCCATCTCGCCGCCGAGCGCATCTATCTCGTAAACGAGATGTCCCTTGCCCGTGCCGCCTATAGAGGGATTGCAGGGCATATTCGCGATTGCGTCGAGATTTATTGTGAAAAGGACCGTCGAAAGACCTAGTCTTGCACAAGCAAGAGCGGCCTCAACGCCGGCGTGGCCTGCGCCAATGACGCATACGTCCGCACTTCCGGCGAAGTATTCGGGAATTTTTGTCATATCGTGTGCTTCCTAATAAATGTAATCATAGATAAATAATGGGTTTTTATTTGTGGTATTTTCCGCCTGATGCGATATTGAACGCGCGGTAAAGCTGTTCGAGCAATATCACGCGCATAAGCTGGTGCGGAAAGGTCATCTCTGATACGGAAAGACGCATACGGCAGGCGCTTTTGACCTCCTCGGAAAGACCGTCGGAGCCGCCTATAATGAGGCAAATGTCGGAAAAGCCCTCGCTTGCAACACTTGTCAGCCGCTCGGAAAATTTTTCGCTCGAGAGCTGCTTGCCTTCGACGCAAAGCGCGATGTTATAAGCCCTCGAAGGCAGTGCAGCGAGTATACGCTCGCCCTCTTTTTTGAGGGCTGCTGCTATTTCAGCCGCTGACGGCTTGTCGGATAAACGCTCTTCCTTGACGGAGATGTTATCGACAGTACAGTAAGCCGACAGCCGTTTTTCGTACTCCGCCACAGCCTCTGTGAGATATTTTTCTTTTATTGTGCCTACGTGGACGATGTGTAGTCGAAGCATACGTTTTTCCTCGTGTAGTTATACTAATTTGGTCGGCTCGTTTGGCGAGGCGACGTCTAAAAAGACGTCCTTGCCCTCGAGTACGGCGAGCGATGAATGGTACGCAAGCTCGGGCAGGTTGTTGTCCTGGCTTAAGTGCGCGAGAAGTATACGCTTCGTGCCCGATGCCGCAAGATGTGAAACGAACGCCGCGGCGGCCTCGTTTGAAAGATGCCCGAAATCAGAGAGAATACGCCGCTTCAGCTCATACGGATATGCGCCGCACAGCAGCATATTTTCGTCGTGGTTAGACTCTAAAATAACGTTTTCGCACCCGATAAGCGCGTCACTTACCTCGTCCGTGACCGTGCCTATGTCGGTCGCAATAGCGAGCGTATGCTCGGGCGTGCCGTCGCTTATTACGTAGCCAACGCTTGCCGCGCTGTCGTGCGGCGTTGCAAACGAGCGCACTGTGAGTGCGCCAACTCGCTCTTCGTATAAAACAGGGTGAATAATAGCCGTGGATGCGGCACCTGCGGTCTTTGTCGAGCACAAATAAGCTCGCGCTGACGGTTCTGTGATATGTATTGGAATATTATATTTTTTCGCTGCAGTTTCAAGCCCCGAAACGTGGTCGGAATGCTCGTGCGTGACGAAAATAGCCTTGATACGCGAAATGTCTGTTCCAATGCGCTTTAGCGCATCGGAAAGGCGTTTGCAGCTGATGCCTGCGTCGATAAGTATCTCGTCATCGTCAAGGCGGACGTAGATAGAATTTCCCTTGGAGCTTGATGCGAGCGTGTAAACGGTGAATATCATTGTCAGCGGCCTCCAAGTGCGGCTATTGCGTCTGATAAAAAGTCGCCGTAGAACAGGTATATAACGTCAAAAAGTATCGCGAAAAGGAAAGGTAAAAGAACGAGCATCAATTTCTTTGCTACCTTCTTGCGAGCATTGAGTTTTACGCATATTTCTTCAAGATGCGCATTATCATCGTCCTCGCTCGAGCGGAGCATTTCGGGCGTAACTTCTTTTGTCGATATACCGCTGTTAAAAATAAGTACGGCACACAGAAGCAGAGTCACGATTATAAAATAAACCGGCATAATTATCGGAATGCCGCCAATCGGAAGGAAGTTAAGCGTTATCAGCGCTTCGTAAACGCCGAACGCGAGCGCTGTCGCTAAGATAATAAGAAGCAGGCGTGTCCAATTAAAACGCTTTAGCTGCGACCTCAGTGGAGTTTCCGATGCCGCAGCTGTGTTATGCTTCTTTTTAGTTTTCTTTTGCTTTGCCATTATTCTATCTGTATAGCACCGTAGGGACGAACGCGCAGAACGGTCGTTGCGCCCTTGCCGAAGGTGTTGTCAAGCGCTTTTTTAAAGGCGGGAACGTCCTCGTTTTTGACGAATGCCTGAATGGTTCCGGCAAAGCCGCCGCCGTGTACGCGCCAGGCCGCCATCTTGCCACGAAGAGTATTTTCCGCCACGCAAAGCGCGAGGGAAATGCCTTGCTCCTTGACGTTCTTGACTGTGTATACGTTCTGCAGATACTTGAAGCTCGAGTTTCCCGATGCAAGCACGCCCTCGAAGAAAGAGTCAATATCGCCTTCCTTCAGCGCTTTTGTCTGTCCCTCGACTCGTTCGTTTTCGTTTATGTAGTGGATAGCGCGCATAATTGCACGGTCGCCAGCGAATGCACGCAGATCCTTGACGTTCCCCAGTATTTCCTCAAGACTTACGTCGCGCAGGACTTTTTTACCAAAGTACGACGCGATTTTTTTCATTTCTGCCGGGACGGAGGCGTAATCTCTGTTGAGGTCTGCGTGGTTGCCGCCCGTATTTACGATGCAGAGGCTGTAGCCCGCCGCATCGAGGTTGAATGGGAGCTTTTCTATTACCGGATCCGATGGGTTTTTGAAATCTATTGCGACAAAACCGCCGACGGCACACGCTATCTGATCCATCAGTCCGCAAGGCTTGCCGAAGAAAACGTTTTCACTGTACTGCGCGATCTTTGCGATCTCTGCATTTTCAACTGCGCCTTCATTGTAAAAGCCGCTTAAGATAAGACCGACCATATCCTCGAAAGCCGCCGAGGAGGAAAGTCCGGAGCCCTTGAATACGTTTGACGTGGTGTAAGCATCGTAGCCGCCGACCTTGTGGCCATACTTGAGAAATCCCGAGCACATTCCGGAAATAATCGATTTCGACGTGTAATAAAGCGCCTCATCGACGGTCGGATCGGTGATGTCGACGACGTCCTTCGGAAAGCCCTCGGACTTGATGCTGATCTTCATATCATCGCGAGGCGAAGCAACGGCGATGATGTCAAGATTGATGGATGCCGCGAGCACTCGTCCGTAGTTGTGGTCGGTGTGATTGCCTGATATTTCGCTTCTTCCTGCGACGGAGAAGAGTGAAACCTCGCGCTCTGAGCCGTAAAGACGTGCGAATTCATTTATTGCAGTAATATAGCGCTTATTTTGCGCCTCGATGTTTTCTGCGCCGTAAAGCTCGGTGAAGATTTCTGTATATTTACCGCTCTCAATAGCGGTGACAAGCTGTTTTGTATTCATAGTTACACCCTTTCGTGCGGTGGCTTATTTCGTGAGTGCTTTTCTCGCGATATCAAGTGCGTTGCTTGCGGATACGTAGCGCACGTACTCGCGCGTTGCAAGGCCGGCGCCGATATTGAGCTCGCGGACCTCCTCGTAGTCGCCGTATGAAACGGCAACGTACACGCGGCCAACGGGCTTTTCTGGCGTTCCGCCGGTGGGGCCTGCGATGCCTGTTGTGGAGACGCCGATGTCGGCGTCAAAGAGCTTTCGTACGCCTCGCGCCATCTCTATAGCAGTTTGCTTGGATACAGCACCGTATTTTTCGAGCGTTTCGTGCGCCACACCGACGAATTTTTCCTTGACGCGGTTAGCGTAAGTCACGATGCTTCCGTCGATTACCGAGCTTGAGCCGCTTACGTTGGTGATGCGCTTTGCGACGTATCCGCCTGTGCACGATTCCGCTGTTGCGATGGTCTTGCCGCGGGCGATAAGCTCGTTTACGAGCGCCGCCTCAAGCGAGCCTGCATCGACACCGTATATGAACGGGCCGACCTCAGTTTTCTTTATCTGCTCGATAGCCTTGTCGCAGAGCACGGCACATTCCTCCTCGCTCTGTCCCGCGGCGGTTACACGAAGCAGCACCTCGCCGTCCTTTGCATACGGTGCAACGGTAGGATTGGTGGAGGAGAGCATAAGCTCCTTCAGTACCGTTTCGACCTTGGATTCACCCATACCGAAAATGTTTATCGTTTTCGAGAAGAATATGCGCTCGGAAAACCTTTTTAGATAAGGTGTTACCTGCTCGTCGAACATAGGCTCGCACTCTCTGGGCGGCCCGGGGAGAAGGACGACTATCTTGCCTTTCTCCTCGTCCTCGATAGCAAGACCGGGAGCGGTGCCGTAATCGTTTCTGAATATAATGGCACCCTCGGGCATAAGCGCTTGCTTTTTGTTGTTCTCGGTCACTTCCATACCGCGGCTCGCCATACGGCGCATCATACGATCAAGGCTTTCCTCGTGCATATACATCGAGCGGCCGAACAGCGTTGCGACCGTTTCCTTGGTGAGGTCGTCATACGTTGGGCCGAGGCCGCCGGTTAAAATGACGAGATCGCTCCTTGAGAGTGAAATCTTCAGTGTTTCAAGAAGCCGCTCGGGGTTGTCGCCGACAACGCCCTGATGATATTGATTTATGCCGAGCGCGGCAAGCTTTCTCGAAATGTACGCCGCATCGGTGTTGACGATGTCGCCGAGCAGCAGCTCCGTTCCGACGGAAAGTATTTCAGCCGAGGTTATCTTTATCATATTCGTTCTCCTTGAGTGGATTGGGGATACGGGGAGTACGGTCGCTTTTTGAAAAAAGCTCCGCAAAAACTTCAATTAAGGCATTTGCTAACAGCGATATTGGCTAAACGGTAATTAGCGCTCCAGCCAGTTGGGGACCTCGGCGACACCCGTGTCGCCACCCCAACAACTGTTTAGAGACTATCGCTCGTGTTGCCACACTTTTGATGTTTGCGTCAAGATGTCGTAATACGAGCGGTGCCCACAAGCCGGTTGCCGGGATGCAGGGTTCCCGGCTACCGAGAGCGCGGTGCACGATGCTCGGAGTGCAAGGTGTGTGGCGCATCGAGAGCGCTAAATCTCATTTAATGGTAACAAACAAGATGTGAGCGATAGCGTTGTATAAAGTTCTTTGCCAGGCTTTCTTTCAAGAAAGCCGCGTTTCCCTTAAATTACTTACCCTCGTAAAGCGGGTACTTGTCGCAGAGCTTGGTAACTTCTGCGCGAATGTAATCTGCGCTGTTTTCGAAATCCGTTGCCGTGAGCTTGATGAGATGCGCGATGGTACGCATATCATCCTCCTTGAGGCCGCGCGAGGTAACTGCGGGTGTACCAATGCGCACGCCGCTTGTTACGAAGGGCGACTCGGGGTCGTTCGGGATAGCGTTCTTGTTGACGGTGATGTAAACCTCGTCGAGCTGCTTCTCGAGCTGCTTACCGGTGATGTTCATCGAACGCAGGTCAACGAGCATAAGATGGTTATCCGTACCGCCGGAAACAAGATCGAAGCCCTCTGCAACAAGAGCGTCAGCAAGCGCGTTTGCGTTCTTGATGATCTGCTCCTGATATGCCTTGAACTCGGGCTTTAATGCTTCGCCGAAGCAGATTGCCTTCGAGGCGATAACGTGCATAAGAGGACCGCCCTGCGTGCCGGGGAATATAGCCTTGTTGATAGCCTTTGCAAGCTCTTCACGGCAGAGTATCATACCGCCGCGAGGACCGCGAAGGGTTTTGTGCGTGGTGGTGGTAACGACGTCGGCGTACGGGACGGGGCTTGGATGCAGACCTGCCGCAACAAGACCTGCGATGTGAGCCATATCTACCATAAGGTATGCGCCAACGCTCTTTGCGATTTCGGAAAGACGCTTGAAGTCGATAAT
>JAZSJI010000164.1:0-2656 GCA_045534235.1 Candidatus Flemingiibacterium sp. | reverse complement strand
GCTCCGAACATCTCCACGGATAAAACTATCGCCGTTATCGGGCAGTTCGTAACGCCGCAGAACAGCGCCGCTATACCTATCGCAGCGCCAAGCGGAGTTGAAAGCCCCGCAAGCGATGCAAGCGTACCTCCGAGCGTTGCCCCTATGAACATCGTGGGAACGATCTCGCCGCCCTTATAGCCCGAGCTCATCGTTATGGCGGTAAACACTATCTTAAGCGCGAACGCCCACGGTACAACGCTCTCACCCTCGAATATGCCTGCTATGATATGTACGCCACTTCCATTGTAATCGTTCGTGCCGACTATGAGCGTGAGGGCTACGACGAGTGCGCCACCGAGTGCCGCACGAAGATATTTATTCTTTACGTACTGCCTAAAGAAGTGATGTGTCTTATGCATCACCGTGCAGAAAACGATGCTCACAACAGCCGCCGCAATGCCTATTAGTGTCGCTCCGACGAGCGTTTTTACGCCAAGTGCGGGAACTGCGCCTACGTTATACCCTTCGGGTGGAACGCCAAGGTGCGAGGCAACAAGATGTGCAATCACCGACGACACACAGCACGGGTACATCGCCGCTGTGTAAAGCCGTCCTGCGCTTGCGACCTCAACGGCGAATATGCACGCGCCGACGGGTGTGCCGAACAGCGCCGAGAAAAGTGCGCTCATACCGCACATCGTGAGGATGTGGCGACGGCGTTCGTCTATTCTTATAATTCTGCCGAGTAAGGACGCAACGCTTCCGCCTATTTGCAAAGCCGCGCCCTCTCTTCCCGCCGAGCCGCCGAGAAAGTGGGTTATCACAGTACCAACAAAAACGGCGGGTGCGAGCAGAAAAGGCACTTGTTTTTCATCTCTGACCGTTTCAAATACGGTATTCGTGTTAGCGCCTGATAGCTTGCAAAGCGCGTACAGAGCGGCTATTGCAAGTCCGCCGACGGGCAGGAGATATACTATCCAGCTATGATCACCGCGAAAGCTCGTCACAAACTCAAGCGTATGCGAAAACAGCGCGCCTATCGCACCGCCGATAGCGCCCATCAGTATGCCGAGTGCGCTCCAAAACAAAAATACGATAATATATTTTGTAGGCGTTTTAAAAAACGCCGTCATCTTTTCTTTCATAAAATCACCACTTTTAAGAAAATGTTGTTGCCTATGGTATTATAGCGCATTATGGTGAAAAAAGCAATGATTTAACACAAAAAATCCCTTCGCAATTTGCGAAGGGATTTTCTATTACATAAACTGCTTTGCCATCTCGCGAAGCTTTGAGAGCTCCTCGATACCGCTCGTCGCGTCCGCAGTGCGGAGCGATGCCATAGCGGATACCTGCGCGTATTCGAGAATTTCCTCGTCGGATACGCCGTTGTGTATACCGAGCAGTGCGCCCGAGCAGAACGCGTCACCTGCGCCCGTCTTACCCTTGATAAAGTCGCGCGGAACGTCGACCGAGGGCATAGTCGTGTATTTGCCGTCCTTCGACTTGCAAACACCGAGCAGCGGCATATGGATTATAACGCGCTCGCGTACGCCCATTTGAAGCAGCTTGTCGGCTATCTTCTCAAGATTTTCCTCAGTCGGCTCGATACCCGTCATCTTACCTGCCTCGGTTTCGTTGACGATAAGGTTGTCAACGTACGCAAGACACGGAATAACGAGCGAGTAACGGTCGGAGTTCTCGCTGACAAGGTCGATCGAGGTCTTGATACCGCGGCTTGTAGCCTCTTTGAGTATCTTAAGACCGTCACCGTTGTCGACCTTCTCGAGAAGAAGGAAATATCCGAGGTGGAGCATCTTTACGTTAAGCGTGTCCCACGGAACGTCGTCGTAGCCGAAGGAAGCACTCGCGCCCGGATACGTGAAGAACGTGCGCTGTCCGCCGATAACGCTCATAACGTCGGTGAAGCTTGTAACCTCACCTGCCGCTACCTTTACCGCAGACGTGTCAACGCCGTTTGCCTTCAGGTTATCTATAACGAATTTACCCTCTCCGTCATCGCCGACCTTGCATACGGCAACAACGTCAAGCTCGGGTGCGAGCTTTTTTAAATCAATGCCGTCGTTGGGGACAAGTCCGCCAACTGCGAGGTCGATCGTACGAATGGGGGTAAGCTCGCCTGCCGCAGGATATGCGCTGATACCGTAGATCTTATCTACGAGCACAGTACCGACGACTGCAATTCCCTTTTTATCTGCCATATTAGTTGCACTCTGCTACCAGAGGACCTGCAAGCTCGCCAAGGAAGAAGAGCTTACCGGGGAGAGTGGGAATGTAGGATGAGGTGATCCACGGAGTCTTGCCGTAGCGAAGCGTCATCCACAGAGACATACCCTGCCACTGCATTCCGCGGCCGAGAGTACCGTCAGCGCCGCCGATTGCGAGGTCTGCCTGAAGGAAGAGACCGGGGCCGATGATGATAGCACGGCAAAGAACGAGAGTGGTACGGCTCTTAAAGCTGGTAAGAGCGTTCTGCTCAACGGTGAGGGGGTGGATCTTAGCCGCGATGCGGTAAGGTGCCTTCTCCCACTCGGATGCGTCAGCGTAGTCAGCCGCGAAGGTGGGCTCCCAGAATGCGATGTGGCACATTCTGCCGATACCGTAAACGAGAACGAGCTTTGCGCCCTCTGCCTTGAGTGCAGCAATCTTCTCG
>JAZSJI010000207.1:0-4242 GCA_045534235.1 Candidatus Flemingiibacterium sp. | reverse complement strand
GAAAATTGTCTTCCTAAGACCGCTTGGCCTCCGACTTCTCTGTCAAATCTGACCGCGGATATACCAACGCCAAGCGCTGTCAATACAAGTGCAGCGTACGAAAGCAGGTCGGCAACCCTCCTCGGCTCGCCAAAAGCCAGTGAAACGCCTGTAAATACAGCCGCCAGCACAAGCGTTGATATAATCCCCACGATCATACCCTTAAATCCCGACATAAGCACAGCACCCACGCTGAAATCCCCTGCATTATCGTTTCTTTGCAAAAAAATCCCTCCCGAAATATAGATCGTTTGCTAATCTATATGACGGGAGGAATCTATTTATGTCAGCAATCCTCTGCCTTCACGTCAACGCTCTTGATAGCGCTTCTGAGAATACGGATCTTCGTGCCGTCGCGACCGGTTTCGATCATAACGGTCTCTTCCTTGATGCTAACGACCTTGCCGATGATACCGCCGATGGTGGTGATCTCATCGCCAACCGCAAGGGCGTTACGCATATCGTTCGTTGCCTTCTCCTGCTTCTTCTGCGGTCTGTACATAAAGAAATAGAATACAGCCACCATAACGACGAGCATAACGATAGTGGTTATACCCTGACTTCCCATCAAGCCTGTAGCGTCGGCAGCAGCGGTAGTATCAGCGGTAAGAAATAAATTAAGCATAAGAACCTCCAAAAATATTTATTATCCAAACCATTATACCCTATTATCAGAGTAAATGCAATAGGAAATTGTAAATTTATGCGCGTTTTTTAGCTACTTGCTCTCGCACCTGCGTTTTGAGGTGATCTGTACCGCGACTATACCCAAAACGGAAATTACCACGCTGAGTATACACACCGCAAGCGGCACGTCAACCAGCTTATCGCTTACGAGTGCGAAGGCGTTGAAGCCGCAGTGAAGCATTATGGAGGCAAGAAGCGATCTATACCTCTCAAGCACCCACGCGAGCAAAAATCCGAGCAGCGACGCGTATATAAGCGCTATCCACGTGCCGTGCACGGCACCGAACACGATAGCGGATATTATCATAGCCGCAAGCGGCGGCATAGCGCGCTTCAGACGAGTGTAGAGAAGTCCGCGGAAAACGGTTTCCTCAAGTATCGGCGCAACGATCACCGTCATAATAAACGTCAGCCACGGCGCCACGTCAAAAATCAGCTCGGACTGCGCCATCTGTGCGTTCCACCAGCGCTCGGGGAACGGTATGAGCGGTAGTATAAACGACACCGAAAGGTTAAGCACGGCGCCGAGGAATACCATACCAAAGCACGGTAAAACAGGCATTTTGCCAAGCCCGACCTCTTTTAACGCGTTCTTTTGGCGAAGCGCAAATATGGGCCAATACGTCAGAAGCGTAAAGACACCCGCAACCACCGTCAAATGCACCGCGTGCTCAAGAAGCCACACAGCCGTCTCCTCGGTAGCCTCAAGCGAAATATCAAGCACCGCGTTGAGCATCGCCTCAAACGAGCTTGCTCCGGCCTCGGCAAGCTCGTTCGCGGATCGCCCCCACGTAAGCGCCGCAAACGCCCAAGACACGCCAACCGTCGCGGTCATACTGACAGCAATCTGCCACCACATATAGATACCGAAATACATAAGCGCAGCGCCAATAGACGCACCAGCTTTTTTCAACGTCATTTCCTCCTCGACGAGCAAAATATCCTATGAGAAAATTATACATCATCCGACGGGAAAAGTAAACCCTTGATTTGTAAATATTATACTTTATGAAAATTTACAATAAAGCGATGTACTTTTTCCGCGCTTTGTGATATACTTGTGCTATAAGAAAAATTGACGAGGTCACGACAATGCCAAATGAAAAAATCACCGCGCTGTTTGAGGACGTATTAAAGCGTCGCACACTAAAGAAGGCCGTATTCTCAAAGGCAGAGGATAAAAGCACGCAAAAAGAGGTCGCCTCGCTGACCAAAAAGAGCGACGGCACCGTGTATATTATGACCGAGCGCTTCACGAAGGACAACAAGACCTTCCGCCGCAATCTTCCGCTTGACGGCGCGGAGCTTTGCCGTATGGCGCTTGAGGACTATAAGCAGGTCAACGTGATAACCACCGCCGGCGAGGCTGAGATAAAGCGCTCGAAGTCGGGCACGGTGCACGTATCCGACAAGCGTAAGGCTGATGCCGCAGCGGCTGACGTAAGCGAGGAGGGCAAGAAATACATTCTCGACGTCTCGCGCGATATCGGCTTTCTGCGTGAGCTTGGCATATCCGACGCGAACGGGCGCATACACGACAAAAAGCAGGCGAAATTCCGTCAGATAAACCGCTTCCTCGAAATCGTACGCGACGTCGAGGATAAGCTCCCCGCGGACAAGCCTGCGGTCATATACGATCTTTGCTGCGGAAAGAGCTACCTCACCTTCGCGGTGTACTACTATTTTGCCGTTCTTAAAAAGAAAAGCATCCGTATGTACGGCGTTGACTTGAAGGCAGACGTTATCGAATACTGCAACGCGGTCGCAAAAAGGCAGGATTTCGAGCATCTTAAATTCGTTAGCGGTAATATAAACGAGTACGTGCCGCCCGAGCATCCCGATATGGTCATCTCGCTCCACGCCTGCGATATTGCGACCGATATCGTGCTCGCAAACGCGGTAAAATGGGGCGCGGGAATCATTCTTTCAACGCCCTGCTGTCACCACGAAATGTCAAAGCAGCTATCCGAAAAAGCGCCCGATGCGACGCTCAAGGGCGACCTTGCTTTTATACTCGACCACCCGATACTCAAACAAAAGCTGTGCGACGCCGCAACCGACGCGCTTCGCGTGAAGCGCCTTGAATCCGTCGGCTACAGCGTCACCACGCTTGAGCTTATAGATCCTGACGACACGCCGAAAAATCTTATGATACGCGCGACGAAAAACGTTAGGCCGAGCGCCGCAAAATGCGATGCCGCGCTTGCCGACTACAAGCGCATTTGCGCTTCTCTTGGCGTGTCGCCGTATCTTGACAGGCTGATACTTGAAAAAAAAAAATAAGCTTTCGATTTTAGAAAAAATAACCCTCGCCGCCGCAGGGCTCGTGGCTTCGTACTATTTCGTGTACCTCGTGCTGTGCTTCGTCGGCGTAGAGGCGATGAAAATGGCGCCTTACGCGCTTTTGGCGATAGCGTGCGTTTGCCTACCCATACTCCTTCGCGTGCCGCTGAAGCGACTGCTCGGACGGCTTTTTAAGCCGCTTCATATAATATTCACCGCCCTTTTGTGTCTGTACGCCGTAAGCGTGGTTGCATTTTGGGCATTCATCGGACTTTATCCTTCGGGGACGCCCGAATATTATGCCGAGCAGTACGCACTCGAGGACGATACGGGCGCCGACACGGTCGTGCTCGTTTTCGGCGCTCACACTAAAGGAATGACGCCAAGCACGGCACTAAAAAACCGCCTTGACGCGGCGTACGAGCTTTTGGTTGCCCTGCCCGACGCGGTATGCGTTGTGAGCGGAGCGAAGGGAGTTAATGAAACGGTCGCGGAATGCGTGGCTATGCGCGGATATCTTACCGACCTCGGCATATCAGAGGAGCGAATTATAATGGAGAGCGAGGCGCGCTCCACGAGCGAAAACGTACGCTTCACCAAGGAGCTTCTTTTGGAGCTCGGTATGTCCGACAAGCGGATAATCGGCGTTTCAACCTCGTTTCACCTGCCGCGCATCGAGATATTATCGGAGCGCTACGCCTTGCCGATGGATACGTGCGGTGCACCGTCGCCGAGCGCGCTGCATTACTACACAAGTATGATACGTGAATACCTGTCCTACGTCAAGATGATGCTTTTTGATAAGGCGATATTTATCGATTTGATAGGCGGATGAGAAAAAGCCCTTTGGCATAATGCCAAAGGGCTCGATTTTTTACCGTCTGTACTGCGGCGGGTATCCTGTTTGTGCCGACTGCATCTGCTGCGTACGCATCATTTCGTGGCGTTGTCTAATCGCCGCCTCACGGCGTTTTTTTCTGATGTATCTCGCTCGCAGATAGAGCGCACCGTACGCGCCCACCGCGAGGATAACGAGTATCAGAAGCACCACGAATATCCAGCCTATAACGCCCATAGGACGCTTGACCTGAAGCGTTACCGACTCAAGCCTGATGCCGTACTCGCCGATTACGTTGTCGCTGTCCGCGTTACTTACCCACAGCTTCATAAGGTCAAGCTCGCCGTCGGTTTTCGACGAAAAATCCTTGATATCAAAGCTTATCTCGTTCCACA
>JAZSJI010000139.1:0-10781 GCA_045534235.1 Candidatus Flemingiibacterium sp. | reverse complement strand
GAGGAATTGCCGCAAGCTGTCTGCACTCTTCCCTCTTTGCAGCGATAAATCTTTTTATAAGATGCTCGGGGAAAACACCGCCCTCTGTAAGATAATCGTGGTCAGATTCAAGAGCATCAAGAGCCGCATCAAGCGAGGTGGGAAGTCCCTTGAGCTTTTTCTTTTCTTCCTCGGGAAGATTATACAAATTGAAATCGTAAGGTCCCCAGCCGTTTTCATGAGGATCGATCTGATTTTTGATACCGTCAAGACCTGCCATCAAAAGGGCTGCATAACAGAAATAAGGATTGCAGGTTGCATCGGGATTACGTATTTCAAATCTGCGCTCCTCAGGCTTCTTGGCATATGCGGGAATTCTGATAACCGCGCTTCTGTTTGAGGTTGCATATCCAACGGTAACGGGAGCCTCAAATCCGGGCACGAGTCGCTTAAAGGAGTTCGTGCTGGGATTGGTTATAGCACAGAGCGAAGAGATGGGCTTTAAAAGTCCGCCCATAAAGTAATGTGCGGTTTCGCTGAGATGCGAGTAACCGTTATCATCGGAGAATACGGGCTTGCCATCCTTCATAAGAAGCATATGCACGTGCATACCGCTTCCTGCCTCGCCGTAGATAGGCTTCGGCATGAAGGTTGCGCTCTTGCCGTACTTGAGTGCGGTGTTATGGATGATGTACTTTATCATCATAGTAGCGTCGGCCATATGTACGACCTCGCCAAGCTGTGGCTCGATCTCAAACTGTCCCGAAGCCGCTACCTCGGGGTGATGATAGTTGATGTCGATGCCCATTTCCTTCATAAGCATACACATCTCGCTGCGGCACTCGTAGGAAACGTCGAACGGCTTTGCGATGTGGTAATTCTTCTGCTTGGGAACAACAACACCCTTGCCTTCAACAGCGCTGTTCCAATACGACTGAACCGCATCAACAGACGCGCCGATGTAATTGCCCTCAACGCCCCACGTTACGTTATCGAAGAGATAAAACTCGAACTCGGGAAGAATGTACATAGTGTCAGCTATACCGCTCTTCTTCATTTCTTCAACAGCGGCTCGGATAATGTTTCTCGGGTACTGTGCGAGCGGACGGTTTTCGGGCGTGTCGATGATCATCGCGTTACCCGTCATCGAAAGTGTGGGGATAGTGCAGAAGGGATCAATAACCGCCGTGTCGGGATCGGGAATGAACACCATATCGCTCTTTTCAACGACGGCATAGCCGTAGTTCGATGCGTCAAAGCCGATGCCGCTCTTCATCGTATCCTCGGAAAAATTCTCCGCGGGGATAGTAACGTGGCGGTACTGACCGTTAATGTCAACCATCTTGAAGTCTACCATTTTGATGCCGTGCTCTTTAATAAGAGCAAGCACGTCCTGAATGTTCTTTGCCATAATATACTCCTCTAAAAATTATTTTTATATTACTGAAGCAGCTCGAACTTGTATCCGACGCCCCAAACAGTCTTAAGTATCCACTTATCGGAAACGCCCTCGAGCTTTTCACGCAGGCGCTTAACGTGAACGTCAACGGTACGGGAGTCGCCGAGGTAATCAAAGCCCCACACCTTATCAAGAAGCTGATCGCGCGTAAATACGCGGTTGTAGTTGGACGCGAGGAAATAGAGCAGCTCAAGCTCCTTCGGAGGAATATCCACCGACTTGCCGTTAAGCTTAAGCTCGTACTTCTGGCGGGAAATTTCGATGTTATCGAACTTGATGGTTTCGTCATCGTTCTGATTGTCGTGTGCGCTGTAACGGCGGAGAACTGCCTTCACGCGAGCGGAAAGCTCCTTGGTTTCGAAGGGTTTTACCATAAAGTCGTCCGCGCCAAGCTCAAGGCCGAGCACCTTGTCGAACACCTCACCCTTTGCGGTGAGCATAATGATCGGCTTGCTCGAAACTTCTCTGATCTCACGGCATACCTGCCAGCCGTCCTTTTTGGGGAGCATAATATCGAGAAGCACGAGATCGGGCTCGTACATCTTAAAGAAGCTTACGCCCTCTGCGCCGTCGTTAGCGGTTTTTACCTCATAGCCCTCGTTTTCAAAATACAATCTTAAAAGGTCACAGATATTAAGGTCGTCGTCCACTACAAGAATTTTCGTTGCCATTTGTGTTTACTTCCTTTCATTTATAGTCATTTTTAAGTTAAACTTTGTTATTTCTGTGACAATGTGCACAATTTGTTGTTCACAATTTCACATTTTCGTCAAATTATTAATTTCGTCAAATATATAACCATATTCACAATTGTATTATAGCAAACTAATATGGATTTGTCAAGACGCCTTGGTGAACATAAGGTGAATTTTTGCCATTTTTGTGCAATCGGCAAATATTAAAAGCGCTCACACCTCTGTGTGAGCGCTTCCCTTTTACTGTTTTTCCGCCGCGAGATATTCCTCTGCCATATGAACCGCTACAGCTCCGTCAGCCACAGCTGTTACTACCTGACGGAGAAGCTTCGTACGAACGTCGCCTGCGGCGTACACGCCCTCGATTCCCGTCTTTGTGGTTTCGTCAGCAACGATATAACCGTTTTCGTCAAGCTCGATGATACCCTTCAAAAAGTCCGTCGCCGGCTTTCTTCCGATGCTCACAAAAACGCCGTCGCAGGCAAGCTCGCGCTCTTTGCCTGTAATGGTGTCCTTTACCTTAACGCCCTCGAAACGCTCGCTCACAGTAAAGCCCGATACGGTGCTGTTCCACACAAACTCGATATTTTCTGCGTTTTTAAGCGGATCGTGATAGATCTTCGTCGCACGAAGGCTATCTCTGCGGTGGATAAGATAAACCTTTTTAACAAGCCTTGACAGATAAAGTGCATCAGACACGGCAGAATTGCCACCGCCGACAACGGCTACGGTTTTATCCTTATAAAATCTGCCGTCGCAGTGGGCACAGTAGTGTATGCCCTGCCCTATAAGCTCACGCTCGCCGCTAACGCCAATCTCACGTGGGTTTGCGCCCGTCGCGATAACAACCGTTTTCCCAAGATACTCGCCGTTTGTAGTCTGAACTTTTTTGATTTTTTCCGCAAGATCAAGCGACGTCACCTCGGCATACTCACTTTTCGCGCCGAAGCGTTCTGCGCCCTGCTGCATTTTCATACCGAGCGTGAATCCGTCTATGCCCTCTTCAAAGCCGGGATAATTATCAATATCGCCCGTCAGCGTCATCTGTCCGCCTGCTGACATCTTTTCTATCACGACCGTGTCAAGTCCCGCACGCGCGGCATACAGCGCAGCAGTATAGCCAGCAGGACCGCCGCCAATGATTACCATATCATATATACGTTCCATAGTGAAGCCTCCATTTTTCTTACTACTTAATATTATACACTATCTTACACGCTTTTTCCATAGTTTTATTGCAAATATCTGAATTATGTGCTATAATTATTTAAGGCATCTGCCCGACGATTTAAATTTAAAGGATAATTACGATGAATAATACGTTCAAAAAGCTCCCCGACACGGTTATGCTCGACGAGAACGCACCCGCGCTCGTTATCATAGACCAAACCCTCCTGCCGACAAAGCTTGAGCTCATAAGCCTTTACGACCAAACGGAGATATGGGACGCGATAAAAAAGCTTAAAGTACGCGGCGCACCCGCTATCGGTGTCGCCGCAGGAATCGCTCTCTATCTCGCCGCCCACGCTATTTTGAAGGAGGGCGTGTGCGAGGGCGCGAAGTTCCTCGAAAAACTTAAAGACGCCAAAAATTATCTCGCATCCTCGCGTCCTACCGCGGTCAATCTCTTTTGGGCGCTCGAGCGTATGTACGGCGCGGCAACAGCACTCATCAAAGGCGGCAAAACGGTCAGCGCGTGCGTTGAAGGACTATGCGCCGAATGCAAGGCAATACGTGACGAGGACATAGCATCCTCACGCGCAATAGGCGAAAACGGACTTACGCTGCTTACAGACGGCTGCGGCATACTTACCCATTGTAACGCAGGTCAGCTCGCAACGGTTCGCTACGGCACAGCACTCGCACCCATACACGTCGGCCGCGAAAAGGGTATGAATTTCAAGGTTTACTGCGACGAAACGCGTCCGCTCTTACAGGGAGCAAGGCTCTCGTCCTACGAGCTTATCTGCGACGGAGTTGACACAACGGTAATATGTGACAATATGGCGTCGCAGATAATGAAGGACGGCAAGGTGCAGGCGGTCATCGTCGGCGCTGACCGCATCGCCGCAAACGGCGACGCGGCAAACAAGATCGGCACGTCAGGCGTAGCGATACTCGCCAAATACTACGGTATTCCCTTTTACGTTGCCGCGCCCTGCTCGACTATAGACGTCACCCTGAAATCGGGCGATCTTATCCCGATTGAGCAGCGCAGCTCCGACGAGGTGACGGAAATGTGGTACGAAAAGCGTATGGCACCCGAGGGAGTTGGCGTATTCAATCCAGCGTTTGACGTAACACCAAACGAGCTTATCACCGCAATCATCACCGAGCGCGGAATAATAAAGCCGAGCTTCACCGAAAACATTGCTAAAATAACGGAGAAATAAAATGACCGACATCGAGAAAAAGCTTATCGCCGATATGATAGACGTCGGCAACAAAATGTATATGCGCGGCTTCGTTGCCGCCAACGACGGCAATTTGAGCGTTCGCTGTCCTGACGGAGTGTCCGCACTCGTCACGCCCACGGGCGTGTCCAAGGGCGGTATGACCGAGGATATGTTCATCAAGATCCGTATATCCGACGGCGAGGTGCTGGAGGGCACGCGTAAAGCATCCTCGGAGTCAAAAATGCACCTTCGTCTGTATCGCGAAAATCCCGAGATCGGCGCCGTTGTGCACGCTCACCCGCTGTACGCAACCTCGTTTGCAATAGCGCGTCAGCCGCTCGATGCTCCGATATACCCTGCCGCGATGATGAACCTCGGCACAGTTCCCGTAGCCGAATATTCACCGCCCGGCACCGAAGGCGTTGCCGATTCAGTAGCCCCGTTTGCAAAAGACTACCGCGCCTTGCTTCTTGCAAGCCACGGCGCGATTACGTGGGCGCGCGACATACTGACTGCGTGGTACCGTATGGAGGAGCTTGAAAACTTCGCGCATATGACCTTCAATACGGTATATGTAATGAAGCAAGCGGTCGAAATCCCGATAGTTGACCGACTGCCCGATAAAAAGTAAACTGAGCATAAAGAAAATCCGCCGAAATCGGCGGATTTTCTATTTTACTGAATATTCATCAGTTACCCTCGTGCTCCTCTTTCCAAGTGAGCTCAAGAGCTGCCCAATCGCGTATCGGACGAAGTGCGGTCCATCTCTCATAATCGCCTTCCATATCGTAGTCGTGAGAGTTGGTAGCCTCCTGAACCTCTGCGTAGTACCACTTTTCGGTGTCTGCATTGTCAGGCCACTTGATCATACTGTCAAGCAGATGATCCTTATGCGGTGCACGCTCAAGCGTACGGTTTACTATCTTCATCGCCTCTGCACGCGTTACCGCCTGATCGGGATGGAAGGTGCCGTCGCCGTAGCCGTCGACGATACCGAGCTTGTAAGCCTCCTCAATAAACTTCTCTGCCCAGTGAGCTTCGATGTCGGAGAACTCGCTCGACTTGCCTGCGGTAGTTTCGTAGAACGAGGTTGCAATCTTGATAAGCTCTGCTCTGGTGATGGTGTCGTTCGGCTTGAACGTACCGTCGGTGTAGCCGTCGAGCACGCCTGCGTTTGCGAGCGTGGAGATCGCGGTGTTATACCAAGCATCCTCTGCAACGTCGGTGAACTTATTGGTCTGTGCCCAATAACGGTCACGTGCGCCGTCGGTAAACATACGGAAGAAGATGGTTACAACCTCTGCACGGGTTATGTCTGCCTCGGGACGAACGGTGCCGTCGGGATATCCGATAATGTAACCGAAATGATCGTCCGTTTCAAGCATCATCTCCGTATAGGTGTTGGTGAACTCTATCACAGTTTCCTTATCCTTGGATACGGTAACAATTCCGTCCTCGTCGGTAGAGGTTACGTTGAGATTATAGCCGTCGATCTCGGCTCTTCTTTCAACCACCTTGTATTCTCCGGAGGAAAGCTTTACCGATGCACTCTCGCCTGCCTTGATAACAAGCGTTTCTCTTAAAGTAAGCTGGTCGCCATTCACCTTGAATATATCAAAGGTGTATTCAGCGGGAGCATTTGCATCTTCGGGAGCAACGACAGCCTTGCTTATCGTAAGAGTGCCGCGCGGTATAACAGGGATAACGATCTCTCTGGTTTCACCGTATATTTCGACGTCAGACCAAGGCATAATGAAGTTGTCGTCAACTGCGATAAACGCCGCGTCCTTCTTCACGTTGATCGGATCATCCCAGCCAAGGAAGCCGGATACGTCAGGCTCATCGATAATATCGTGTACTGCGCCGGGGATAACCGTGTAGGTTTCGTAAAGCTTGTCATCTACGTAGTATCTGACCTCGTACACACCGTCGTGCTGACCGTAAAGGACTACGTCCTTCGCAGGCATCGTGAAGGTGGTCGCTCCACCGGTAACGTTTACCTCGTTGGAGTGCCAGCCGTTGAAGGCAAAGCCGTCATAGTCGTCAAGCTTGTCTGCAATCGTCACAGTTGTGCCGTACATCACGTTCGTAAGAGGTGCGGGAATTACTATTCCCTCGGGATCAAGTCCCGTGTAAACGTAGGTAACGGTATAGGTCAGACGGTCATAGTAGAGGTTAAGCACGAGGCTTTCGTCCTCGGGAGTATCGGGATCGTCAGCGGTTACGTAGCCGAAGTACTCGTCGTTATCAGCCGCCGTAGCGTAGAAGCCCTCGTACGTATTGATGTAATCGGGATATGCGCTTACGTAGTGACCGACGATGGCGTCAAGCGTTACTTCATCGCGAACTACCTCATCGTAATACTTGCCGTTGTGCTCCTTCGTACCGGTACCCTCAAGCACCTGCTGCCAATACTTTATCTTGTAGCTTACGCGATCAGCCGTGAAGCTGCCGGTAAAGGTAAGATTTTCTGCAGGCATATCAAATTTTGTGCCGCTGACAACATTTTCATCGGCGTCAAACCAACCGTTGAAGGTATAACCCGGGATAGTATAGCCACCGTGTACGGTTACTTCAGAACCGTACTCAAAGGTTTCGAGCGCAGGCACGTTTACGCCGTCGGGAACAAGCGTACCTTCAATAACGTAGCTTACGTTATACTGGTCAGCCGTGTAGTAGAACGCTAGCGTGAGCGTTCCGTCTGCCTTGACAGTACCTTCAAGTATGGTCTTTTCCGCATTGGCAAACTTGATAGTGCTGCCTGCGGGAATATTGCTCTCGGTTACGTCAGCAGAATAAGTGTAGCCGTGGATAACGTGGTGAGTTGCAGTTACCTTCTGGTCGGTAACTCCCGTACGCACATCAGCATTACCGTGGAGCACGTACGTTCCATTTTTCTCTATCCAATGCTCCACATTGTAAGTGGTTTCTTCCGCGGTGTAGCCACCGGAGAGGATCACGTTGCCCTGCGGCATCGTGAACTCACCGCCGCCAAGTACGGTTCCGCCGGTGATTGCAACGCCGTTAGTCCAGCCGCTGAAGATGTAGCCGTCGATATCGTCGGCATTCTTAACCGTTACGGTAGTTCCGTGAGCGTATACCGCATTATCAACGGGCGGTACAACGCCTGCAGGAGCAGACGTGTAAACGTAGGTTACGGTGTAGGTATTTCTGTCGTAGTAGAGCTTTAAAACGAGGCTCTCGTTCTCGGGGGTGTTCGGATCGTCAGCCGTAACGTAGCCCGTACGGGTTGCTGCCGACTCGGTCTGGTTGTAGGTATAACCGTCAATACCGATAGGCGTTGCGGTCACCTGCGTACCGGTGGTGCCGGTGAGGTTCTCGGTCTTATACGGAGTAGCCTCGTAAACGCCGTCAACGGTTGTTTCGAGATAATGCTCGACCGTGTAAGGCGTGTCGGTATTTGCAACGAATCTGCCCGCAAGCTCAACGTTGTAGTGAGGCATTTCGAAGGAGGTTATCTCGGTCTTGGTAGCATCGTTGTTGCGATACCAGCCCTTGAACGTGTAACCGGGCGCGCTTGCATCGTCTGCAACGGTTACGTTCGACTTGTAATCGTGCGTTTCGGTGGCAGGAAGTCCGCTTGCGCCCGCGGGAACAAAGCCCTCATAGGAATACGTTACCGTATAGGGAGCGTAGTCGTAATAAAGCTTAAGCGTAAGCGGTTCGCTTTCAGCATTAGGAACGATACCGGTCGCGGTGCTTGCGTTTGCGTTGTAAACGTAACCTGCAACATCAACGGGAGTTGCGGTGACAGTCTGGTCTTTGTCACCCTTGAAGGTTTCGTCGTACTGACTGTTATGGTCGTACGTGCCGTTTGCATTCTCGAAATAGTGCTCGACGTAATATTCAAGACCGGTGGTAGGATCGAAGTGGCCGAGGATGAGAACGTCGTGCGCCGGCATTTCGAAGCTTGCGGTGATAATGTCACGGCTTCCGTTGAAGTACCAGCCGTGGAACTCGTAACCGCTTGCGGTAGGTGCTACGGTAGGCGCGGGAACGATTTCTCCCCACTTATACTGCGTCGAGGTGAGCGCCGACTGTGCAGGATTTGCATCACCGGGGACAAAGCCCTCGTAGTCGTAGGTCACAGTATACTTGATTCTGTCGTAATATACCTCGAGGATTATCTCGCTGGTGCCGTCAATCGTATCCTCAAGATACGACTTGCTATAATTTACGGTATAGCCCTGAACATTAAGAGGAAGTGCCTCTACGTCCTGACCGACGGTTGCATTTCTGAACACCTCAGTCTTGCTTTCATCCAACGTGTATCTGTTATTGTTGGCGTTCTGGAAGTAATGCTCAACCGAGTATTCAAGGTCAACTCTCGCGGAGAAGTAACCGTGAAGCGTAACGTCGTGAGCAGGCATTTCAAAGGTTGCCGTGTCAGCCGTTACGGTACCGCCGAGGCTGTACCAGCCGGTAAAGATATAGCCGGCGGCAGTTGCATCGGGATTTATGGTTACCGTTTCACCGTACTTGTAGGTTTCAAAATAATCGTCAAGTCGTACATCCGTAGGAGCTGCGTTTGCGGGAACAGTGCCTACGTATTCGTATGTAAGCGAATACGTATTTCTCGTATAGTAGAGAGTGAGAACAAGGCTGCCATCTGCCGCGATAGTTCCCGTGGCAACAGTCTTGTTGCCGTTACCGTCGTCGTAGTCAGCGTCGTATGTGAATCCTTCGTAGTCGTTGGGCGCTGCAGTAACGTCTGCGCCTGTGGTTCCCGAAAGATTTTCGGTATCATTGACCTCAAGCTTGAACGTTCCGTCAAGATCTTCTGTGTAGTGCTCTACCTTATAAGCCGTGCTCGTGCCGGGCACGTAGCGGCCAAGAAGAACTACGTCGTGGTCAGGCATCGAGAACTCTGCGAGATTGCCCGTACCAAGAGCCTCGTCCTGCGGATACCAACCAACGAATGTGTAGCCGTCAATTTCAAGCTCGTCGGGATACTCAACGGTTACAGTCGCGCCGTAGGGCACGTCCTTCTGTGCCATATCGTCAAGAATGGTTTCATCGTAAACCTGAAGGCCTACGAACTGATAGGTTACGTCGTGCGTGTTGGCAGTAAACTCACCGACAACGGTTACGTCTGCCTCGGGCATTGTAAACGCACCGTTTGCAACAGTTGCATCGGTAGTCGACCAACCGCCAAAGGTGTAGCCCGTCTTGGTGGGCGCGGCAATCAGCGTGTGCTCGCAACCGGGCAAACGGTAATAGGTTGCATACTCGTCGCCGTCGACCTCATACGTAATCGTGTTCAAAGCTATTGTTGGCGAAGCAACGCTCGCAACCACGTTAGTGCCGCTCATAACCTCGGCAGCACCGTAGTTGGTTTCTATAGCTCCGCCGTTTGCGGCAATCTCATCTGTGTGAGCGTCGATCGCTGCGTAGTCGGGGGTTACGTTGATAGTGAGTATCAACATTTTTCCGTAGAAATCCTCACCGTTTACCGTACGCGGCTCGTTCGACACGTAATTTTCGTCAAAATCGAAGCCATCAACGGTTACGGTGTTACCGGAGATAGTAGGTGTAAGGCCTGAAGGCTTGGCAGTATCCCACACTCCGCCTTCAAGTCTGTCCGCGGTAGCAACGGTAACGCGGTTAGCACCCGTCGTCGGAATAGTAAAGAATTCGGAAACAGCGTCTACGAGCGTTGCTTCCTCACCAAGCGTGATTGACGGCTCGCCGATCTCCTGATTGATCTTTTCGAAGATCATCGAAAGGCTGTAAGTCGTATCGGGAGTAAGGTAATATCCGTTTGCGGGAGAGCCCGTTCCGGCGGTAATACTTCCGTTAGCATAAGAAGCACTCGGATAGTTGCTCGAGAGATAGTGCATAAACCTGTTGGAGTCAGTGTTGCCAAGCTCTGTTCCGTCAGCGCCGTCCTCAACGCTTATGGTATAAATCTTAACGTTCTCGTCCTTGAGTACCTTTGCATAGTTTATCGCCGCACCCGCAACGCTCGACTGATAGCTGCTGCTATGAGTGGGCGCACCGTCAGTAAGGACGATAACCACCTTGTTTCTTCCCTGCGCAGCCTCGGTTGTTTCGTGCTTTTCAAAGAGAAGGTCGGCAAGGTACATACCGTAGTCGACTGCAGTTGCACCGCCTGCTTCAAGGTCATTCTTTGCGGTGATAAGCTCAGCCTTGCCGTCTGCGTCAACGGTTGTGAAATGCTTGTCTACCTGACAGTAGTTGTAATCCTGGTAATTTTTGTTGTCGCCCTCT
>JAZSJI010000105.1:0-13669 GCA_045534235.1 Candidatus Flemingiibacterium sp. | reverse complement strand
CAACGCTAAGATCGGTACCGATTACAAGCCCTTTAACTACTACGGTGCTCCCGATGCTGACCGCGTGATCGTTGCTATGGGCTCGATCTGCGACGTTATCGAGGAAGTTATCGACTACATGAACGCTAACGGCGAAAAGGTAGGTCTCGTTAAGGTTCGCCTCTACCGTCCCTTCTGCGCTGATAAGCTCGTTAACGCTATTCCTACTACTGCGAAGAAGATCGCAGTTCTTGACAGAACCAAGGAGCCCGGCTCCCTCGGCGAGCCTCTTTACCTCGACGTTGTTGCTTCTCTTGCTTCCAAGGGAATCAACGCTAAGGTAGTTGGCGGCCGTTACGGTCTCGGTTCCAAGGATACTCCTCCTCAGTCCGTATTCGCAGTTTACGAGAACCTCAAGGCTGATGAGCCTAAGGCAAACTTCACCATCGGTATCGTAGACGACGTAACAGGTCTCTCGCTTCCCGAGGTTCCCGCTCCCGATACTGCTGCTGCAGGTACCGTTTCCTGCAAGTTCTGGGGTCTCGGCGGCGACGGTACTGTCGGTGCAAACAAGAACTCCATCAAGATCATCGGTGACTATACCGACAAGTTCATTCAGGCATACTTCCAGTATGACTCGAAGAAGACCGGCGGTATCACGATCTCGCACCTCCGCTTCGGCGACAGCAAGATCAAGTCTCCTTACTACATCACCAAGGCAAACTTCGTTGCTTGCCACAATCCTTCTTACATGCAGAAGGGCTACAAGATCGTTCAGGACGTTAAGCCGGGCGGTACCTTCCTTCTTGACTGTGCTTGGAACACCATCGAGGTGCTTGACGCTAACCTTCCTGCAGCTGTTAAGTCCTACATCGCAAACAACAACGTTAAGTTCATCACCATCGACGCTACCACCATTGCTACCAAGCAGATCGGTAACGCAAAGGTTAAGAACACCGTTCTTCAGTCTGCATTCTTCTCGCTCGCTAACATTCTTCCCAAGGACGAAGCTATCGAGTACATGAAGAAGGCTGCTTACAAGTCCTACATCAAGAAGGGTCAGGCAATGGTTGACCTCAACTATGCCGCTATCGATGCAGGCGCAGACGCTTACACCGTAGTTGCGGTTCCGGACGCTTGGAAGAACGCAGGCACTGATGCTCCCAAGGCAGCATTCAAGTCCGAGCGTGCTGACCTCGAAAAGTTCGTAAATACCGTGGTTCTCCCCACCAACGCTATGGCAGGCTACAGCCTCCCTGTTTCCGCGTTCACCGATTACGTTGACGGTACGTTCCCGCAGGGTTCGACCATCTCCGAGAAGCGTGGCGTTGCAGTTTACGTTCCTACTTGGATTCCTGAAAACTGCATCCAGTGTAACAGCTGTGCATTTGTATGTCCTCACGCTGCTATCCGTCCTTACGCGATGACCGCTGAAGAGGCTGCAAACGCTCCTGCTGCTACCAAGTTTACCGAAAAGCCCGTTATCAAGACCGATTACAAGTTCACCATGGCTATCTCGCCTGCTGACTGTATGGGTTGTACCCTCTGTGTTAAGGCTTGCCCTGTAAACGCAAAGGCTGAAAAGGACGGCACCGGCAAGAAGGCTATCGAAATGGTTCTCAATGCTACCCAGGCTGACCAGCAGGCTCCTTGGGACTATGCAGTTGCTAACGTATCCGAAAAGCCCGAGCTTGTAAATGCTACTGTTAAGGGCTCGCAGTTCAAGCAGCCTCTGCTTGAGTTCTCCGGCTCTTGCGCAGGTTGTGCAGAGACCTCTTACGCTCGTCTTATCACCCAGCTCTTTGGTGAGTCCATGTATATCTCCAACGCTACCGGTTGTTCGTCCATTTGGGGCGGTAGCGCACCTGCAACTCCTTACACCGTAAACCGCGAGAGCGGCAAGGGTCCGGCTTGGGCTAACTCCCTCTTCGAGGATAACGCAGAGCACGGTCTCGGTATGCACCTCGCTCAGAAGACCATCAGAAACAGACTCATCGCTATGGTTGAGGAAATGATGGCTTCCGATAAGGCTTCCGACGAGTTCAAGGCTGCTGCTAAGGCATTCCTTGACACCAAGGACAGCTCTACCGCTAACGCAGCTCCCGCAGAGGCTCTCATCGCAGAGCTCGAGAAGGCTACAAAGGACGGTTGCCCTGTAGCTCCCAAGATCCTCGCTGAGAAGGATTACCTCGCTAAGAAGTCCGTATGGATCTTCGGTGGTGACGGCTGGGCATACGATATCGGTTTCGGCGGTCTTGACCACGTACTCGCTTCCGGCGAAGACGTAAACATCATGGTATTCGATACCGAGGTTTACTCCAACACCGGCGGACAGGCTTCCAAGGCTTCCAACATCGGTCAGGTTGCACAGTTCGCAGCAGCAGGTAAGGCAATCGGCAAGAAGAACCTTGCAGAAATCGCTATGTCTTACGGCTACGTATACGTTGCACAGGTTGCAATGGGCGCAAGCCAGACTCAGCTCCTCAAGGCTCTGACTGAGGCTGAAGCATACAACGGTCCTTCGATCATCATCGCATACGCTCCTTGCGAAATGCACGGTATCAAGGGCACCATGCAGAACTGCCAGCTCGAAATGCAGAGAGCAGTTGACGCTGGTTACTGGCAGATGTTCCGCTTCAATCCTGCTCTTAAGGCAGAGGGCAAGAATCCCTTCTCGCTCGACTCCAAGGAGCCTACCGCAAGCTACATCGACTTCATCAAGTCCGAGAACCGTTACAACCGCCTTGCAAATCAGTTCCCCGAGCGTGCTGAAAAGCTGTTCGCTGATGCTGAGGCTAACGCAAAGGCTAAGTACGAGCGCCTGACTAGATTTGTTGATCTCTACGCTCCGAACAACGACTAATTTGAAAAATTAGTTATAACACCCACTCGCAAACGCGAGTGGGTGTTTTTTCATCGCATATCCATGCGCGCGGCTCAAATAATAGTTTTGCGACAATTTAAATATTGCGACAACCTGATACCAAGGAGAACAACGATGATTGAAACATTTACACGCGCTATTTCGACTGCGCTGTTTTTTCTGTGCACAGCCGTCGTGACAGGGCTTACTCCCACACCGAACGCCGAAGCCGCACCCGTTGCCGCGACAGTCAGCGAGAGCGAAGCCGAATACTCGCTCGTCGGTATGTGGAGCAGCGCAGGAAAGACATTTGAATTTATGCCGTCAGGTAAGCTAATTTGCGGAGATATAACTCTCGATTATACCCAAAGCGGAAATACAGTAACCGTTAAAGGTACGGTAAACGGAGAAAAGCGTGAGTACACGCTGGAGCTCGCTCCGATTTCCAAACGCGTAGCACGCCTTAACGGCATAAAAATGTACCGAATAAAGTGAAAACGGCCGCCGTCCTTGACAAGAACGGCGGCTTTTGATATAATTATGATAGAATTTACGAAAGGAATTACTTACTATGAATGAAGAAGTAATGTATCATATAGGTCTGACGCGCGATGACGGCGCGAGATCCGCTATCATCTGCGGCGATCCCGGGCGTGTGGAAAAAATCGCTCGACTTATGGATGAGCCGACGTTTGTCGCTTCTAACCGCGAATATACGACTTGGTCAGCAAAGCTTGAGGACGAGCGCGTGCTCGTGGTATCACACGGCATTGGCGGTCCGTCGACGGCAATTTGTGTTGAGGAGCTAAAGCTCGTAGGAGTTGAAAATATCATTCGCGTCGGCACTTGCGGCGGTATGGATATGAACGTAAAGGCAGGCGACATTGTAATCGCACAAGCGTCTATTCGTGCAGAAGGTACGTCGCGCGAGTACCTGCCGATAGAGTTCCCGGCGGTAGCTAACTTTGACGTTGTAAAAGCGCTCGCAGACGCGGCGGCAGACGGCGTACATCCGTATCACGTCGGCGTGGTGCACTGCAAGGATTCCTTCTACGGTCAGCATTCGCCCTACAGAATGCCCGTCGGTGAATCGCTTATGGATCTGTGGCGTGCGTGGCTTGGCGGCGGATGCCTTGCCTCGGAAATGGAGAGCGCAACGCTCTTCACCGTAGCGGCAACGCTCAAGATGCGTGCCGGCTGTGTCCTTCGCGCTGTGTGGAATCAGGAGCGCATCAACGAGGGTATTGTCGATCCCGAGGATAACGATCCGCTCTCCGCGGCGAAGGTTGCCGTTGAGGCTTTGCGTAGAATTATCAGCAAATAAGGTGATCAAATGAATCTTTATATTAAACAGCGCATTTTTACGTGGGGGGATAAGTTCTCCGTCTACGACGAAGCCGGGAATGAGAAATATTACGTTGAGGGCGAGGTTTTCACCTTTGGTAAAAAGCTGCACCTTTACGATCTGCAGGGAAATGAGCTTGCCTACATAGAGCAGCAGCTTCTTACTTTTCTCCCAAAATATCTTATTTACCGCAACAACGAGCAATTTGCAGAGATCGTCAAAGAATTTACCTTCTTCCACCCCGAATATACCGTCACCGGTCCCGGTTGGAGCGTCAAAGGCGATTTTTTCGATCACGATTACGATGTTCTTGACGGCGATCTTGTGATCGCATCCGTTTCTAAGGAGTGGTTTACGCTTGGCGATGCGTATGAAATATCCTTTGGTTCGGGTGTGGATGAGATTGCTGCACTTTCCGTTGTATTGGTGATTGATGCCTGCATTGATGCGCAGCGCAGGAATTGATAATAAGACAAAAGGAGCTGTCCTCGCGGACAGCTCTTTATTTTACTTATTAGGATCAAGAAGCGGCCAATATGCCTTCATATAGTCAATTCCCGACCAAAGCGTCATAACGGTCATCGCGATCGTCGTAATGTACGAGAGCAAATGCCAATCGTATACGAAATTGCCTGCGGGGATAACCACCGGCTCGAGAAGAATTGCAACGATACAAATTATCTGCGTAACCGTCTTTACTTTACCAAGCCAAGCCGCCGCAACAACCGTTCCCGACTTGTTGACAACGATAAGACGCATAGACGTGATCGCAAGCTCGCGGAAAATAACGATGAGCGCCGCCCAAACAAATACGGGGCGAAGGTAATCAAAGCGATAAAGTATAGCGAGCATCGCGCCGAACACCATAAATTTATCGGCAAGCGGGTCGATAAACTTTCCAAAATCGGTTACAAGGTTGCATCTTCGTGCGATTTGTCCGTCAAGCATATCGGTCAGTGCCGTAAGTATAAACAGCGCTGCTGCAATAATGCGTATCCACGTTTCATAGTTTGCAAAGAACGTGGGGGTAGGAATTACGAGAACCGCAACGAAAAGCGGAACCATTATCACTCTGAGAATTGAAAGCTTATTCGGTAAATTCATAGCTCTTTCTCCTTATTTTATATCTTTTCGCCTACGAGATCGTAGTCGATAGCTTCGTTGATCTTTACCTTGACAAATTCGCCGGGAGCAACGCTGCCTTTGGGCGCACTGAAGTAAACTTTGCCGTCAATTTCGGGCGCGTTTGCTTCGCTTCTGCCGTAAAACGCTTCAGATACGGGGTCATAATCCTCGCACAAAACGTCAAGTACTTTACCGACAGCCGCCTCATTGAGATCCTCAATTATATCGCCCTGCGTGCGCATTATAATGTCGTATCTGTCTTGCTTTACCTGATCGTCGATCTGGTTTTCCATATCGTAAGCTGCCGTACCCTCCTCGCGCGAGTAAGTAAACGCACCGAGGTTGTCAAAGCGTGCCTCTTTAACGAACTCGCAAAGCTCGGCAAAGTCCTCCTCACTTTCCCCGGGGAAGCCGACGATAACTGTCGTGCGTATCGTCATATCCGGTACGCGACAGCGAAGCTTTTTTATGACCTCGCGTATCATTTTTCCGTCGCCGTGACGGTTCATCGCGCGAAGCATATTATCGGAGATGTGCTGTATCGGAAGGTCGATGTACTTCACAACGCGCGGATTATTCGCAAACACGTCGATAAGCTCGTCCGTTATCTTATCGGGGTAGCAGTAAAGCACACGAATCCACGGAATGCTCGTTTCCTCGGTTATGCGTGTGAGCAACTCTGCAAGCTTATAGTCACCGTAAAGGTCAAGTCCGTAGCGCGTGGTGTCCTGCGCAATAACAACAAGCTCCTTCACGCCGATCTCCTCGAGAGTTTTCGCCTCCGCAACGAGATCCTCCATCGGACGGCTTCTGAATTTACCGCGAATGGACGGGATCGCGCAGTAGCTGCACTTATTATCACAGCCCTCGCCTACTTTAAGGTACGCGTAGTAATCAGGCGTAGTAATAATTCGCTCGCCGCCGAGCTTTACGGTGTCCTTGTCCTCATAGGACGAGTATTTTTCGCCCCTTGTGACAGCCTCCACCGCCTCGACGATGTTGTGTATACTTCCAACTCCGAGCACTGCGTCGACTTCTGGCAGACTCTCGAAAATCTCGTCGCGATAACGCTCTGCAAGACAGCCCGTAACAACGATAGCCTTAAGCGTACGGTTCTTTTTGAGCCACGCAACGTCGAGAATATTGTCTATAGCCTCTTGCTTTGCCGACTCGATAAAGCCGCAGGTGTTGACAACTATAACGTCCGCGTCAATATCCTCGGACACTATCTCGTACCCTGCGCTGTAAAGCTCGTGGAGCATAACCTCGGTGTCAAGCTGATTTTTCGGGCATCCAAGCGATATAAAGCCCACTTTTACATTTTTGCTCATTCTTCGTTTTCTTCCCTGATACTTTTGATTGCGTCGCGTGTCTGACTCGGTGAATATCCGAGCCGATACATCGCCGCATAAAATTTTTCGCGGTATCCGCGCTCCAAGATCGCATCAAAATCGCACTTTTTTCGAACTAACTTCAAAAGATTTTCCTCGAAGTCTATTTTTTCAAGGCAATCCTCTAAATGCTCTGCAACGATCTCGCGCGAAATACCTTTTTTGTATATCTCATTCTTTATACGCGAGGGACCGTACAGCTTTACGTCGGCAAGCTGCTCGACTGTACGCTCGAGTATTTGCACTTCATTTATATAGCCAAGCTCGGCTATATATTCTGCGGCATCCTCGCTGATAAACCTGCCAAATCCGCGCTGACGAAGCTTAAGCGTTAGCGCGGATTTAGTATTGTCGCCGTATGACAGTATGTCAAGCCCTTTTTTTACAGCTTCCCACAGACTTGCATCGTACTCGAGCGTATCAAACTGCTCGGGTGTGAGAGCGTACGGAATGCTTCCCATGCCGATATTGCCGATCTCGAACAGCATTTTCGAAGCAACGGAAAGCTTACGTATCTCCGTATGCTCGCCGCCGCTGCTTATTTCTACAGTCAATGCCGCCTCGTCGCCGCCGCGGCGCGCTTCAATGGCGGTTATGACGATCGAAATCTTCATTAGTCGTCGTCTGTTTCGAGAATGGAGATGTTGAGTGCTTCGTCGTCGGGATCGACCTCGTCGTCGTCACCCTCGAACGAGCCGCCGTCCATAAGGGCGGAAAGCTCGTCCTTTTTGCCCATGATCTTCTCGATGAGGTCGTTCATTATCTCCTCGTTCGATTCGATGTACTTGCGCGTATTCTCCTTACCCTGCGCGATACGCTGACCATTGTAGGAGAACCACGAGCCGCTCTTTTTGATAAATTCAAGCTCTATCGCAAGGTCGATTATCTCGCTCGACTTGGAAATACCCTTGCCGTAGATGATGTCGAACTCTGCTACCTTGAAGGGTGGAGCAACCTTGTTTTTTACGATCTTACACTTAACGTGGTTTCCGTAAACGTCGGAGCCGTCCTTAAGCTGCTCTGCGCGGCGGATCTCGATGCGTACGGACGAATAGAACTTGAGTGCACGTCCGCCCGAGGTAACCTCGGGGTTTCCGTAGGAGATACCGATCTTCTCGCGAAGCTGGTTTATAAAGATAAGTACACAGTTAGACTTTGCAACGACGCCCGAAAGCTTCTTAAGCGCCTGCGACATAAGTCTTGCCTGAAGTCCGACGTGGGACGATGCCATATCGCCGTCGATCTCCTGCTGAGTTATAAGAGCCGCAACAGAGTCGACGATAACTACGTCGATAGCACCCGAGCGAATGAGAGCCTCAGCAATATCGAGTGCCTGCTCACCGCTTGAGGGCTGAGAAACGAGAAGATTGTCGATGTCGACGCCAAGCGCCTTTGCGTAAACGGGATCGAGCGCGTTTTCAACGTCTATGTACGCCGCCTCGCCGCCAAGCTTCTGCGTTTCGGCAACGACGTGAAGCGCAACGGTAGTTTTACCCGAGGATTCGGGACCGTATATCTCAACGATGCGTCCGCGCGGAACGCCGCCTATGCCAAGTGCGAGGTCGAGCGTAAGCGAGCCTGTGGAGATAGCACTTACCTCCATCTCGGGTGCCTCGCCCATACGCATAATAGTGCCCTTGCCGTAATTCTTCTCTATCTGACCGATAGCGCCCTCAATTGCCTTTTTCTTTTCTTCCTTATCGGTGATCTTCACCGGCACGGGCTTGCTCTTGGTTTTTGCTTTCATATCTGGTAATTCCTTTCATAAAATCAGGATTCGGTTCAACCGAACAAATATTCGCTATGACAACATTATACACCAAACAAACGAATATTGCAATACCTTTTTGAAATTTTTTTAAAATACTGTGCTTTTACCGCAATTAACGGATTACTGCTCGCTTTCCTCGACAGTTTCAGCGACTGCATCGCCTTCAACCTGTTCCTCAAACTCGTCAGGCTCTACTACTTCCTCGTTTTCGTCAACCGATACGTTTGCAAAGTTTACAATGTTTGCACCCTCTGCCATACGCATTACGATAACTCCGCCGGCACTTCGTCTGTAGAACGGAATACCCGATACGGGCGTTCTTATAATAATACCCTCGTTGGTGATGAGCATAATATCGTCAGTTTCGGCAACGGTTGCTATACCTGCAAGCATACCGGTCTTTTCGGAGATGCCGTGGCAGGTTACGCCCTTGACACCGCGATTGTGTGCCGTGAACTCGTCAAATCTGACGCGCTTACCAAAGCCCTTTTCGGTAATGGTAATAAGCGCCTTTTCGTTATCAACAAGTGCGCAGCCTACGACGTAGTCGCCCTCGGAAAGCTTGATACCGCGTACACCGCGAGCCGTTCTGCCCATCGAGCGTACGTGCTGCTCCTCAAAGCGTGCGGACATACCGGTGTGAGTTGCAATGACGATGCTATCCTCACCCATTGTGTGCTTAACGAACGAAAGCTCGTCGCCCTCATCGAGCGAAATTGCGATCTTACCGCCCTTTCTCTGATATGCAAAGTCAGAAAGGAGCGTTCTCTTTACTACGCCGTTCTTCGTTACCATAAAGAGGTACTCGTTTTCGGCAAACTTCGGTATGCTGATGATAGCGGTTACCTTTTCACCCTCTGCAAGCTCGAGAATATTTACTATATTCGAGCCCTTTGCAGTTCTGCCTGCCTCGGGTATCTGATAGGTCTTACGTGTATGCACCTTACCCGTATTGGTAAAGAGCATAACGAGCGCGTGGCTGTGAGCTACGATAACGTCCGCGATAGCGTCGTCCTCTTTGGTCGTCATACCGATAATGCCCTTACCGCCGCGTCTTTGCGCGGTGTAGGTGGATGCGGGCTGACGCTTGATATAGCCGTCGTTTGTCATCGTAATAACGCAGTTGTGACGCTCGATAAGGTCCTCGTAAACAATATCGTCCTCTGCCTCAACAAGCTCGGTCTTTCTCTCGTCGCCGAACTTTTCCTTTATCTCGAGCATTTCTTCTCTGATGATATCCTTTACCTTGTTTTCGTCGGCAAGAATACCCTCAAGCTCGGTAATGGTTGCGTAGAGCTTAAGAAGTCTTTCCTCTATCTTCTGACGCTCCATACCCGAAAGGCGTCCGAGTGTCATTTCAACGATAGCCTGCGCCTGGATTTCGGTAAGACCGAAGCGCTCCATAAGAGCTGCCTTCGCGTCGGAAACCGATGCAGACGCGCGGATTATCTTTATAACCTCGTCGATATAGTCGATAGCTATCTTATAGCCCTCGAAAATATGAGCCTCACGGCGCGCCTTGTCAAGGTCAAACTTAACGCGGCGTGTGATAACCTCTTCCTGATGCGCGATATAATGAGTGAGTATCTGCTTCAGGTTCAGTATCTTCGGTACGTTGTTAACAAGCGCGAGCATATTGAACGCACAGGTGTCCTGAAGCTGACTGTACTTATAAAGCTGATTTAAAATTACCTGACCGTTTGCATCACGGCGGTACGGAATTTCTATAAGAACCTCGTTGTTTCTGTCTGAAAGGTCAACGATATTGGTAATACCCTCAATACGCTTATCGCGTACAAGATCGGCAATAGCCTCGACAAGTGCTCTCTTGTTTACCTGATACGGAAGCTCGGTAACGATTATCTTATGGTTTTCCTCGTCGATCTCACACTTTGCACGTACCATAACGTGACCTCTGCCGGTGGTATAAGCCTCGTAAATGCCGTTCGAGCCGTAAACGGTCGCCGCAGTCGGGAAGTCGGGACCTTTTATGAACTGCATAAGGTCCTTTATCTCGCAATCGGGGTTATCCATAAGGTAAAGCGTACCGTCGATGACCTCACAAAGGTTGTGCGGCGGAACGTAGGTGGCCATACCTACGGCTATACCTATGGAACCGTTAACAAGCAGATTCGGAAATCTTGACGGAAGCACGCTCGGCTCCTCACGGGTGTTATCGAAGTTTGGAACGAAATCAATGACGTTCTTTTCGATATCGCTCATCATTTCGTTGGAAAGCTTCGCAAGGCGGGCCTCGGTATAACGGTAAGCCGCCGCCTTATCGCCGTCTATCGAGCCGAAGTTACCCTGTCCCTGTACGAGAGGATAGCGCATCGAGAATGGCTGTGCAAGACGAACCATCGTGTCATAAACTGCGGAGTCGCCGTGTGGATGGTATCTACCAAGCACGTTACCGACTGTGGTTGCCGACTTGCGGAAATCCTTATCGTAGGTAAGATTATCCTCGTACATTGCATAGAGAATACGTCTGTGAACAGGCTTCAGACCGTCGCGGACATCGGGCAGAGCTCGGGACATGATAACGCTCATCGAATAAGCGATAAACGAGCTCTTTACCTCTTGTTCCATTTCAACGCCGACTATTTTTTGATTAGGAAACTCAATATTTTCGTTTTTGTCGTTTTTGTTCATCATAAACCTCTTATTTTCTTACTTTTCCACAGTATTTATCACGTTTATGTGAAAACCGTGCGTTTATAACATAATAGTCTTTTTTTCCTTATACCGCCTGACTTTTTTGAATTTTTTCAAAATCATCTTGGAGTAAAACACACGAACTTTTCAACACTTTACTATGTTAGATGTGGAAAACTTTTTAAATATCAAGATTTGTTGCGTAAACAGCGTTTTGTTCGATAAATTCGCGTCTGGGCTCAACCTTGTCACCCATCAAAATGGTAAACATTTCGTCACACGCAATAGCGTCCTCGACGGTTACCTTAAGAAGTGTACGCTGTTCGGGATCCATTGTAGTTTCCCAAAGCTGCTCGGGGTTCATCTCACCAAGACCCTTATAGCGGCTGGTTTTAGTTCCCGTTTCGCCTATTTCCGCAATGATAGCGTCGCGCTCTGCGTCGCTGTATGCGTAATAATTTTTCTTACCCTTGGTTATCTTATAAAGAGGCGGCTGTGCAAGGAATATATGTCCGTCCTCTATAAGCTGCTTCATGTGGCGGAAGAAGAAGGTCAGAAGAAGTATTCTGATATGCGATCCGTCAACGTCCGCATCCGCCATTATTACTATTTTTCCATAACGAAGCTTTGCAATATCAAATTCCTCACCGATACCGCATCCAAGTGCCTGAATTATCGGAATAAGAGACTGATTTGAATAAACCTTATCAAGTCGGCTCTTTTCTACGTTGAGTACCTTACCTCTCATCGGGAGAATGGCTTGGAATCGGCTGTTTCTGCCGCTCTTTGCACTACCGCCTGCGGAGTCACCCTCGACAAGATACAGTTCTGTAAGCTCTATACGCTTTTCCTGGCAGTCGTAAAGCTTGCCGGGAAGTCCGCCGCCCTCGAGTGCACCCTTTCTTCTTGTTGCATCGCGTGCACTTCTTGCTGCTTCACGTGCTCTTGCCGCTGCGAGTGCTTTTTCGAGGATTATTTTTGCAGTTGCGGGATGCTCCTCGAAAAATTCTGTGAGCTTATCCTTTACAAGACCGGAAACAAGAGTTCTCATCTCGGAGTTACCGAGCTTTGCTTTAGTCTGGCTTTCAAACTGCGCGTCGGTAAGCTTTACACTGATGATCGCGCAAAGTCCCTCGCGTGTATCCTCACCCGTAAGCTTTTCATCAGCCTTGAGGATATTGTTCTTATGCGCATAATCGTTGAGAACGTTTGCAAGCGACTGCTTGAAGCCGGTTTCGTGTGTACCGCCCTCGATAGTGTGCATATTATTGGCAAAGGACATTATCGTTTCAACGTAGCTCTCATTATACTGGAGTGCTACTTCTGCAATGGAGTCGTCCTTTTCGACCTTCATATATATTACTTCGGGATGAATACCTGCGTAGCTTCTCTTATTTTGAAGATGCTCAACGAAGCTCTTTATACCGCCTTCGTAGCAAAGCTCAACCTCGGCAGGACCGTATCTGAGAGCTATATTCTCAACAGCGTCGGCGCTCTCTTCAAAATCAGCAGCAGATTGATTATTAGCAGTTTCTTCAGCTTTTTCCGAGGAAATTTCCTCTTCTTCAACCGTCTCGCCGCGTTCATCGCGAAGAATTATCTTCACTCCCGCGTTAAGGAACGCCTGCTCACGAAGTCGCTTTTCCACTACCTTATAATCGAGGACTACCTCCTCAAAAATAGTGGGATCGGGCTGGAAGCGAACGTAAAGTCCGTGTTCACCGTTTGACGAGCCAACGTGCTTAAACTCGCGCGCTACCTTACCGTGCTCGAACCGCTCGGTGTAACGCTCTCCTTCGTTACAGTTTTCTACCTCAACCCATTCGGAAAACGCGTTAACAACAGACGCACCAACGCCGTGAAGACCGCCGGCAATCTTATATCCCTCGCCGCCGAATTTACCGCCCGCGTGGAGCACCGTAAATACGACTTCAAGTGTAGGTATACCTTTTTTAGGATGCATACCGCCGGGAACGCCGCGTCCGTTATCGCGTACGGATACAGAATTATCCTTATGAAGGGTAACAATTATCCTCTCACAGTATCCGGCAAGAGCCTCGTCGATAGAGTTATCGACAATTTCATATACAAGATGGTGCAGACCTCTGATTGAGGTTGAACCGATGTACATACCGGGGCGTTTTCTTACCGCCTCGAGTCCCTCAAGCACTTGTATTTGGCTATCGTCATAGTTGTTTTTTACTTGTTCCGACATTTTTACCTCTCTATTTTAGCTTATAGAAAGCTTTGTTTTTAAATTACTGTCAATCTGTAAACTCACAGTTTATTCTTCCAAGTAGCGCGGACGTTGATATCTGCGACACGTAAACTTTATCACTCTCGCCCTCGCTCGTTACAATAAACGATTTTGGTATCTCTTCTTTTATGTTTATCATACGCCCGTCCCTTTCCGCGGCGCGGAGATATTCTCTCGTTGCCGTTTCCATAGTCGCCGTGTCCATATCGAATATGCCGATAATCTCACGCGTGCGTATGATACGGTTGTTTCCTGCGTGTACGTACATTTATTGCTCCTTCTT
>JAZSJI010000001.1:0-4038 GCA_045534235.1 Candidatus Flemingiibacterium sp. | reverse complement strand
GCCGCGAATAAGTTCTACCATTTTGATGTCCTCCGTGTGGCAAATAATTCTTTACCTTATTATCATAACACGAAAAACTGTAAATTTCAATATCTTAACGCAATTTTATGCGTGAAATAGGCTCAACTTTTTATCAAAACTAAAAATAATTTACAAAACCCTATTTATATTTGCGTCGATATATGATAAAATAGTATTATATATAACTATGTCTTTTGGAGGATATTATGGCTAAATACAGAAGAGGACGCGTTAACGAGGAGGTCGTAAAGGAGCTCTCGAGCATTCTGCGTGAGGTGAAGGACCCGCGCGTGTCGGACGCGTTTATAAGCGTAACGGCGGCTGACGTCGCAACCGATATGAAAACCGCGAAAATATATTTTTCCGCGTTAAGCGGTGACAAGGCAGAGGTCAAAAAGGGACTCAAGAGTGCTTCGGGTTATATCAGAAAGCGTCTTGCGGAAACCCTCAACCTTCGTCAGACGCCCGAGCTTTTCTTTATTTCCGACGATTCGATAGAATACGGTGCACACATAAACTCGCTTCTTAACAAAATCGAGTTTACCGACGTTTTAGACGAGGAAAAAGACGATGAGTGAGCTTTCTACCGTCACCTTTATAGAGGTGTGCGACCGTCTTGAAGAGGCTTCGTCTGTGCTGATACTTTCCCACGCGCGTCCCGATGCGGACACGCTCGGAAGCGCGTTCGCACTCCGCGAGCTTTTGCGTATGATGGGCAAGCGCGCCGAGGTTATAAACGGCGACGAGCTTCCAAGAAAGCTTCGCTTTATTTTCGGCGTGGACTCGCTTTCGCCCGAAACGCTTCCTGCCGATTTTGCCCCCGACCTTATCGTGTCGGTAGACGTGTCTGCGGCGAAGCTGCTTGGCACGCTTGAGGAAGCGTTTGCAAACAAGGTCGAGCTTGCTATCGACCACCACGTGCTCGGTACGCCGTTTGCAAAAGAAACCTATGTGGGCGACGTAGGCGCTTGCGGCGAGATAATACTCGATATTTTCGCGGAATTTGAAAAGCGCGGCAGGGCTACACTCAACCGTGCGGCTGCAACTGCGCTTTACGCGGCTATCTGCTCGGATACGGGCAGCTTTAAGTACGAGGCAGTCACTGCCGATACTCACAGACGTATAGCAAAGCTTCACGAGGCGGGCATAAACCACGCTGAAATTGCACGCAGACTTTACGATTCTCGCCCCGTATCGCAGGTAATGGCGACCAAGGCAGCGCTCGGTGCGCTGAAATTTTATGCGGGCGGCAAGCTTGCCGTTATCAATTTCACGCGTGAAATGATGAAGCCCGACAATTTAACAAACGAGGATATCGATGATATTATTTCCCTCACACGCACGATTGAGGGTGTTGAGGTCGGTATGACAATAAAGCAAAACGCGGACGACCTTACACTTTTCAAGGTGTCGATGCGCTCAAACCGCGTTGCGGACGTGTCAAAGCTTTGCGCACTTTTCGGCGGTGGCGGACACGTTCGTGCAGGCGGCTGCTCGGTGAACGCGGAAAATGAAAAGCTCGCCGAGAAAATGCTCGTTGATGCAGTCGTACGCGAGCTTGAAGCGCTCGAAGCGGCAGGCGCGTTTGAAGGAGCGGATACGCTATGACAGAGCCGTCGGGAGTTATACTTATAAACAAGCCTGCAGGCTTTACCTCGCACGACTGCGTAAATAAGATTCGCCGCATATACAACACGAAAAAGGTCGGGCACACGGGAACTCTTGACCCGATGGCAACGGGCGTTCTGCCCGTGCTCGTTGGGCGTGCCGCAAAGGCAGCGGAGTTGCTTGTTTCGGACGATAAAGTATACCGTGCAGGGCTTCGCCTTGGCGTGACTACGGATACCGAGGACACGACGGGCGCGGTGCTTACCGAGTGCGCTGATATACCCGAAGCCGAGCGAGTATTTGCAGTATGCCGCGAGTTTGTTGGCGACATTATGCAGGTACCGCCGATGTATTCGGCACTCAAGGTGGGCGGAAAAAAGCTCGTTGACCTTGCACGCGAGGGCGTAACCGTTGAACGCGAGGCAAGACCGATAACGGTGCACTCGCTTGAGGTCGAGGCGACCGATTCACCGTGCGACTACATATTGACGGTACACTGCTCGAAGGGCACGTATATCCGCACGCTGTGCGCCGATATTGGCGCGAAGCTTGGATGCGGCGGTGCGATGAGCTCGCTTTGCAGACTTGCAAGCGGCTCGTTTAAGCTCGAAAATACGTATACGATTGATGAGCTCGAGGCACTTGACGAGGGAGGGCGCATCGCGGCACTTTGTCCGACGGAATCGCTTTTTGCCGAGCTTGATGCGGTAAAGCTTGCACCGTTTTTTGAGAAGCTTTCGCGCGACGGCAACGAGATATACCAGAAAAAGATAGGCACGTCATATCCTGTCGGCACTCGCGTGCGACTTTTGGGCAGGGAGGGCTTTTACGCTCTCGGTGAGGTGCGACAGTACGCAGACGGTACGGCGATAAAGGTTATAAAATTATTCTCTCTTTAAGGAGTAAAAATGGCTTTTTCACTTATCACCGCCGAGAACGGCGTTAAGTATCTTAAATCCGATATTATTCCCGTGCCGCACGGCTTTGCCACGCGTATTGGAGGTGTCAGCCGTGAGGCGCATACAGCATCGCTGAATCTCGCCTTCGGGCGCGGCGACGAGCGTGAAACGGTAATGGAAAACTTGCGGCTTTTTGCCGATGCCGTAGGTGTGATGCCCGAAAGTGTTGTAAGCCGTCATCAGATACATTCCGCGTGCGTTGTCTATGCAGATGAAAAAATGCGCGGCGAGGGATATTTTGTCGACACGGACGCGGAGTGTGACGGGTACGTTACCGACCGCGAGGGTGTGACGCTCGGCGTTAAGACTGCCGACTGCGTGCCGATACTTTTTGCAGATAAAGAGGCGCACGTTATCGGTGCTGTTCACGCAGGCTGGCGCGGTACGGCATCGGGGATTGCCGCGGAGTGTGTGCGCAAAATGTGTGAGCTTGGCGCAAAGCCTGAAAATATCCGTGCGGCTATAGGCGCGGCGATACATTTTTGCTGTTACGAGGTCGGCGAGGATTTTTTCGCGTCCGTTTGCGAGCTTGCCGGCGACGAGGCGGCGCGCGAGTTTATCCGTGAGCAGGGCGGTCGGCTTCACGCGGACATAGTCGGAATGAACCGCAGATTTTTGCTCGATGCGGGACTTTGCGACGAAAATATCGACGTGTGCGAGTATTGTACCTGCTGCGAGCCGGAGCTCTTTTATAGTCACCGCGCGTCGCACGGTGTTCGCGGTACGATGCTGTCCGTAATATCGCTGTAATGTGACGGATGTGTGTGCATCGTCGGAAAGTTTTGCGATTATCGCGTGCGCGGCGGTATAGTTCAAGATTTATTCATATTAGTATGGTATAATTTTGTCGTGCCCAAACGGGCACGACGGTGTTTTTATGCCGCTATAGCGGCGGCAGAATGGAGATTGAAATGATAGAAGTACAAAACCTGGTCAAGCGCTTCGGCGCGAAGGTGGCGGTCGACGACGTCAGCTTCACTATAGGCGACGGTGAGGTTGTCGGCTTCCTCGGACCTAACGGTGCGGGCAAGTCTACCACGATGAATATAATTACGGGCTATATGTCCTCGACATCGGGTACGGTGTCGGTGGGCGGTATGGATATACTCGAGGATCCTATCGGCGCAAAGCGTCAGATAGGCTATCTTCCCGAACAGCCGCCGCTCTATATGGATATGACCGTTCGTGAATATCTTAATTTCGTATACGAGCTGAAGGGCTGTAAGCTCAACCGAAAAAAGCATCTTGAGGAGATATGCAAGGTAGTAAAGATCGCCGACGACTATAATAAAAATCGCCTTATAAAAAATCTGTCGAAGGGTTATAAGCAGCGCGTAGGTATCGCTCAGGCGCTTGTTGGAAATCCGAGCATTATCATTCTCGACGAGCCGACTGTCGGTCTTGACCCGAAGGAGATAATCGAGATCCGCGCACTTATCAGAAATCTCGG
>JAZSJI010000099.1:0-9376 GCA_045534235.1 Candidatus Flemingiibacterium sp. | reverse complement strand
GACAGTGCCCGTACGGCGCGTCTTTTTGTCAAGCGGCTCGACGATAAGCTCGGTCACGGGATAGCCCTTCTTGAAGCTTATCCTGCTGACGCTCTCACCGTTATAGGAGGCAACCTCCATATATTCGGACGAGTACTGCGTGGAGCACGCGCCAAGGCCGTTAAGACCGAGCGAATACTCGTAAGCCGCGTCTCCGGAGTTGTTGTCATACTTACCGCCCGCGTACATCTCGCAGTATACAAGCTCCCAGTTATACTTCCCTTCGGCCTCGTTCCAGGGGAGCGGCACACCGCGTCCGCGGTCGTCAACCTCGATAGAATGGTCGGCATACGCCTTTACGCGAATTTCGTTACCGTATCCCTCACGCGCCCCGTCCACGGCGTTCGAGAGTATTTCAAAAAAGGAGTGCTCACAGCCCTCAAGTCCGTCCGAGCCGAAAATTACCGCAGGGCGCTTACGCACGCGGTCAGGTCCTTTAAGACTTGTAATGCTTTGGTCGCCGTAGGTAGCCGGTTTCTTCGTAGCCATTGTTATCTCCTAAAATTTCAATCATTACTGTATAGTATAGCACAAAATAGCAAAAATGTAAAGGGATTTTTGGAAATTTTAGAATCAAGCCCCATTGACTTGACATTTTCGGGTGAAGACGCTATACTATCATTTAGGAACAACAGCACCTTCGTTACGACGAGTAAGTATAGGCGTAACGGTAGTAGCTTCGGAAGAGTCTCTAATCTCTCCGCTTGCACGTGCTGTTGTTCCTTTTGTGTCGCCCTCGGTATCTCCGTAGGGGGCGACGTCAAGGGCGCCCCGTTCGCCCTCATACCGCAGCTCATTTTCCGCTCTATCGTAGGAGAGAGTTTTACCATCTCGCTCGCACAATATCATCGCCGTGCTCCATATCCTTGACAAGACCAAACAAATCTGCTATACTTATAGTAGAATCAGTGTTCGCCATAATGGGTGTGTGGCTTTGCCTATCCCCAAGGCGGGCACTTGTTCTAGTAGAATCTAGCTTAGAAACATTCGTCGAGTTTTATATCAGGTGTTGTTTCCATGAGGCTGGATTCTATTTTTTTTGAATGCCATCAATACACCAAACTTGTTTTTAGATCACTAGTTTTTTCTTTTCCCGAAATTCGCATTGCAGGAAAAGGAAAATTGTGTGTTGACATTTGAAAGCGGTCGTGCTATACTTATTGCGGTATCAACCGAGGAACTTTGGCGGGAGACTTTTTTGTTGTCCCATCTGGAATCGTTTGTTACCATTATGGATAGAGCAAGTTAGGAGTATGGCTTCGTTCAATAGAAGCGGTGCTTTGATGACCTTGCTCTTTCTTAATACAAAAAAATTACTCGCCCACGAGCTACACTCGTGAGCGAGTTTTTCTATTCAACCTCAACGCATCTGCCGAGCGCGAACGAGTATATCGCCACGCGCGACACGCGCTTTCTCGTTATCCGCTCGCACGCGGATTTGTAGTAGAGTAGCTGCAAGCGGTGGCGTTCGAGTAGCAGCTTCGCCGCATCGTCAAAATCAAGCTCCGACGGTATATAATCGGTCTTGTAGTCGATAAGCGTCACCGTGCCGTCGGTATTCTCCCAGAAACAGTCGATGACGCCCTGAACGAGCACGCACTCGTCGCCGAGCGCCGCCGCAAGCTCTGCGTCCTCGGTAAACTGTGCCGCGGGCAGCTTTACGTTAAAGCGGTGCTCGCGAATAACGCGCTTCGCCGCACAAATCTTCGCAAACGTATCGCCCTCAAAGAAGCGTACAAGCTGGCGTACGTTCACGAGAGATGCCATACGCTTCGTGATAAAGCGCTGCTCCACAAGCCGCGCCGCCTCGTCTTCGACTGCCTTTGCAACGTCTGACACGCCTGCGAAACGTGAAAAATCACAGAACTGCATAAACGTGTGCGTTGCCGTACCGCGCTCTGCCCCCGTCGCCGCGACAGCCGCCTCAGTATCGAGAAAGAGCGGTCGCTTCGCCGCGAAATCGTACGGCTCTGCGTATTCGTCAAGCTCCGCCGTGTCCTCGTCAAGAAGGTTCGGAACGAGCTTTGATACGGACAGCTTCGATGGCAGCTTCGACGCCGCCGCGTGCGGATACTTAAAGTCGAAACGCTCGCCAACAAGCGCGCGAAGCTCGTCGGTAGCGCTCACCTCGTCGGGTACGGCCACCTCTGCTTCGATAGCCTCCTCGCCCTCTGCGCCCATAGGCAATACCGTTTCTATGACGTACGGCACTTCCCCACTGTGCGTGAGCTTGTGATGCTCGAGCGCGGTGAGTATCCAGCGCATAAATCCGCCGTTTTTCATAACGGTGTAGCGCGAGAGCCATTTTGCATCAGTCTTGGCGTCTTCAAGCGTTTTTTCCGTGTCCTTGACAAGTCCCGTAACGTACAGCCGCTCACGCGCCCTTGTCATAGCCACGTACAGGATACGCATTTCCTCCTCGAGCTGACTGTCGGAAAGGCGTCTTATAAGTGCACGGCGTATCGGCGTATCGTAGCGCGCGAAGCCCGTCTTGTCGCCGAGCATCAGCGATATGCCGAGGCTGCGCTCTATGATTATGTTCTTTTTAAGGTCCTGATCGTTGAATTTTTTGCCTGCTCCGCAGATAAAGCACACGGGGAACTCAAGTCCCTTCGAGTTGTGCATCGTCATCAGCTTGACGGCACCGCTGTCGCCGCCCTCAAGCTTCGCAGACTTAAGCTGTGCCTTCTCCTCGAGCACGTCGTTGATATAACGAATAAAGTTGTAAATGCCCCTAAAAGACGACGATTCAAACTTGCGCGCGTACTCGTAGAGCAGCATTAAGTTTGCTCGGCGAGTGGAATTTTCCTTGTCGTACACGAGCGACAGAAGATCCGTGTCGGTGTAAACGTACCACAGAAGCTTGTCGACGGGCATCCCCTCTGCTCTCTCCTGCCAGCGTGAAAGCGTATCGAGGAAAGTGCGTCCTTTCGGAAAATCGAAATCTTTGCAATAAAGTCGAAGCGCATCGTAAAGCGAGCCGTCCTTGGTGATTTTTCGGATATTCACAAGCTCGTCAAGCGTAAAGCCGAACACGGGGCTTCGAAGCGCGCCCGCAAGGTAAATATCCCTCGTCGGATTGTCAATGATATTGAGAATACATAGTGCTAAAAGCACCTCCGCGTTCTCAAAGAAATCACCCTCACTCTCGCTGTGGTACGGTATTCCGCGAGCGGTAAAAGCCGCGCCCAGCACCGATGAATGAGCTTTCTCGCTTCGCATAAGTATAGCGATGTCTGACGGGCATATCGGCTCGCCGTTATTCTTTTTGCCCTCTTTTAAGAGGCGCGCGATCTCATCTGCAACGTATTCAGCCTCTCGCGAGGAAACGTCTGACGCGTCCTCATCCTCGGAGCCGTCAATGAGCACTACGTGCACGGGATCGCCGCACTCGGTGTCGACCTTCGAGTGTATGAGCAGATCCTCCTCGGTGAACGGTATATCGCCGCGTCCTCCCGTGAAAAGACAGCCCGACACGATATTGGAAAAGTCGATAACCTTCTCGTCGCAGCGGAAGTTATTCGATAAAAATATCGCCGCGCCCGTATCCTTGCCGTCACCGAGCGTGCCGAACGCACGGCGGTAGTTCGCGAATATCATCGGCTCTGCGCCGCGAAAGGCGTAGATCGACTGCTTGATGTCACCGACCATAAAGCGGTTTTTACCGTTTGAAACAGCGGCAAAGATCGCGTCCTGAACGGCGTTCACGTCCTGATATTCGTCTATGTATATCTCGTCGAAACGCTCACGTATTTCCTTTGCCGCATCGGTTGGTGTGCCGTCATCTTTGACGAGCAATTTGTAGGCAAAGCGCTCAAGATCACCGAAGTCCGCGATACCGCGACGGCGCTTTTCCTCTCCGAAGCGTTCGAGAAATACAAAGAGCAGCGTGTAAAGCTTGTCGAGTGCATCTGCGGTGTTTTTGCAGTTATCGGTAAGCTGTTCGCGAGTGAGCGAGAAGAACTCCACCGCCGCTTTTTTTACAAGCGTCTTGTATTCATCGCGCACATCCTTAACGTAAGCGCCGTTTTCAGAGAGTTGCGCTCCCTTAACGCTTCCAAGGCGCGCAGGCTCGAACGCGTTTACAAGCTCTGCCACATCAAAATAGTCCTCGCGCTCACACGCGGCTATAACGCGGTCGATAAAGTCGATATCGCTCGAAAAAGCACCGTAGTAAGCCTTTGTAAGCTTTTCGTCAGACAAGAGCTCAGCTATTATTGAGGCGAACATTTCGCGATATACTGACAGTCTGCCGCTGATGTAGCCGAGTATTTCCCTGCCGCATTCCCCGGCACCGAATTCGCCGCCGTCCGAGCGAAGCGTATCGGCAAATTTTTTAATAAATCCAATATGATCCGTAAAGCTTGAAAGCTTGTTTTCTATTCCAAGGAATATTTCGGCAAGCGCATCGTCGCTCTTTGTGCCGACGAACGCGTCCGCAAATTCCTCAAATCCCTCGATCGGGTAGCCCTCCACGCCGACGGAATAATAGTCGTCGATAATCTCGTTCATAATGCTGACACGCATAAGATCTATCTCCACGCTGTCGGCTATTCTGAATCCCGAGACAAGTCCTGCCTCACTTGCATTCTCGCGCAGTATGTCAAGACAGAAGCTATGTATCGTCGATATTTTTGCGCGGTCGAGCGATAAAAGCTGACGCGCGAGGCGTCTGTCACCGGGACGTTTTGCAATCGCCTCCGTAATGGCCGCAGAAATACGCTCCTTGAGCTCGGTCGCCGCGGCGTGTGTAAAGGTTACGATAAGCATACGCGAAAGGTCTGCCGGATGCTCGGGATCGGTCAGGTGGCGGATTATGCGCTCGGTGAGAACCGCGGTCTTACCCGAGCCTGCACCTGCCGAAATAAGCAGATCGCGTCCGACAGCCTCAATAGCCTCTCGCTGTCCGCTCGTCCATTCTCTTGACATAATCACTCACCTGCCTTTCTCTGCTTACGGCAAACGGGGCGCATAGCGCAGTATTTGCACGCGTCGTGCTTTTTATCCTGAATCGGCTTTGCAGAGGCGTTGCCTCGCTTAATCTCCTCGCCGATACGGCCAACGGTATCCTCGATAGACGACAGCAGCGTCTTAAAGCCCTCAAGCGATGTAAGGCTTGCCGAGCTCGAGAAGGCACCGTCCTTTTTAATTTTAACGGGCAGATACTTTCCCGAAAGCTCCGTATCCATCGCGCGAAGGACGTTCTCGTCCTCAAGAAGCAATCCCTTACGCGAAAGCTTGTCCGAAACCATACCCTCGACCGCGGAAGGCTCCGCTGCGCTTTCAAGAGTAACCGTCGGCACGCCTGCGGAGAAATAAAGTATTCCCGCAGGAATTATCTCGGCATTATCGGGAATTTTGAGAGCACTTCTCGGGCTATGACCATTCTTCCATATCGAAAACAGATACAAAAGCATCTGCATATCAAGTCCCATAGATACGTTTTCAAGGGAAAACTCCTTCGAGCCCGTCTTGTAGTCAACGATACGCACGTAGTATTTGTCCTCCGTCTGCAATACGTCAACTCTGTCGGCGACACCGTAAACGTACGCGCTCGTGCCGTCCGAAAGCTTTACCGAAAGTGGCTCGACCGTTGCCTCATCAGGCGACGGGAATCGTATCGGAAGCTCAAAAAATGCCGGCCTGAAGCGGCTCTGTGAAAACTCTGCGGCGAGATTTTTGCAAAGTATGCGCGACGAGCGGCGAAGTCGCTCAAAAAGATGCGCAAGTCGGCTTCCCGAGAAATTCGGCGCGACGCGGCATATCGTCTGCATGTAGTCGGATACTATCTTGTCGACCATCGTTTCAAGCTCGTCGTCCGTGATATTGGCAAGCGTACCCTCTCGCTCGGCGCGCGAAACGAACGCCTCGAGGATATGGTGCACGAACGTACCGATATCCGCCGCGGAGAAGGTCGCTTTTTTCATTTCGTCAAGCTTTAGCACATACTTACAGAAGTATGAGAAATGGCACAGCACGTACGCGTCGAGGCGCGACTGCGTGAGCGCAAGGTCGCCGCCAAACAGCCGTTTCGCCGTTTCTTCGGTTAGAACCTCATCGTCGTTAGAAAGCGGCACAGATATGCGTCCTGCGCGCGCACAAAGCTCCTCGTCGCCCTTAATATATTCCATTATAGCCGCGCCGAGCGGTGTACCGTCAGCCTCTGCGGCAAACTCGAGTAAATTGCCGCGTCCCTCAAGACGCTTTTCAATAGGCTCGCTCGAGAAGCGCGTTATTTTCAGCTTTGGGAACAGCGAGGTAAGACGCAGTACGACGAGTGACGGCTTCTGCGCCGCGCCTGCAAGGTCAGACGATGACCATACGACCGTCACCGTTTCCGATGCACTCGTCATCGCGCGGTAAAATGCGAAGCGCTCGTCAGCTGCGCGGTAGTCAGTCGTCGGAGCAAGTGCAACGCCGACCCCTGCCAAAATGTCGCGTTCAAAGTCGCGGAATATGCCCTCGTCCATCGGTGCGAGCGGAAATACGCCCTCGTTTGCACCTATCACGTAGACGTGCTTTGCCGTAGCACGCAGAAGCGTAGCATCGCCCGAAACGACCTCGTCTACGGTACTCGGTATACGTCCGATGTCCGTCGTATCAAATATAAGCCCAAGCAGCTCGATAAACGTCGTGCTGTCGACCTCAAGGTCGGGCATCAGCGCCGTAAGCTCGTCGAGTGCGTCTATAAGTACGCCCCACAGCTGCTCGTACTCCTTAGCTTCAGCAGGTGCAGTCGTGCGCTTTTCTGCTGCAATAGCGTCAAGCTTTTCCGGAATTTTAAGCACCATAAGATAGTTATAGAGCGCGCCCGAGTAATCGCGCGCCGTCTTTGCCGAGAACAGTGCCTCTCGAAGGTCGGCAAGCGGTATCATAATTCGTTCACGCACATCGTTTACTGTGTCGAGCACCCGTGCAGATTTTTCTGAAAAAGCTGCGGTATATCCGTCGGGATTCATCGTGAAATCCTCATTCCAACGCGAAAATCCGCGTATGCCCCACGCGCCTGCGTAATTTTCGAGTGTGCATACCTCGTCGGGCGTTATACCGCAAAGCCCCGTCTTTATGTAGGATACCATATCCTCTGTGCGGAAATTGGTGGATATAAGCGTCAGCGCAAGGAGAATTAGCCTGATTAGCGGCTTGTTTTTTATGTCAACTCTGCGAGATACGAAATGCGGCACACCGTACTTTTCGAGTATAACGTCAAGTATACCGTCGTAGCGGTCGATACCGCGCGTTACTATAGCGAAATCGCGCCATTTTGCACCCTCGCGTACACGGCGGCAAATGTCGGTCGCAACAGCCTCGCACTCGGCAAAAAGACTGCCGCATTCCACGAGCGAAAGCGCAGGAGCATCTTCCTCGAACACAGCCTTTTCGACAGCATCGAGCGACCACAGATTTTTCTCAATAAAGCGAAGCTCTGCCGAGCCTGCGCGGTGGTTTTCGGTGAGCGTTTCTTCGTGTATATCCTTCCCCGCTCGCTTTGCAAGCTCATAAAGATATTCCGCCGTCCTCGCCTGATTTTCAAACGTCGCGTCCGACGCGTCAAGACAAAGCGACAGCGTGACGCTGTCTGCGCCCCTAAACAACGCCTCTATCACGCGATACTCCTGCGGCGTGAAGCCATAGAACGAGTCGAGGTATACATCGGCACCCGCAAAGAAATCGTGCTCTGCGAGTAGGTCTGCCGCCTTGGTCAGGTCGTCCGAAACATCGTCGGCGATCTGCGAGAGCAAGTTCGAGTACGCCGCAAAAACGAGCGACAAGTCGTAAAGCTTGTCTGCAAGGCGAGTATTTTCACCGTCAACGCTTATTGCTTCTGCCGCCTTCTCAAGTGCGCGCGGCGTAATGCAGTACGCCTTGAACTCCGATATTGCCGAAAGCATTTCGGATGCGGTACTTTTGTCAGCGGCAATACCGCTTTTTAACATAGGAGCAAGCTCCGAGAGCTCGCGCCACATCAAAAGCATCTGTCCGCTTTTCGTTGCGTAGCTGTAGGAAAGCCCTCCGTATTCTCTGAATATACGGTTACAAAGTCTGCGGAAATTCAGCACCTCAAGCGAGAGCGTCGGCGCGTCACCTATAAGCTCCGTCATACGCGCCTCTGCCTCAAGCGCCATCTGCTCGGGCACGATAACGAATACGCGCCGTCCCTCGCGTACCGCTGCGGCGGCAAGCTCACAGATGCGCGAGCTCTTACCGCTTCCCGCTCTGCCGTAGATAAAATTTATCATTAAATGTCACCTCACTGAATCAAATAAACAGTTTTGTGGGAAATGTCGGATAGTTTTCTTCGCTTAAGGCGAAAATAAAATGCGTGACGGATATAGTAAACTCCGCCCTCGTTTTGTGCAGATATAAAGCGCCGCGACGGTGAAGCGGATATTACGAACACTGCCGCGCCGCTTTTTGTAAGCTCGCGCGCAAAGCCCTCGCCAAAATCGCCCGCTTCCGATATGATATAAACACGCTCACGTGCGAGCACTTTTGCAAGCCGCTCGCTTTTCAGTATGCGCCTGCCGATAAAATAGTCACTCACCGCAAGCACAGCGAGGATTATGATAATAAGCGGTATAAGCAGGGCAAGCACCGCCGCGAAAAGTATAAGCACCGCGCTCGTTTCTATTACGGTAACTGTAATGCGTATATAGCTGAAAATGCGCGCCACCAGCGTAAAGCGCCGCGCGAGCCTTGAAAGCCTCTCAAAAATACCGTAGAGGGAGCTTTTTCGCATTTTCGAGTAAACGTATGTGATAAGCGTTTTACAGCTGATAAGCTCTGGCATAGTAACCTCACTTACGGTGTAATTGTATCACAATTATATTATAACACATTCAGTGTCCCAATACAAGGACATATAAGGAAATTTGTATGCACAAATATTTTTCTGCAAATTTTTGAAAAAGCCTTTACAAACAAAATTCTTTGTGGTACAATATTTTACAGAACACTTGTTTGGAGGGCGTATGACACCTACAGTTGAAAACTCCTGCTGCTTTACGGGACACAGAAAAATTGACAACACGAAATTACCCTCGCTCGTTGATAGGCTATACCTCGAGGTAAGCTATCTTTCCGAGCACGGAATAAAGAATTTCTACGCGGGCGGCGCGCTTGGCTTTGACACCATAGCCGCACTTACCGTACTGCGCCTCAGACAGCGCGGCGACGATATAAAGCTGCACCTTATGCTTCCCTGTCCGGAGCAATATAAAAATTGGCAGCAACGCGATATTGACATCTACAACGACATTCTCGCCCGTGCCGACTCCTCGACTATCCTTTGCGATCACTACCACGCAGGCGCAATGCACGTACGCAACCGCGCTAT